>SVNB01000038.1 GCA_015067125.1 Oscillospiraceae bacterium
CATCGGGAATGTTTTTGTTTTCTTTTTCGTTTATTTTTGCAAAAACGGGATTTATTACAAATATAAAAAGAAGAAGCACCGCGACCAAAGCAATAAAACTTGACGCAAGCAAAGAAGGTTTTTTCATTTGGCTACCTCAAAAATAAACTTTCATACATATAGTGTTTAAAATAACGGAAAATGTTGCAAAAAGCGGCGGAAAAATTTTCTCCGCCGCAAAATTTTATTTTTCAACCCAGCCGCAGGCTCTGCCAACGGCGCGCTTCCACTGGTTATAATCTTTTTCCGCATCGGCGGCGGGGCGTTCCGGATAGAAGGTGCGTTCGCTTTCGTGGGCTTCGGCAATTTCTTCAAGGCTGTTCCATACTCCGGCATAAAGTCCCGCAAGCGCGGCGGCACCAAAGGCGGTGGTTTCCACAACTTCCGGGCGCTCTACGGGAATACGCAGAAGGTCGGACTGTATCTGCATCATAAGGTTGCTTACGGATGCGCCGCCATCAACGTGCAGAACGGCGATATCGCAGTTTGCGTCCTTCCTCATGGCGTTTATCATATCCGTTACCTGATAGGCTATTCCTTCCAAGGCAGCTCTTGCAATATGCGCTTTTGTTGTGCCCCTTGTGATTCCAAGCAGGGCGCCGCGGGCATACATATCCCAATGGGGCGCGCCAAGGCCGGTGAATGCCGGAACAAGAATAACTCCGCCGGAATCTTTTACAGATTCCGCAAGGGGATTGACTTCCGGTGCGGAATCTATAATGCCAAGGCCGTCCCGAAGCCACTGGATGGTGGAACCGCCGTTAAAAACGCTGCCTTCCAGGGCATAGGTGGTTTTTCCGCCGATGCTCCATGCAACGGTGGTAACAAGGCCGGAATTGGATCTTACAGGTTTTTCGCCGATATTCATAAGGGTAAAACAGCCGGTGCCATAGGTGTTTTTCGCATCGCCTATATCAAAGCAACCCTGGCCGAAAAGTGCGGCCTGCTGGTCACCGGCAGCACCGCAAACGGGAACGCCGGCAAGACTTTCGAGCCCGGGAATGCCTTCTGCAACAACGCCGTAAAGTTCGGAGTTGCCTACGGGTTTGGGAAGCATACACATGGGGATATCAAGCATTTCGCAAAGATCTTCGTCCCATTCAAGGGTGTGGATATTGAAAAGCATGGTGCGGGAAGCGTTGGAATAATCCGTAACGTGGGCTTTGCCGCCGGTAAGCTTCCAGATAATCCAGGTTTCCACAGTGCCGAAAAGCAGTTCGCCGTTTTTTGCTTTTTCCCATGCGCCGGGAACGTGGTCAAGAATCCATTTTATTTTTGTGCCGGAAAAATAGGCGTCGATCATAAGGCCTGTTTTTTCGGTTATCATTTCGTCATAACCTTTGGCAGAAAGCATATCGCAGATAGAAGCTGTGCGGCGGCACTGCCAGACAATGGCGTTATGTATGGGTTTTCCGGTGGATTTTTCCCAGATTATGGTGGTTTCGCGCTGGTTGGTAATGCCGATGGCGGAAATTTCCACTTCCGCTTTTTTTACGGCATCTTCTGCGGCCATGCGTTCGGTTTCCCAGATAAGTTCCGGGTCGTGTTCCACCCAGCCGGACTGCGGATATATCTGTTCATAAGGGTATTGACCGACGGAAACGATTTTTCCGGCGCGGTTAAAAACTATTGCACGGGAACTGGTTGTGCCCTGATCAAGAGAGAGAACATATTCTTTCATAAAGCGGAAAACCCCCTATCTTTTTATTTGGAAAAGTGATATTATAATATTGTGATTTTCACTACAATTATATCACAGAAAGGGCGATTTTTCCATGATTATTCACAATTCTTTTTATTTTCCTTCATCCGATGGAAAAACAAGCATCCACGGCGAAGAATGGCTGCCGGAAGGCGCGCCGAAGGCTGTTCTGCAAATCGCCCACGGCATAGCGGAATATGTTCACCGCTATAACGATTTTGCCGAATTTCTTGCGGAAAACGGCGTTGCCGTTGTGGGCGAAGATCATATCGGCCACGGAAAATCCATAGCGGAAGGCGCACCGCATATTTATTTTGCAAAAGAAAACGGCTGGGATAAGGTTGTAACGGATATACACACACTGCGTAAAACGTACGGAGAAAAATATCCGGACGTTCCGTATTTTTTGATGGGACACAGCATGGGTTCTTTTCTTGCAAGAACCTATCTAATAAAATATCCCGGCGACGTTGACGGCGCGGTTATTATGGGTACCGGCCAGCAAAGCGGCGCTTTGGTTGCCGGCGGAAAAGCAATCGGAAAGATTATCGGCAGCATAAACGGCTTTGATAAACCCCACGACGTTGTTACCAATCTTGCGTTCGGAAGCTATACCAAAGGAATAGAAAACGTTCGCACTCCGCTGGACTGGCTTTCTGTAAACGAAGAAAACGTGGAAAGATATATTGCGGACCCTATGTGCGGCGAACCGGCAACGGTCGGGCTTTTTCTTGATATGCTCGGCGGTATAGGATTTATCCGCAAGCAGGAAAACGTGGATAAAATGGATATCACAAAGCCGGTGCTTTTTATTGCCGGAGAAAAAGACCCGGTGGGCGATTGCGGCAAGGGAGTTAAAGCCGCTTTCGCAACTTTTGATAAAGCCGGAGTAAAGGACCTTACCTGCAAGCTTTATCCCGGTCTGCGGCACGAAATTCTTAACGAAGACTGCCGCGAGGAGGTTTATAAATATATTCTTAAATGGCTTGAAGAAAAAATATAACACAATTTAATATTATAATAAACGCGCGGCGGAGGAAAACTCCGCCGCCAGTTTTTTATGTTGCCGTAGGGAACGGTCCGGACCGTTCCGCAAAGCAACTAATTTACTGTAGGGCGGGGGCTTGCTCCCGCCGCAAACAAGTAACCCGGAGGGCAGCCTTCCCAGAGGGGAAGGGGGACCGCCGCTTGCGGCGGTGGATGAGGGATTACCGAGTAACCCGGAGGGCATACAACAAAACGTAGGGGTGGCCCTTTGTGGCCGCCGTTTTTATGTCACCGTAGGGAACGGTTCTGACCATTCCGTTTGGCTCCCTCTGATGAGGGCAAAAAACACCCTTTCGTCATGGCTTCGCCATGCCACTTCCCCTCAAGGGGAAGTATTTAATGTATAATGCATCGGTAATTAATAAAAAAACGGGATTTAATAAAAATTTTAAAAAAATCATAAAAAAGTATTGACTTTATTGTGGTAAAGTGTTACTATGATACCACAGTAAAACAAACGGAGGCCAAAGAAATGACCGCAACAAAGCAAAATCCTTCATCTGTCAGACGACACCGACATTGATGCTTTTTACAGAAACAACAAAAACATCAAGAAAACTATAAAATGACTTTTGGAGGAACATAAAATGAAAAAACTTATCGCTGTTATACTTGCACTTGTATTTACTCTTTCTTTTACCGCGTGCGGTGCGGAAGAATCTTCTTCCGACCTTGAATATATCACCAACAACGGAAAAATCGTAGTGGGCATCACAGATTTTGCTCCTATGGATTTTGAAGACGAAAACGGCGAATGGATCGGTTTTGATGCGGATATGGCAAAAGAATTTGCGGAATATCTTGGCGTGGAAGCTGAATTTATCGTTATTGACTGGGATAACAAAATTTTTGAACTTGAAAACAAAAGCATCGACGTTGTATGGAACGGCATGACCCTTACCGACAAAGTAAAAGATGCTATGGGCTGCGCAGATCCTTACTGCAAAAACGCACAGGTTGTTGTAGTTAAAGCCGATGTTGCCGATCAGTATCAGGACGAAGCAAGCCTTGCAGATCTTGCCTTTGCGGTAGAAGCCGGTTCCGCAGGTAAAGAAATCGTTGAATCCCTTGGTTTTGATTTTACCGAAGTTGCGTACCAGAGCGATGCTCTTATGGAAGTTGCGGCAGGAACTTCCGATGCCTGCGTAATCGACCTTCTTATGGCCGGCGCTATGATAGGCGAAGATACCGGATATCCGGATCTTACCTATACGGTTTCTCTTACCAGCGAAGAATATGTAGTAGGTTTTAGAAAAGGCAGTGACCTTGTGGAAAAATTCAACCAGTTCTGGGCAGATGCCTGCGCAGAGGGAACTGTTCTTGAAACCGCAAAACTTTACGGCGTACAGGAATCCGTAATTATCAAATAATCCCCTTTTACAAGCAAATACTTCCAGTGCAGGGAACATCGGCTTCGGTGTTCCCTGCGTTGGTGCAATAACGAGGTTTTAGATGTTAGATTTTCAGTTTTCTATTGATTGGGCAGAAGTAAGCATGGTTATTGCTTCGCTTAACGAAGGATTTTTAAAATCCCTTGAAATATTTGCGCTGACCCTTTTGGGCGCAATTCCGCTTGGACTTATTATTGCCCTTGGTTCCATGAGCAGCATAGGAATAATCCGCTGGTTCAACAAAATGATGGTGTGGGTTATAAGGGGCACTCCGCTTATGCTTCAGCTTATCATTATCTATTACGGACCGGGAATTATTCTTGATAATAACTGGTGGGGAAGCGGCGCAGCAGGCCGTTTTATTGCCGCCATGATCGCGTTTATTCTTAACTATGCCTGCTATTTTTCCGAAATTTACCGCGGAGGAATAGAAGGTATTCCAAAGGGACAGTACGAGGCCGGAGAAGTTCTTGGCATGACGAAAAGCCAGATCTTTTTCAAAATCGTTCTTTTGCAGGTGGTAAAGCGCATAATTCCGCCCATGGGCAACGAGGTTATCACCCTTGTAAAAGATACTTCTCTTGTTCGTGTTATTGCCGTTTACGAACTTATGTGGAACGGACAGGATTTTATCAAATCCGAAGGAATTATCTGGCCGATGCTTTTTACCGGCGTTTATTATCTGCTCTTCAGCGGAATTCTGACCATATTCCTTGGCTGGCTTGAAAAGAAAATGGATTATTTTAGGGTGTAAAAATGGCTATTCTTGAAGTAAAAAACTTAAAAAAGAACTTTGGAGAACTGGAAGTTTTAAAAGGCATAGATTTTTCTCTTGAAAAAGGCGACGTTATGGCGGTTATAGGTTCTTCCGGCAACGGAAAAACCACCCTTTTGCGCTGCATAAACTTTCTCGAAACTCCAAACGAGGGAGAAATTATCGTTAACGGCGAAACTCTTTTTGATGCTTCGCAGAAAAACGGCGCAAGCGAAGGGGATATCCGCAAAAAGCGTCTGCATTTTGGGCTTGTTTTCCAGAACTTTAATCTTTTTCCGCAATACACCGTTCTTGGCAACGTGATGCTTGCAAAAGAGCTTTTGGAAAAAGAAAAAACCGGTTATAAACAGAACAGAAAACAGATAAAGGCAGAAATAGAAGCCGAAGCGAAAAAGCTTCTTGCGGAGGTTGGACTTTCCGATAAACTGGATTATTATCCGCACCAGCTTTCCGGCGGACAGCAGCAGCGCGTTGCCATTGCAAGAGCGCTGGCCTTAAAACCGGATATTCTTTGCTTTGACGAGCCTACTTCCGCCCTTGACCCGGAACTTACCGGCGAAGTGCTTAAGGTTATAAAATCCCTTGCAGAAAGCAAAATGACCATGATAGTCGTAACTCACGAAATGACCTTTGCAAGGGACGTTGCAAATAAAATTATCTTTATGGACGAAGGAAAAATTCTTGAAGAGGGAACCCCGGAAGAAATTTTTGAAAACCCGAAGCACGAAAGAGTGCGCGAATTTATCGGCGGAATCGGCGCTATCTAAAAACAAAAAGAGGAGGCTCTGGAAGCCTCCTCTTTTTATATTTCTTCAACAAACGGTTCGATATATTCCCTTATGAAATCAACTCTGTCGAAAATTGTTGGCTTAAAACAGGAAGCAACAGAAATTACGATGTTCTTTTCGGGGTTAATATAAATAACGTTGCCGCTGTTTCCGATTGCGGCATAGATGTTTTTTTCTCTGTCAATTATCCACCATAGATAACCGTATTCCATTCCTCTGAAATATTTGTTTTCAACGGCTTTTGGCCTTGTCATATCTTCAATCCATTTTGAAGATATGATTTGTTTCCCGCCGAAGGTTCCTTTGTTAAGGCAAAGCAGGCCGATTTTTGCCATGTCTTCCGCGGACATACAAAGTCCGTATCCGGGAGTACCAAGGCCTTCCGGGTCGGAAAACCAGATGTTTTCTTTCGGTGTTTTGCTTATGGTGAACTGTTTATGTTCTTCAGCGGTTTTGGCATAATAATTTTTGTGCGGTTTGATTCCAATAGGTTCAAAAAGATATTCGTTGGCAAAATCTACCGTTTTCATATTTGTTGCGCGGAATAAAATTCCGGAAAGAATATGAAGGCAAACCGTCTGATAATTGAATTCATCGGTAAGGCCTTTTCTTCCGCCCAAAAAATCAAGGGAGGAAAAAGTCCAGTTATCGCTTGAACAGACTTTCGACCAGGGGTCGCCCTTGCATTTATAAGGTGCCCTCATAGTAAGCAGGTGTTTTATGCTGACATCGCAAATCGTTTTTTCGCCGCGTTTTATCTTATAATCGGGAAAATAATCCAGAACTTTGTCGTCAATGCTTTGGATTTGTCCTTTATCGATTGCAATTCCGATGAGCAGAGCCATTATGCTTTTTGTGGCGGACATTATATGAACGCAGTCCTCTTTTTCATAACCGTTCCAGCAATCGGAATAAACAAAATGGCCGCGCCTGATTGCAGAAACCTGGCAGATATTCGGCTGTTGATTTTTTATAAAATCATGAAGTTCTTCTTTGTTCATAAAACCCGAATTTACCTTTCAAATCTGTATTTGTTTCAAATATAAGTGAATTTAAAATGTATTTCAATAGTTTTCGGTAAAATTGACGCATTGAAAAATTAACAATATAGTGGTAATATTAAAAATGGATAAAAAATCCGCCCTTTATTATTTGGGCAAAAGGAGTGAATATTTTGAAACGTGATGAAAGAAACCTCAGCATGCTCACCGATTTTTATGAGCTTACCATGATGAACGGATATCTTGAAAAGGGCATGGGCGATACCGTTGCGGTTTTCGACGTTTTCTTCCGTACCATTCCGGATAACGGCGGTTTTGCAATTTTTGCCGGTCTTGAACAACTTATCGACTATATGCAGAACCTCAGTTTCACCGAAGATGATATCGAGTATCTCCGTACCAAAAAATGCTTCTCCGAAACTTTTCTTGATTATCTGCGCAATTTTGAATTTAAGTGCGACGTATGGAGCGTTCCGGAAGGAACACCGATTTTCCCCCGTGAACCTATCATTGTAATAAAAGGACCGGCTATTCAGGCACAATTTGTAGAAACCGTTACCCTTCTTATGGCAAACCACCAAAGCCTTATTGCAACCAAAGCAAACAGAATAGTCCGTGCGGCCGGCGGAAGAGCGGTTATGGAATTTGGTTCCCGCCGTGCCCAGAATGCCGATGCGGCCATTCTTGGAGCAAGGGCGGCATATATCGGCGGCGTTGGCGCAACGGCCTGCGCCATTGCGGACCGCGATTACGGCGTTCCGGCAGTGGGTACCATGGCCCACAGCTGGGTTCAGCTTATGGGTTCGGAATACGAGGCTTTTAAAGCCTATGCGGAAACTTATCCAAACAACTGCACTTTGCTTGTGGATACCTATAACGTCCTCAAATCCGGCGTTCCCAACGCGATAAAAGTTTTCGACGAAGTTCTTAAACCCAAAGGTATCCGCCCCAAGGGCATCCGAATCGACTCCGGCGACATTGCTTACCTTTCTGTAAAGGCAAGAAAAATGCTTGACGAAGCCGGCTATCCCGATTGCGGAATCGTTGCTTCCAACTCCCTTGATGAATATATCATCCGCGACCTTATCCTTCAGGGCGCTTCTATAAACAGCTTCGGCGTAGGCGAAAACCTTATCACCGCAAAAAGTGATCCGGTTTTCGGCTGTGTTTATAAACTTGCCGCCGTTGAGCGCGAAGGCGAGCTTAAACCGGTTATCAAAATCAGCGAATCCGTGGGCAAAATTACCATTCCGGATTTTAAGACATTCTATCGCTTCTATTCCAAAGAAAACGGCAAGGCCGTTGCGGACTATATCGCTCTTTATGACGAAGAAGCGCCGGATACCGATAACCCCATAGAAATTTTTGACCCCAACAGCACCTGGAAGAAAAAGACCCTTACCAATGTGGTGGCAAAGAAAATGCTTGTGCCGATTTTTGAAGGCGGAAAATGCGTTTATGAATGTCCGACCCTTGCGGAAATCAAAAAATACTGCGCCGAGCAGATAGAAAGTCTTTGGGACGAGGTAAAGCGTTTTGAATATCCCCATAAATATTACGTTGACCTTTCTCAAAAACTTTGGGATATTCAGCACGACCTGCTTAACGAAATGAACGCAAAATGGGATTAAACCAATAATAAAACAGAAAAAAGGCACCGCAAAGGTGCCTTTTTTTGCTGCCGTTTTTTATACAGAAGAATAAATTTAAAAAAATCTGCAACGTTTTTTGCGGCAAAAGTTACTTTATGGTTGAAAGACTTTTTAAAGAAGGAGAAAACCATGAAAAAGTTCGTTTTGTTTTTTGTTATTTTGGCGCTGGCGTTTGCTTTTTCCGGCTGCGGCGCAAAAGAACTGCCGGAGGAAAACACCGGAAAGCTGAAACCCGTGATTGAAGAAAAAGAACCGGAAGCAGCAGAAAAGATAACCTTTAAACTTGGCGCAGAGGGCGAAGAAAAAGAATATTCCGTCGGCGATAAAATCGGCGAATGGGAAATAGCGGAACTTTATATTGACCGCGAAGAAAACGGCGATTATTTTGAAATCAGCGCGGATTTTAAAGGCAGCCTGACCCTTGAAGGATATATCGAGCGCAACGGAATAGTTGAAGAAGGCTATGATTTTATTCCGAACGAAACATCACTTGAAAAAATGCCCTATCTTGTTGCCGGAGATTTTTCCGAAATAAGGCCCGGCTTCTTCCTCCGTTTTCCGGAGGAGTTTGAAAATCTTCCGAGCCTTGATTTTGAAGAAAGCGCAAACGTACGCATTACCGTAAGCGGTTTTTCTCTTAACCGTGCGCCGCGCATGGGCATGGACGGTTTTGACGTTGTAAGCATCGAATACCTCGACGAAAAATCAGAAGTTCCGCCAAAAGCCGAAAAAGCAGGCTTTAAAATCGGATATAACGGAAAAGAAAAAATGCTTTCCAAAGGCGATTCCCTTGATATCTGGACCCTTGAAAAACTGAATGCGTACAAAGACGAAGAAAAAGGCGAAGGATTTTATACTTCCGTCAGCGCAACTTTTTCCGGAGAAATAAGGCTTACCGGGTACATAGACCTTAATCCTTATAACGGAGCGGGATATCAGTTCACCATAATCGACCATGACGACTGCGAAAAATGCCCGTTCTTGTTTCTGAAAACCTTGCCAATTTCCGGCAGGAATTTTTGATAGAGGGTCCGGCAACCGAAAATATTCCCAAACTTGAAGAAGGAGAATATTTCCCCTGTTACCTTACCATAAAAAGCTATACCATTAACCGCGGTTATACCGAAACTTTTGATTCCGCCGAAGTCATTAAAATCGAAATTCCGGAAAAAGATACCGGACTTCCCAAGCTTTACGAAGATATCCTGTTAAACTTCGGCGCACGGGTCAATGATTACGGAAAACTTATGGTGGAAAAAGGCATAAGCCTTTATTACAACACGAACGGAAGCGTCTTTACGGAAGAATACGCCGAAGGAATTTACTGCTGGATCATGTCCAATACTCCGAGAGAGGAAAGGATAGAAATTTCCGTTCCCGGATACACCGAAAAATTGCATGCACTTTCTGCGGAATATTTTGAAGCCGAAGTTTACAAATATTTCGGTATCCCCGCCGAAAAACTTCGCGAAAGCGAAATTTATTATCCCGATAAAGAATGTTATTTCCTCGAATACGGCGGCGGAATCGGCGAAACTCCTTTTCTTGTTGTGAACGAAATCGAAGAAAACGGCGACACCGTTATCTTCCACCTTACCCTCGACTATACCTACACCGGCGGGAATTATGATATGGCTCTTACCGTAAAACTCCTTCCGGACGGCGGATATAACTATATAAGCTATCTGCCGGAATAAAATTTATAAATAAAGGAGAAAACTATGAAAAAGTTCGTTTTGTTTTTTGTTATTTTGGCGCTGGCGTTTGCTTTTTCCGGCTGCGGCGCGGAAGAACTGCCGGAGGAAAACACCGGAAAACTGGAACCCGTTATTGTAGAAAAAGAACCGGAACAGCCCGTTTATGAAGAAAATATAGATACCGAAGCGCTTTATGAAGAAATGATACTAAACTTCGGCGCGGTCAAAGCGGCTGACGGCAGGATAAAAGTAAACAAGATAGTAAGTCTTTATAACGTAACGGAAGGTTTTGAGGACGGCACGGCTCTTGATGAAAACCAATATTTCATATGGGCAATGTCCTATCTTAATTATCACAGCGGATACGAACATACGGAGCTTTTTTCTCACCCGGAATTTTCCGGCTGGGCGTATCCGGCGGAATATTATGAACCGGCGGTTTATAAATTTTTTGGCGTTCCGGCAGAAAAACTTAGGGAAGGGGAACTTTATTTTCCGGAATATGATTTGTATAATATCGGCGGCGGAGGCGGCATCGGAAATGTTCCGTATATAATTTTTAATGATGCCGAAGAAACGGAAGACGGGGTGATTCTGCATCTTACAATGGATTATGAACAGGAATACGAGGAAGATTATAATATGGCCCTTACCGTAAAACTTTTGCCGGACGGCGGATATAATTATATAAGCTATATGCCGGAATAACGCTTTGCGTGAACAAAAAAGCCGTGCTCAAAAATTTGAGCACGGCTTATTTTTTTGAGCACGAAATCAGATTCTTCCGTAAAGCTTTGCAAGCTTGTGCATTCTTTCTGCAAGTTCGGCGGTAAATTCGCCTTTTTTAAGGCGCCACTGCCAGTTGCCGGAGGAAGTGGAAGGGGTGTTCATGCGGGTGTATTTGCCAAGGCCAAGCCAATCCTGCATGGCGATTACGCAGGTGTTTGCAACGGTGCCAAGTGCGGTGCGAAGGAAAGCATCACCAAAATCGGCGTTTTTGTCAATGTTCATATAGTCAAGGCAATACGCAAGGTCTTTTTCGGAAAGGGTTTCTTTCCATTCCGCAACGGTGGGGTTATCGTGGGTGCCCGGATAGCAAACGGAATGTTTAAGAAGATTATGCGGAAGGCTGTCGTTGGCATCGTCATCAGCACCAAAGGCAAACTGAAGGATCTTCATACCCGGGAAGCCGCAGTCTTTAAGCAGCTGGCGGACGTCATCGGTAAGGAAACCAAGGTCCTCTGCAATAATCGGGCAATCCGGAAGAGCGTTTTTAACAACGCTGAAAAGATCCATACCGGGGCCTTTTTTCCATTCGCCGTTTCTGGCGGTGGGTTCGCCATAGGGAATGCAGTAATATCCGGCAAAACCGCGGAAGTGGTCTATGCGAAGAATATCATAAATTCTGCTGCAGGCGGTAAGGCGTTCTATCCACCATTCATAGCCGGTTTCTTTGTTATATTCCCAGTTATAAACCGGGTTGCCCCAAAGCTGGCCGTCAACGGAAAAAGCATCCGGCGGGCAGCCCGCAACACAGCGGGGACGTCTTTCTTCATCAAAATCGAAAAGTTCCGGGTTTGCCCAGACGTCGCTGCTGTCATCGGAAACATAAATAGGAAGGTCGCCGATGATTTTTATGCCGCGTTCGTTGGCATAGTTTTTAAGGTTGAACCACTGGCGGTTAAATTCGTATTGAAGGAATTTCCAGAATCCCAACTCATCGGAATGTTTTTCGGAAAATTCCGCAAGTGCCTTTTCATCGCGGGAATAATACGGGGTTTCCCATTCGCGCCAGCTTTTGCCGCCGTGAGCATCTTTAAGCGACATGAAAAGAGCATAGCCTTCCAGCCAGTCTTTGTTTGCTTCGCAATATTCATCAAGAGCGGCAACGTTTCCTTTTTTAAGGAAATTTTTATATACCTTGCGAAGAACGGCAAAACGGTTTTCATAAATGTGGGCATAATCCACGTACATGGGGTTTGTGCCCCAGTCAAGATTTTCAAAATCTTCTTTTTCAAGAAAACCGTCTATGTTAAGAAAATCAAGGTCTATAAAATAGGGGTTGCCCGCAAAAGTGGAAAAAGCCTGATAGGGAGAATCTCCGTAGCTGGTGGGGCCAAGGGGCAGAAGCTGCCAATAGGTCTGGCCGGCGGAAACAAGAAAATCAACAAATTCATAGGCGCTTCTGCCAAAAGTTCCGATTCCGTACGGAGAAGGAAGGGAAGATATATGCAGCAGAACGCCGGTTTTTCTTTCGTTCATAAAAGCCTCTTAACTGCCGGAAAAATTCCGGCGAATATAAATATGTGGTAACAAGCAAATCCCGGCCGCAAGCTTTTTGCAGCCGGGGAAATCTGCCTTGGAAAAATATTAATAGATAAGGTTTTTGGTGGTTTCTTTATCGAAGAGGTGGCAGTTGTTGCCGCCGAAGCTGAAATGTACTTCTTTGCCAAAGCTAAGGTCGCTTACTTCGCTGTCGGTCATAGCGATGGTGTTTACGATGATGATAACGTCCTGATCAACCGCTTTTACGTGAAGATGTACGGAAGAACCCATCATTTCGGAAACTTCGATATTTGCCTTTACGCCTTCATCGGAAAGAACAATATGTTCCGGACGAACGCCAAGGGTGATATCCTGTTCTTCAACGCCTTTTTCGGTAAGAAGAGCCTGTTTATCTTCGGGAAGAACAACTTCGTAACCATCAAGAAGAACGGAATATACGCCGTCTTTTTTAAGAAGCTTTGCATCGAAGAAGTTCATTTGAGGAGAACCGATGAAGCCTGCAACATAAAGGTTTGCGGGGCGGTTGAATACTTCCTGAGGAGTGCCGATCTGCTGGATGTGGCCTTCGCTCATAATAACGATTCTGTCGCCAAGGGTCATAGCTTCGGTCTGGTCGTGGGTTACATAAATAAAGGTGGTGTTGATGCGCTGGCGGAGTTTGATGATTTCTGCGCGCATCTGGTTGCGAAGCTTTGCATCAAGGTTGGAAAGCGGTTCGTCCATAAGCATAACCTGGGGATCGCGGACGATTGCGCGGCCGATGGCAACACGCTGGCGCTGACCGCCGGAAAGAGCCTTCGGCTTTCTGCCGAGGAACTGGGTGATATCGAGGATTTCTGCTGCTTCCTTAACTTTTGCGTCTATCTCTTCTTTGGGAGTATGGCGGAGTTTAAGGGCGAAAGCAAGGTTTTCGTAAACAGTCATGTGGGGATAAAGTGCGTAGTTCTGGAAAACCATTGCGATATCGCGGTCTTTGGGTGCAACGTCGTTCATACGCTGGTCGCCGATGAAAAGATCGCCGTCGGAAATTTCTTCAAGGCCCGCGATCATACGAAGGGTGGTGGATTTGCCGCAGCCGGAAGGTCCGACAAGAACGATGAATTCTTTATCCTTTATTTCAAGGTTGAATTCGTGAACGGCAACAATGCCTTCGTCGGTTACTTCAAGGTTGGTTTTAAGTTTTTCGCCTTTTTTTACCTTTTTAAGGTCATCGCCGTTGAAGGGATAGATCTTTTTGACATTTTTAAGGGTTACAGTTGACATAAAATCGGCTTTAAACATTCCCGCTCCCGGATGAATGTCCTCGCCCGGACAGGCAAAGCTGAACAGGGCATTACGGCAGGTCTCCACACTGCCGCACCGCAAGCCGGCGGTAAAAATATCCTCCTTTTTTGTTTCCGCATTCTATTTGGTGGAGTAGAAATACGAATAACATAATTAACATAATGATACCACCGCGTGAATAAAATTTCAATTAGCGGCAATTCATAGTAATTTACACAGTTTTTTGGTGATTTTGTTTGAAAAAAAGCCGGATGCGCAATAATTTTGCAAAAATACCAAAAAACAGGCGCAAATTTGGCATCTGGTTTCTATATATGCCGTAAAATATTGCAAAATTCGTAAAAATGGTAAAAAAATGAAAAAACTTCTGGGCAAAATCAACAAATAAAAGCCGCTTTGGTTAGGAAAAACGCAGAAGTTTTTTAAAGCTGTTGAAAAAAACAAAAGGGGAGAGTAATATAGTTTGTTGGAAACGTTGGAATCGTTTCCAACATTCAAAAATTGGGAAAATCCCGAAAGATATTCTTAGGAGGAAAAAACAATGAAAAAGCTTCTTGCTATGCTTCTTGCCCTCGTAATGGTTCTTTCTTTTGCTGCTTGCGGCAACGAAGAACCTGTCGATGAGCCCAGCGACGAACCTAACGGCGAAACCGCAACCGGTTCTGTTTACTGGCTCAACTTCAAACCCGAATCTGACGAGGCACTTAAAGAAATCGCTGCAATGTACACCGCAGAAACCGGCGTCGAAGTAAAAGTAGAAACCGCTGCTTCCGGTACCTACAGCGAAACCCTTACCGCAGAAATGGATAAGAGCAATGCTCCTACCATCTTTGTAGTATCTCCCAACGGTGTTCCCACCTGGGGCGATTATTGCCTTGATCTTACCGGCACCCCTATCGCTAACGAACTTTCCACCGAGGCATACAATGTATATGATGAAGACGGCAAACTCGTTTCCATCGGTTACTGCTATGAATGCTATGGTATCATCGTAAACAACGCTCTTCTTAAAGCAGCCGGCCACGATGTTTCCGAAATCACCAACTTCGAATCC
>SVNB01000039.1 GCA_015067125.1 Oscillospiraceae bacterium
CCAGCCTTATAATCTATGCGGCACTTCGTCAGCTTGGCAACAAACTTATCGTAACCAACGGCGACCAGACCGATACCATTTATAATGGTATTAAATGCGGCGGAACTTTTTCCGGCAGCCTTGCCACCCGCGAATTTGAACCGGATGCTCCGAACCTTACTCCCAGAATCAGCGGTATGGCAACCTTCTGCTGCGGAGATTTTTCCTACCAGATGAGCATTCTTAAATCTGCCGATGCCGAAGGCACCGCCTGCAACAGATACACTTTTGATTATCCGGCACTTCCCGGTCTTGGCCACTTTATCCACACATACGTTTGCGACGGCAACCCCATTCCCACCTTCCAGGGTGAACCGGAAAGAGTTGCAATCCCCGATTCCATTGACGAATTCACCGAATCCCTTTGGAACGCACTTAACGAAGACAACAAAATCTCTCTTTATGTTCGCTATGTTGACCTTGCAACCGGCGAAGCAGAAAACAGACTTATCAATAAAAATAAATAACATAAAAGGAGCAGCGTGAGATGAAAGAATTTGAACTTAAATACGGTTGCAACCCCAACCAGAAACCTTCCAGAATTTTTATGGATAACGGCGAGGATCTTCCTATCGAAATCCTTAACGGCCGCCCCGGTTTTATCAACTTTCTTGATGCATTCAACAGCTGGCAGCTTGTAAAAGAGCTTAAAGAAGCTCTTGGAATGCCGGCAGTAACCTCTTTTAAACACGTAAGCCCCACTTCTGCCGCAGTCGGCATTCCCCTTTCCGATGACCTTAAAAAAGCCTGCTTTGTAGATGATATCGAAGGTCTTGATGAATCTCCGCTTGCCTGCGCTTATGCAAGAGCACGCGGCACCGACAGAATGTGCTCCTTCGGCGACTGGGTAGCGCTTTCTGACGTTTGCGACGTTACCACCGCTCTTATGATCAAACGCGAGGTTTCCGACGGCGTTATCGCTCCCGGTTATGAACCCGAAGCACTGGAAATTCTTAAATCCAAACGCAAAGGCGGATACAACATCGTTAAAATCGACCCTGATTATGTTCCGGAGGTTACCGAACACAAACATGTTTTCGGCATTACCTTTGAACAGGGCAGAAATAACTTTAAAATCGATGCCGACCTTCTTAAAAACATCGTAACCGAAAACAAAGATATGCCCGAAAGCGCAGTACGCGACCTTATTGTTGCTCTTATCACCCTTAAATACACCCAGTCCAACTCCGTTTGCTATGCCGTTGACGGACAGGCTATCGGCGTTGGCGCAGGCCAGCAGTCCAGAATCCACTGCACCCGCCTTGCAGGTACCAAAGCGGATACCTGGTTCCTCCGCCAGCACGAAAAAGTTCTTAACCTTCCCTTTAAACCGGAACTTGGCCGCCCCGACCGCGACAACGTAATCGACGGTTACATCAACAAAAACGAAGAAGATGTTTGCGCAGACGGCAACTGGCAGAAATACTTTACCGAACAGCCCGCTCCTCTTACCGATGAAGAAGCCAAAGCTTTTCTTGCAACTCGCGAAGGCGTTGCTCTTGGTTCCGACGCATTCTTCCCCTTCAGCGATAACATTGAAAGAGCAAAACGCAGCGGCGTAAAATATATCGCAGAACCCGGCGGCTCCATTCGCGACGATGCAGTTATCGAATGCTGCAACAAATATGACATGGTTATGTCCTTCACCGGAATGCGTCTCTTCCACCATTAATTTTTAAAATCCGTTAACGGAGGCTTTTATTTATGGAAGTTTTAGTAGTTGGCGGCGGCGGCCGCGAACATGCAATAATCAAAAAAATCAAAGAAAACAGCGAAGTTACCAAAATCTATGCACTTCCCGGCAACGGCGGCATCGCCGCCGATGCCGAATGCGTTGCGATCGGTGCAAAGGATATCGAAGCCATCACCGAATTTGCCGTTGAACACAAGGTCGATTATGCAATCGTCGCACCGGATGACCCGCTTGTTCTTGGCGCGGTAGATGCTCTTGAAGCAAAGGGTATTCCCTGCTTTGGACCCAGAGCAAACGCCGCTATCATCGAAGGCAGCAAAGTTTTTTCCAAAGACCTTATGAAAAAATACGGCATTCCCACCGCTGAATACGAAGTATTCAACGATATGGAAGCCGCTTTGGAATATCTTAAAACCGCACCCATACCCACCGTTATCAAAGCGGACGGCCTTGCCCTTGGCAAAGGCGTTATTATTGCCGAAACCCGCGAAGCCGCAAAAGAAGCTGTTCGTTCCATGATGGAGGACAAGGTTTTCGGCAAAAGCGGCGATAACATCGTAATCGAAGAATTCCTCACCGGCCCGGAAGTTTCCGTTCTTTCTTTCACCGACGGAAAAACCGTTGTTCCGATGATTTCCTCCATGGACCACAAACGCGCCCACGATAACGACACCGGTCTTAACACCGGCGGTATGGGTACTGTTGCTCCGAACCCTTATTACACCGAAGAAATTGCAAAAGAGTGCATGGAAAAAATCTTCCTTCCCACCATCAACGCAATGAACGCGGAAGGCAGAACTTTTAAAGGCTGCCTTTATTTCGGACTTATGCTTACCCCCAAAGGCCCGAAGGTTATTGAATATAACTGCCGTTTCGGTGACCCGGAAACCCAGGTTGTTCTTCCGCTTCTTGAAAGCGACCTTCTTACTGTTATGAAAGCTGTTACCGAAGAACGCCTTTCCGAAATCGAGGTAAAATTCAGCAATAAAAACGCCTGCTGTGTAATTATGGCTTCGGAAGGTTATCCGGAACATTATGAAAAAGGTTACGAAATCACCATTCCCGAAGAAGTTGCCGATAACGTATATGTTGCCGGCGGCGCAATTAAAGACGAAAAACTTGTAACCTCCGGCGGAAGAGTTCTTGGCGTTACCGCTGTTGAAGAAACTCTTCCCGAAGCTATAAAAGCTTCTTATTCCCTTGTGGAAAAAATCCATTTTGAAAACGCCTTCTATCGCCATGATATCGGCGCACGCGCCCTTGCAGCAAAGGAGGAAAAATAAATTGGTATATCGTGTTTATGTGGAAAAGAAAAAGGAACTTGCCAACGAAGCAAAATCCCTTTTCAATGATGCAGTAACTCTTCTCGGAATCAAAGACCTTACGGATGTCCGCGTTATAAATCGTTATGACGCAGAAAACATTACCGAAGAACTTTTTGATTACGCCAAAAAGACCGTTTTTTCCGAACCCCAGCTGGATATCGTCACCGAAGAGATCGATCTTTCCGGCGCTGTTGCCTTTGCGGTTGAATACCTTCCCGGCCAGTTTGACCAAAGAGCGGATTCTGCCGCACAGTGCATCCAGATAATCTCTCAGGGCGAAAGACCCACTATCCGCACCGCAAAAGTTTATGCTCTTTACGGCGAACTTTCCGATTCCGAAATTGCTGAAATCAAAAAATACGTAATCAACCCGGTTGAGGCAAGAGAAGCCGGCTTTGAAAAACCCGAAACCCTTGCAATCGAATATAACATTCCCACTGAAGTTGCAACTCTTGAAGGCTTTTGCGAACTCAAGAGAGAAGAAGTCGAAGCCTTTGTTGAAAAATACGGTCTTGCAATGGATGCGGACGACCTGGAATTCTGCCAGGAATATTTCCGCAGCGAGGATCGCGATCCCACCATTACCGAGATCCGCATGATCGATACCTATTGGTCCGACCATTGCCGCCACACCACTTTTAACACAACCATAGATTCCGTAAAATTCGAGGACGAACTTCTCCAAAAGGCATACGAAGATTATATTGCTACCCGTGAAGAACTTGGCCGCAAAAAGCCCGTTTGCCTTATGGATATCGGCACCCTTGCGGTAAAATATCTTAAAAAACACGGAAAACTCGATAAGCTTGACGAATCCGAAGAGATAAACGCCTGCACCGTTAAAATCGAAATTGAAGCCGACGGCAAAAAAGAACCCTGGCTTCTTCTCTTCAAAAACGAAACCCACAACCACCCCACCGAAATCGAACCTTTCGGCGGCGCGGCAACCTGCGTGGGCGGCGCTATCCGCGATCCGCTTTCCGGACGTTCCTATGTTTACGGCGCAATGCGCCTTACCGGTGCGGCGGATCCGCTTAAACCCGTAAGCGAAACCATTAAGGGAAAACTTCCACAGAGAAAAATCGTTACCACTGCGGCGGCCGGATATGCCTCTTACGGCAACCAGATCGGCCTTGCCACCGGCATTGTTGATGAAATTTATCACGATGGCTATGCTGCAAAACGCATGGAAATCGGCGCGGTTATCGCTGCGGCTCCTCAGGAAAACGTTCGCAGAGAAAGACCCTGCCCCGGAGATATCGTAATTCTTCTTGGCGGCGCAACCGGAAGAGATGGCTGCGGCGGCGCAACCGGTTCTTCCAAATCCCATACTTCCAAATCCCTCGAAAGCTGCGGCGCGGAAGTTCAGAAAGGTAACGCTCCGGAAGAAAGAAAACTCCAGCGTCTTTTCCGCAACTATGAAGCCTGCCGTATGATAAAACGCTGCAACGACTTTGGCGCCGGCGGTGTTTCCGTTGCCATCGGCGAACTTGCAGACGGCCTTAATATCGACCTTAATGCGGTTCCG
Source organism: Oscillospiraceae bacterium (assembly GCA_015067125.1). Taxonomy (GTDB): domain Bacteria; phylum Bacillota; class Clostridia; order Oscillospirales; family Ruminococcaceae; genus UMGS1668. The sequence continues at coordinate 4,586 of SVNB01000039.1, forward strand.
AAAAAATACGAAGGCCTTGACGGCACAGAACTTGCAATTTCCGAATCTCAGGAAAGAATGGCAGTTGTGATCGAAGCCGAAAATCTTGAAAAATTCCTTGCCCTTGCAGAAAAAGAAAACCTTATGGCAACAAAAGTTGCGGTTGTAACCGAAGAACCCAGACTTGTTATGAACTGGAACGGCAAGACCATTGTTGACGTAAGCAGAGCATTCCTTGATTCCAACGGCGCGGAAAAACACATTGATGTTGAAACCGCAAAACCCGCCTTTGAACTGAAAAAAGTAACCGGAACTTTCACCGAAAACTATAAAGCTCTTGCCGGTGACCTTAACGTTTGTTCCAAACGCGGTCTTTCCGAAAGATTCGATTCCACCATCGGCGCAGGCACCATTCTTATGCCTTTCGGCGGAAAAAATCAGATCACTCCTATTCAGGCAATGGTCCAGAAAATTTCCATCGAGAAAAAGCACACCGACGATTGTTCTTATATGTCCTGGGGATATAACCCCTTTATCACCGAACAGAGTCCCTATCACGGCGCGTACCTTGCCGTTGTAGAATCTGTTGCAAAACTTGTGGCAACCGGTGCTTCCTTCGAAGATGTATATCTTACCTTCCAGGAGTATTTTGAAAAACTCGGCAAAAATTCCAGACGCTGGGGCAAACCCCTTGCGGCGCTTCTTGGAGCTTTTGAAGCCCAGAAAAACCTTGGCGTGGGCGCCATAGGCGGTAAAGACTCTATGAGCGGAACTTTTGAGGATATTCATGTTCCTCCGACCCTTGTTTCCTTTGCCGTAACCACCGGCAAGGCGACCGAGGTTGTTTCTCCCGAATTTAAGGCAGCGGGTCACAAAGTTATCGTGCTTAAGCCGGAATATGACGAAAACGGACTTCCGGAAACTTCTTCTCTTCTTGCGGTTTTTGATAAAGTCACCGGACTTTTCCGCAGCGGAAAAGCAGTTGCGGCATATACTCCCGGCATGGGCGGCATTGCGGAAGCTGTTATGAAGATGTGCTTTGGCAACTCCATCGGCTTTAAATTTGCCGACGACGTTACCGTAGAAGAACTCTTTGGATATTCCTACGGTTCCTTCGTTCTTGAGGTTACCGAAGATGTCGGCGAACGCGTTCTTGGTGAAACCACCGATGAACAGCAAATCGTTCTTGGTGAAGAAAAACTTTGCCTTTGCGAAATGCTTGATATTTACGAAGGCAAGCTTGAAAGCGTATTCAGCTGCAACATTCCGAACAGCAATTCTCCCATGGAGAACTTTAATTACAGCGTAAGCGAATGGAAAGCTCCTGCAATAAAGGTTGCAAAACCCAAGGTTCTTATCCCTGCGTTCCCGGGCACAAACTGCGAATTTGACAGCGCAAAAGCAGTGCGCGATGCAGGCGCGGAACCCGAAATCATGGTAATCAACAACCTTTCCGCAGAGGGAATCCACAGAAGCATTGAAGCTTTTGCAGAAAAAATCAAAGAATCCCAGATGATCTTCATTCCCGGCGGTTTTTCCGGCGGCGATGAACCCGATGGCTCCGCGAAATTTATTACCGCATTCTTCCGCAATGGACTTATCAAAGAAGGCGTAACAGATCTTCTTGATAACCGCGAAGGACTTATGTGCGGTATCTGCAACGGCTTCCAGGCTCTTATAAAACTTGGACTTGTTCCTTACGGCAAAATCATCGATACCGATGAAAACTGCCCGACCCTTACATTTAATACCATTGCACGCCACCAATCCAGAATCGTTCATACCAGAATCGCTTCCAACAAATCTCCTTGGCTTTCTCTTACCAACGTGGGCGACGTTTATACCGTTCCGATTTCTCACGGCGAGGGCAGATTTATTGCGGATGAAGAGCTTATCCGCAAGCTTGCCGAAAACGGACAGATAGCAACTCAGTATGTTGACCTTGAGGGCAACGCAACCGGCGACGTTCGCTTTAACCCCAACGATTCCCTGTATGCAATCGAGGGTATAACTTCTCCGGACGGCAGAGTCTTTGGTAAGATGGGTCATGCGGAACGTATTGGTTCTAACCTTTACGCAAACGTTCCCGGCGAATATGATATTCGTATGTTTGAAGCAGCAGTTAAATATTTTAAATAATTTTATATTAACAGGAGGATGCCCCAATGGAATTCAAAACCGATATTGAGATCGCCCAGGCTTGCGAAATGAAGCCTATCACCGAGATTGCAAAGCTTGCCCATGTTGATGAAAAATATCTTGAACAGTACGGCAAATACAAAGCAAAAATCGATCCCAAGCTTCTTGCGGAAACCGACCGTGAAAACGGCAAGCTTATTCTTGTAACCGCAATTTCTCCCACTCCTGCCGGCGAAGGCAAAACCACCACCACCGTCGGTCTTGCAGACGGTCTTAAACGAATCGGCAAAGACGTTACCGTTGCTCTGCGCGAACCTTCCCTTGGACCGGTTTTCGGCGTTAAAGGCGGCGCAGCAGGCGGCGGTTATGCACAGGTTGTTCCCATGGAAGATATCAACCTCCACTTTACCGGCGACTTCCACGCCATCGGCGCGGCAAACAACCTTTTGGCGGCAATGCTTGATAACCACATCCAGCAGGGCAACGCTCTTGGAATTGACGTTCGCAAAATCACCTGGAAACGCTGTGTTGATATGAACGACCGCCAGCTTCGTTTTGTTGTTGACGGTATGGGTGGCAAAGCAAACGGCGTTCCGCGCGAAGACGGTTTTGATATTACCGTTGCAAGCGAAATTATGGCTGTTCTTTGCCTTTCCAACTCCATCACCGACCTTAAAGAACGTCTTTCCAGAATTATCGTCGGTTATACCTATGACGACAAACCCGTAACCTGCGGACAGCTTAACGCAGCCGGCGCAATGACCGCTCTTCTTAAAGACGCAATCAAACCCAACCTTGTTCAGACCCTTGAAGGCACCCCGGCTTTTGTTCACGGCGGACCTTTTGCAAATATTGCACACGGCTGCAACTCTGTTATGGCAACCAAGCTTGCTCTTAAAATGGGCGATTATACCGTTACCGAAGCAGGCTTTGGCGCAGACCTTGGCGCAGAAAAATTCCTTGATATCAAATGCCGCATGGCCGGCCTTACCCCCGATGCGGTTGTTATCGTTGCAACCATCCGCGCTCTTAAAATGCACGGCGGCCGCGATAAAAAAGAACTTGGTTTTGAAGACCTTGAGGCTCTTGAAAAAGGTATCCCGAACCTTCTCCGCCACGTTTCCAACATCAAAAACGTTTATAAACTTCCCTGTGTTGTTGCGGTAAACCGTTTCCCCACCGATACCGATAACGAAGTTAACTTCATCATCGAAAAATGCAAGGAACTTGGCGTAAACGTTGTTCTTTCCACCGTTTGGGCAGAAGGCGGCAAAGGCGGCGAAGCTCTTGCAAGAGAAGTTGTTCGTCTTTGCGAAGAAGAAAAAGGCGATTTTACCTTCTCTTATGGTCTTGATTGCTCCATCGAAGAAAAAATTGAATCCGTTGTTAAAAAAGTTTACGGCGGCGAAGGCATCACCATTATGCCCAATGCAAAAAAACAGATCGAACAGCTTACCAAACTTGGTTATGATAATGTTCCTGTCTGCATTGCAAAAACCCAGTACAGCTTCTCTGATGATCCCACTAAACTTGGCGCACCGGAAGGCTTTAAAGTAACAATCAAAAACGTAAAGATTTCTGCAGGCGCAGGCTTCATCGTAGTTCTTACCGGCGATATTCTTACCATGCCCGGTCTTCCCAAAGTTCCGGCAGCAGAAAGAATAGACGTTGATGAAAACGGCAAAATCACCGGACTTTTCTGATCGGAGAATTTTTGTATGAAGCTTATAATCGCATCGAACAACGCTCACAAGCTTGTGGAAATGAAGGCCATCCTCGGCGAATATTTTGATGAGATTCTCTCTCTTAAAGAGGCGGGCATCGACCACGAAACCATCGAGGACGGTTCCACTTTTCTTGAAAACGCAGAGAAAAAAGCAAGAGAGATAGCAGAAATTTCCGGCTGCTGTGCCATTGCGGACGACAGCGGAATCTGTGCCGACGCATTGGACGGCGCACCGGGAATTTATTCCGCCCGTTTTTGCGGACACCATGGCGATGACGAAGCAAACAACCGGCTTCTTCTTGAAAAACTGCGTGATAAAGAAAACAAAAAAGCTCATTATACCTGCGCCATCGTGCTTGTTTATCCGGACGGCAGCAGCATTTCTGCCGAAGGATATCTTAACGGAGAAATAACCGAAAACCGCGCAGGCACCAACGGCTTTGGCTATGACCCTTATTTTTATCTTCCGGAATACGGCTGCACCACTGCGGAACTGGATCCGGAAATTAAAAATAAAATCAGCCACCGCGGAAACGCCATCCGCGCCCTTGTGGAAAAGCTTAAAAACAAATGATAAAAGCGGCACCGTTTTTTCGGTGCCGCTTTTTGTTGCAAGAGCCGGACAGTTTTGATATAATCGTACCATAAATCATTTTTACGGAGCTTTTTTATGCCACAGAATCTTTTGCTTTTGTTTGAACTTTTGGGAACAGTTGCCTTTGCACTTTCCGGCGCGATGGTTGCGCTTTCCAAAAAAATGGATATATTCGGCGTTGCGGTGCTTGGGCTTGTAACAGCGGTGGGCGGCGGAGTTATCCGCGACCTTGTGCTTGGAATAACGCCGCCGGCAACGTTTAAAAATCCGGTTTATGCCACTGTCGCGATAATTGTATCCGTTGCGGCCTTTGTTCCCGCCATAAGGCGCTTTTTGTTTGCCAAACCCGGGCTTTACGATAAGTTTTTGCTTTTGATGGATTCCATAGGACTTGGAATTTTTACCGTGGTTGGCATAGAAACCGCATATATTGCCGGGCACAGCAGCAGTTGGTTTCTGCTGATTTTTGTGGGTGTTATAACCGGCTGCGGCGGCGGAATCCTTCGGGATATTCTTGCGCAGAATACCCCTGCCGTTCTGGTAAAGCATTTTTATGCCAGCGCTTCCATAATCGGCGCTGTTGTATGTATTCTGCTGTGGAAGCTTTTTGGTCAATCGGCGGCAATCATCGGCGGAGCTTTTTCTGTTTTGGTTCTGCGCCTTTTGGCCGCAAAATACCAATGGAGCCTTCCTAAGCCGGAAAACGATTTTGAATAAACAGCGGCTCTCTTTTTTAAAAAAGAGAGCTTTTTTATAAATTTTTTAAAATAAATGTGAACTTTTTCTTCTTTAAACGCTACTTTATGGTTGAAGGCCTTTAAAAAAAACGGAAAGGAGGGTGCACTTGGAAGACTGCAAAATAATAGAACTTTATTTTAACCGCAGCGAAGATGCCATTCCGGAAACGGAGCGAAAATACGGTGCATATTGTCTTTCTGTTGCAAAAAACATTCTTGGAACAGAAGAAGACGCAAAAGAATGTCTTAACGATGCTCTGCTTGCTGTTTGGAACAATATTCCGCCCCAAAGGCCGGATTCTCTTTCTGCCTATATAGGAAAAATCGCAAGAAATATTGCCCTTAACCGATACAGAAAAAACACTGCGGAAAAACGCGGCGGAACCGAAACCGCCGCCGTGCTTGAAGAAATCTGCGAATTTGTTTCCGGCACAGAAAACCCGGAGCAGGAAGCGGAGCAAAGGGAGCTTATTGCGGCGATAAACGATTTTCTTGGCACTTTGCCTGCAGAAAAGAGAAAAGTTTTTGTGGCAAGGTATTGGTTTTTTAAAAGCACGGAAGAAATTTCTCTCATCTGCGGCAAAAACAGTTTTTTTGTTCACAACACCCTTACCCGCACAAGAGCCAAACTTAAAAAACACCTTAAAGAAAGGGGATTTGAGTTATGAAAGAAGAAAAATTCACAAAAATCCTCGGAGAAATCGATGAAAAATACGTTAACGAGGTTATGGAAGAATCAAAGCCGCGCCGCTTTGTTCCTTTTAAAAAATGGGCCGCCCTTGCCGCCTGCTTCTGCATAATCGCAATAAGCGCAACGGTGGTTGTTGCAGAAGTTTTTGATATCAAGTTCATCGGAAACGGAATTGATTTCAGCAGCAGGCACAAAACCAATTATTATTTTAAGGTTGAAATAGAAGAAGAATATCTTTCGGAAGATGTTTTTGGAAAAAGATTTGCCGAAGCGAAGGAAGGCCTTGCAAAATCCGTTGACTGGGCCGCGGGATGTCCCGATTGCAAGAAAAACGCACCAAACGCCTGCGAATTTCACATATCTCACGGAACATGGCGCAAAGCGTTCCGCGAAGGTCCGGAAGAGGCCCTTGATATTATCGGTTGCGAAGAAATCATATATCCAAAATTTGATTATGACCACGATATAACCTGGCTTTCCGTAACCGGGTACAAAGACCCCGTAAAAGTGGAAGAAGTAATGGTGGCATCTTCTTATTTAAATGATGATATGATCATAAACAACAGTTTTACCGTTCTTATAAAAGAAGATGACCGTTATAACTGGAGGAAGTTTCCCAGCGGATACGGTTTTTGGTATCCCATGGAATCAACCGAAGAATATATCACTCTTAAAAGCGGCACCGAATGTCTTTTGGTAACAAATATTCCCAAATATCAATCAGAAGAAGATCCCAAAGAATTTGTGCTTTGCGGATATATCCTTAAAAAAAATATTCTTTACGAAATATCCGTTTGGGGCTTCCCCGGAGATGAGGAAGAAGCAGAAAAAATCTTTTTTGAATGGGCAAATCATTATTAATAAAAAAGCAGGTGTTTTTACAAAACACCTGCTTTTTTTGCTATTTTATTTTTCTCAGATATGCCGTACCGCTGCTTTTATCAAAATTTTCTGTTCCTATATCGTCCGGCATCCAGGTAGGAGAAATTCTTTCTCCGTTTTTTGCCGCTTTGGAGCGATATTCTTTTTGGGTTGGCGCGATTTTTCCGGCAAGATATTCGTACTTCTTTTTATCCATTTTTCCTCCGTGCTCACGGACAAAACCCGTGCTCAAATTTTCGAGCACGGGTTTTGCTTATTGTTTGTTCGGGTCGTTTGTGGAATTTGCGCCGGAAACTTCCGCCTGGTATCCAAAACCCCATTTGGGATTTATTTTTGCGATTTCTTCTGTTTTGCTTGCAATTGTTTCTGTAAGTGGCGGAGCCGCCATTTCCACATAGGGGCGCAGGGTTTCCCAATCGTTTACTTTTTTTCCGTTATGGGGTATGGGCGGTTTATAGCCTTTTGAATTATTCATAAAAAATCACCTCTTTAAAAATATTTTTTCCCTTGTGCAAATTAATATAACAGCCATTTTTCGGCAAATTTTTTTATAATTAAAAACAGATTTTAAATTCCCTCCGAGTTCCTGGTTATCCCTCATCCGTCTTTTTGCCTTGTGGCGAAAAATCCACCTTCCCCAAGGGAAAGCTGAATTTGGCCCCCTTGCCTAAAGGGGGCTGGATTTTTTAACCGCCTGCGGTTAAAAAAGACTGGGGGATTCTTTTATAAATTACCGGTTTTTGAAAAAACACCTCATCCGTCTGCTCCGCAGACACCTTCCCCTCAAGGGGAAAGCTGCTCTCCGGGTTACTTGTTTGCGGCGGGAGCAAAGCCCCCGCCCTACGGTAATTCGGTTGCCTTGCGGAACGGTCAGGACCATTCCCTACGGTCGGCATAAAAACGGGCGGCCACGCAGGGCCGCCCTTACGGTGAATTTGAAAAAATTAATTGATTACGTCAATTTTGCTTATAACATTTCCCGGCTTTCTTTTTATCTTCGGCTTTGCAACAGCTTCTTCTCCGCCCGGTGCAGAAGTATATTCTTCTCCAAAGCCTTCCACAATGCTTCTTGCTATTCCATCCGCTATTTTTTCTTTGTTCTGCTGATAAACCGCAAAATCCTTTGCGTTAGTCAAAAAGCAAATTTCCAGAAGATCGGCAGAAATTCCGTTTTGCCAACAGGTGCGGATAAACCCAAAATAATCTTCCGTTTCCGCCGCGGCGTCAAAACGCCTTGTAGTAAGGTTCAGTTTTTTATCAAATACTTCTGCGCGATTATAAAAGCTGTTGCTTCTTGCAAAGGGTTTTCTTTCCGCAAAATACTTTTTAAGCTCACGCAGAAAACCGCTTTCTATTCCCGCGGTTTTTTCCGCATAGGGAACGTAAACCTCGCTTCCGTTTGCGGAAGAATTTTCGAACCCATTAAAATGAACGGAAAGAGCAAAATCCGCGCCGCTTTTTGCCATAAGCTCCGCCCTTTTGCTTACGCTGCCAGGGTTAATATCCGTTTGCCTGCTCATAATTACTTTAAAGCCATTGGCAAGCAGTTTTTGCTCTATCATAAGGGCCTGTTCCAAAGCAAAATCTTTTTCAAAAAGTCCATCGTTAACTGTGTTTATGCCGTAAGTTCCGGAAGAATTTCCGCCGTGTCCTGCGTCTATTCCTATAATCGCTTTCATAAATACAGTTCCTCTCTGTCTGTGTCATCCGCTCTTGGCACGTTGTAGGTCATAGCCAAAGCAGAATCCCCAACTCCTTCGGTGGTGGGATCCACCAAAACACCCAGCGTGGTAAGCGCAGTTATAACCGCGCTGAAAATATTCATCACCATGCTTTCTGTCAGCGCCGGAACAATTCCGCAGGCGCCAAGCACGCAATAAACAAAGCTTACTCCCGAAGGGACTATTGTCATCCAGAATACGGGGTTTTTAATTCTTACCTTCCAGTTGATATTTTTAATAATATTCATAAAATTTCTCCTTTCTTCAGATGCCGATTTTTGCCAGCATCCATGTTACAATTCCGGCAATGATAAGCATCAGCACTTTTTCTGCGGCCATATCCCATCTTTTTGCCGGTTTTTCTTTTATCTGTTTTACGTCGCCCTTCATTTCCGCAAGGTCGTCGCGCATATTTTTCTGCTCGATAACCATCTGGCTTACCGCATTTGTAAGGTTTCTAAGTTCCTTTTGTTCTTCTTCCAGATTATCTATTCTTCTTTTGTTGGATTTTGCAAGATCAAAGATAAGCTGGTGTTCCCGGGCAATTTCTTCGTTATCCATCATCATTCTCCCTTCCATTATATGTGTTTTTTCCAACCGGGTTAAACACGTTTTGTGCTATTAGTTTTTAAATTGTTATTATACTTTTGTGGTAAAAAAGCTGTTTTGGATGTATAACACATTTTGTGTTATTTGTTTTTAATAAAAAATTGATCAATAATCAATTTTTCCTTTAAGATATTCTTCATAGTCATAAGGAATGCCAATATCATAATTCTTGTAATAATGAAAAAATTCCATAGGAAAAACGAAATCTCCGTCCACAAATTTTCCCGCCGTAAGCTTTTCGCCTGTAAATACATCTCTGCTGTCAGCACTTGTGTACCATTTTTCAACAGCGTCAGATTCTATATACTTTATAATTTTTTCTTTTGGGATTTCATTTTTTATCTCCGCATATTCAGTAATATCTTCGTTGCAATTTCCATACGGTAATCCTTTAAGTAAACCAAAAACTCTCATTTTATATTTCCCCTTTGCGGCAGACATTTTTCTGCTTAAATTATATCACCGTAAACTCTCTTTTCAAAGTACGATTTCAATTCAGATTTATCCTAAAAAATAGCAAGGTTCAAAACTAATTTTGGGATTGCTTTCATTTTCCCACTTCATCCAGCAAAAATAATCATACCAGCCTTCCGGATCTCCACCTTTAATATATTCCTTTTCAAAATCGACTGCTTTTTCGACAGGAATAAGCCACCCCGTCAAATCACTATACTCCATATTTTCATTCTCAAAAATATGGCCTTCGCCTGAATCCGCAAAAAACACTTTTTTATTTTTTAATGCTTCCCTTTGAACAATTTCAAAAAAGCGTTCAAACTTATCTCCCTCTTGCGTCCTTAAACCAACCATTATTTGCTCCCTTGAAATATGCTTAT
>SVNB01000040.1 GCA_015067125.1 Oscillospiraceae bacterium
AAGAAATCTTTTCCACCGATGAAGAACGCTTTGGCGGCAGCGGCTGGTACAAAAACGGAACCAGAGAAAGCTGGAAAGAGGGAGATTCCTCCTTCGCCGCCGTTGACCTTGCGCCTCTTTCCGCTGCAATTTTTAAATTGGTGTGATTCATGAACCGTAGGGAACGCTGTCCGCAGCGTTCCGTTAAAAAAACGGACCGTCGAGGACGACGGTCCCTACGCATCATTCGTATGAAGTCAGTCAAATAATCCAAGGAGGTTGATATATCTTGCGTAAAAAAATGATTGCAATGCTTTTGGCCGGCGGCCAGGGCAGCAGACTTTATGTCCTTACAAAGGACCTTGCCAAACCGGCGGTGCCCTTTGGCGGAAAATACCGTATTATAGATTTTCCGCTTTCCAACTGTGTAAACTCCGGAATAGATACCGTGGGTATTCTTACACAGTACGAGCCGTTTGAACTTTCCGAATACATCGGAAACGGACAGCCCTGGGACCTTGACCGTATGGGCGGAGGCGCCTTTGTTCTTCCGCCTTATCAGCGCAACACCGGCCGCGACTGGTATAAAGGCACCGCAAACGCCATATATCAGAACCTCCGCTTTATCGAGCGCTATGATCCGGATTATGTTGCCATTCTTTCCGGCGACCATATCTATAAAATGGATTACGCCAAAATGCTGGAAAAACATATCGAAAAAGGCGCTGCGGTAACCGTTGCGGCTCTTAAAGTTCCGCTTTCCGAAGCTTCCCGCTTTGGCATAATAATTGCGGACGGCAACGGATATATCACCGAATTTGAGGAAAAACCCAAAAACCCCAGAAGCGACCTTGCTTCCATGGGCATCTATATTTTCTCTGCGGATAAACTTAAAAAATATCTTACCGAAGACGAAGCGGATCCGCAGTCCGAAAACGACTTTGGCAAAAACGTTCTTCCCAAAATGCTCGAAGCCGGCGAAAAAATGGCCGTATATGGTTTCGAAGGCTATTGGAAAGACGTCGGTACTGTGGATTCCCTTTGGGAAGCACACATGGATCTTCTTGAAGCAAGCGACCTTAACCTTTACGATAAAAACTGGAAGATTTATTCCAGAAGCCCCGTAATGCCGCCACATATGGTGGAAGAAGGCGCGGAAATTACCGGTTCCATGGTAACAGAAGGCTGCGTTGTGGGCGGAAAAATCAAAAAATCCGTTCTTTTTGCCGGCGTAACCGTGGAAAAAGGCGCGGAGGTAAACGCCAGCATTATCATGCCCGGTGCCGTTATTAAATCCGGCGCAAAGGTCTGCCGCGCAATAATCGGCGAAAAAGCCGTTATAGAAGTGGGCGCAAAAATCGGTTCCGAAGATGAAAACGCAAAAATCACCCTTGTGGGACCCGAAGCAAAAGCAGAAGCCGGAAAAGAAATCGAAGCCGGCGCGATTTTTGGAAAGGAGGCGGCAAAATGAGAGATATTCTTGGCATAATCGTATGCAATATGCACGATGACCTTATTCCCCAGCTTACCGCAAACAGAACTCTCGGTTCCATTCCCTTTGGCGGAAGATACCGCATGATAGACTTTGCCCTTTCCAATATGACCAACTCCGGAATTTATGACGTTGGCCTTGTTCCCAGCAAAAACTACCAAAGCCTTATGAACCACGTGGGCAACGGCCAGGAATGGGATATGTCCCGCAAAAACGGCGGACTTTCCATTCTTCCTCCCTATGCCGGGGAACGCGGCGTTTACCGCGGCAGAATGGAAGCCCTTTACGGCGTGCGAGAATATATAAAAGCAAGCTCCGCAGAAAACGTTGTGCTTTGTGACAGCGATGTTGTGGCAAACATCGATCTTCGTCCGGTGATCAAACAGCACGAAGAAAACGGCGCGGATATTACCCTTGTTTATAAACGCAGCGAAGTCTTCCGCGAGAAAAAACAGTGCGCGGCGCTTTTCTTTGATGAATGCGGAAAACTGCTTGATCTTTATCTTAATCCGGAACTGGAAGGAACCCAGAACATCTATCTCGATATCGCGATAATCAAAAAGCCGCTGCTTGATGAACTTATTGCGGAATGTGCAAGCAAAGACGAGCACAGCTTTGTTCACAGCGTGCTCATGGCAAAAAAAGGCGTGCTCAACATTCGCGGATACCGTTTTGACGGTTACTGCAACAAGCTTACCGGCCTTCGCAACTATCTGGATTCCAGCCTTGCGCTGCTTGATCCGGAAGTAAGAAAATCCCTCTTCCCGGCAGAAAGACCGATTTATACCCGTGTTCGCGATGAGGTTTCCGCAAAATACGGCGAAGAAGCAAAAGTGTGCAACACCCTTGTAACCGATGGCTGCCATATCAACGGAAAAGTGGAAAAATCCGTTCTCTTCCGCGGCGCAACCATAGAAAAAGGCGCGGAGGTCAAAGGCTGCGTGCTTATGCACAACACCTTTGTGGGCGAAGGCGCAAGCCTTGAATGGGTAATCACAGATAAAAACGTGGTCATTCCCGCCGGCACACATCTTGCCGGTTCCGAAAAATATCCGCTTTATATCCCCAAGGATACTGTTTTGTGATAAAAGATTTACTTTGAACAAGGAATCCGAAAATTTAGGAGGAATTTTATGAACGTACTTTTTGCAGCAAGCGAAGCAAGACCTTTTATTGCTTCCGGCGGACTTGCGGACGTTATCGGCGCGCTGCCAAAGGCTCTTACCGGAGCGGGCTGTGACTGCAGGGTAATACTTCCGCTTTATTCCGATATTCCGGATAAATTCCGCGAGAAAATGAAGGAAAAAGCCGTTTTTAAAACCTGGCTTGGCTGGCGCAATCTTTATTGCGGACTTCTTTCTATGGAATATAACGGCGTTACGTTCTATTTTGTGGATAACGAATATTATTTTAAACGCAGCGGCATTTACGGCCATTTTGATGACGGCGAGCGTTTTGCGTTTTTCTCCATGGCCGTGCTCGAAGCGGTAAAACACATGGATTTTACTCCGGACGTTATCCATTGCCACGACTGGCAGACGGGTCTTATTCCCACCTTTAAAGCACTTTTCTATTCCGATGAAGAAAAACTGCGCAATGCAAAAACCATTTTTACCATACATAATATCCAGTATCAGGGCAACTATGATATGTATTTTGCCGCGGACGTACTGGGAATTCCGGAAAACAAACGCGGACTTGTGGAATACGACGGCCGCTGCAACTTTATGAAGGCCGGCATCGACCAATGCGATGCCATTTCCACAGTAAGCCCCACCTATGCGCAGGAAATTCAGGACCCATGGTTTGCGTGGGGACTCGACCGCCTTCTGCGCGAAAGAAAATATAAACTGGCAGGTATTCTTAACGGCATAGATACAGAAAGCTATGACCCCTGTACCGATAAGGATATTCCCGTAACTTTTTCCAAATACGATCTTGCCGGCAAAGCAAAATGCAAAGAGGAACTGCAAAAGGAACTGGGTCTGGAAGTTGATCCCAACGCAATGGTAATCGGTATGGTGGGAAGACTGGTTTCTCATAAAGGACTTGACCTTGTGCGCGCAGCTTGCGACCGTATTCTGGAAATGCCGGTGCAGATTGCAATTCTCGGCAGCGGAGAATCCGCCTTCGAAAGCTTCTTCCGCTATATGCAGGAAAAATACCCCGGCAGAGTAAGCTTTGTATGCGGATTTATTCCGCCCCTTGCAAGAAGGATTTACGCAGGTTCGGACGTATTCCTTATGCCCAGCAAAAGCGAACCCTGCGGCCTTGCCCAGATGATTTCTTTGCGCTACGGAACTGTTCCGATAGTGCGCGAAACCGGCGGCCTTAAAGATTCCATCAAAGACGTGGGCGGCCTTAAAGGCAACGGTTTTACGTTCCAGACCTATAATGCCGAAGATATGCTTGATGCGGTACGCCGTGCTCATGATCTTTATCGCAAGGGCGAACGCTGGAAAGAAACCGTGCTCAACGCGCTTTCCTGCGATTTCAGCTGGAGCCGCAGTGCTCACGCATATACGCGCCTTTACGAAGCCGTTCTTGGCAGAAAAGGCTGAAAAACCAAACAACCAAACAAAAAGCACCCAACCCGGGTGCTTTTTAATTGAAAGTTAAAGTTTGCAATTTACCGTAGGGAACGGTCCTGACCGTTCCAAAAAACAAAGCAACCCGGAGGGTTAGCCTTCCCAGAGGGGAAGGTGGCACGCCGCAGGCGTGACGGAAGAGGGATTATCAAGCAACCCGAAGGGCAACCTCCATTTAGGCAAGGAAGCTGAATTGCCAACCGTAGGGAACGCTGTCCTCAGCGTTCCGAAAAAACGGACCGTCGGGGACGACGGTCCCTACAGAAAGTATCACTTTAGGCAAGGGGGCCGAATTTAGCCTTCCCAGAGGGGAAGGGGGACCGCCGCTTGCGGCGGTGGAAGAGGGATAACCAATAACCCGGAGGGCAGCCTTCCTTTTGCAGGGAAGCTGTTACCGAAGGTAACTGATGAGGTGTTTTTGAAGTTACCGCAAATTTATAAAGATTCCAAGGCTTTTTATTTGATTTTTGTTTCCGGGTCGATGAATTTTCCGTTTTCCTTCATGGCAAAATGCAGATGAGAAGGCATATCCGTTTCCGCAAGATTGGTTTCTCCAACTGTGCCTATAACGTCACCGCCCTTAACTTCTTTTCCAACGGTTACGGCAGCTTCCGGAGCAAGTCCGGAATATATGGTAACAATGCCTTTTTCGTGTTCGATTTCAACCGTTGTTCCCCAAAGGGGATCATTTGTTACGGCAGAGATTTTTCCGTTTGCTGCGGCAGAAACTTCCGCGCCGGTTTCTGCGGCAATATCAATGCCGTCATGGGTGCGCCATTCGCCAAGGGATTCGTATTTTACGAGTTCGCCCTCGCTGTGTTTGCCAATGATTTCTCCGGCAAGGGGCAGAGTATATTTTGTGCCTTTGTTAATAAAATTAAAAGTGCTTTCTTCTTTTTCGGGCTTTGTTTCTTCTTCAATTTTAATGTCCTCTTTGGGAGCACCCACGTCTTCAGAAGCAAAAATGGATTCTGAAGGATCGTATTTTTCTTCGGAAACCGTTCTGTTTTCCGGCTGGGGAACGTTTTCCTGTTCGTTCATGGAATTTATTGCGCTGCCTGCGGTTACCCAGGCCGCCGCCACAGCTCCAAGAAGACACACCGCCATAGCCGCATAAAATCCGCGCCCTGCAAGAAAACCGCCAAGGCCGCCGTTTTTATTATTTTTCATTTTTATGACCACCTTTTTCAAAAAAATCCTTTGGTCATATTTTTGCCGCCGGAAAAAATTTTATTCCACCGCAAAAATGAAAAATATGGATAAAAATATTTATTTTGCTGCAGCTTGCGGTTGCCGTGACTGATAAGGAGTAACCGATTTTGAGTTGAAAGCAGTTACAAAATGTAATAGGCGGCCCTGTGTGGCCGCCCGTTTTTTTATGCTGCCGTAGGGAACGGTCCTGACCGTTCCGAAAAAAGCAACCGTTTTACAGTAGGGTGGGGGTTTGCTCCCGCCGCAAAAGGATTACCGGAGGGCAGCCTTCCCTTTATGCAAGGGGACCCAAATCTCTCACTGTAGGGAACGCTGTCCTCAGCGTTCCGAAAAACAGACCGTCGGGGACGACGGTCCCTACAGAAAGCCTACCTTGTATAAATAAGGCCAAATTGCTCACCGTAGGGAACGGTCTTGACCGTTCCGCAAAAGGGATTCCCAGAGGGCAGCCTTCCCAGAGGGGAAGGGGGACCGCCGCTTGCGGCGGTGGAAGAGGGATAACCAAGAACCCGGAGGGCAAGAACACCCTTTCGTCACGGCTTGCGCCGTGCCACTTCCCCTCAAGGGGAAGTATTCAACACGCCGGCAATTTACAAAAAATCCCCGTTCGTTTTAAGAACGGGGATTTTGTTAAAATTCAAGTTTGGAAACAAAAGCAGGTTTTTCATCAGAAGAACGTATGCCGGCCACAAGAACGGCATCCTCTTTTTCCGCAAAACGAAGTTCCACGCTTTCGCCAAGCCGCAGCTCGCCGGTAAAACCAAGCTCAAAACGGGAAAGCCTGCCAAGGTCTGCCCTTTTTTCTTCCGAAAGGGCATCCGTAATAAGGTCACCGTAGCGCAGGTTGTTAACGTGCCCAAGGGCATCTATCCAGCTGGGCATCACCGGCAGAGAAAGCACTTTTTCCAGTTCTTCCGGTTTTACGCGTACTCTGGGGTTGGCTTCAAAAAGTTCTTTGCCTTCTCCAAGTTCTTCCACCAGTTCCAGAACTTTTTCGTTTGTGCAAAGGCGGCGGGTTTTCATATCAAAAATGGAAGAAAAAGTTGCCGCCACAGCCGCAAGGCTGCCGTCCTCGTGGCGGATTTCTATATCACGGCGGTAATAAAGGCCTTTTTTGTTGGTGTGCCAGGTGCGGACGGAAAGCAGTTCTCCTGCACGAACGGGGTCGATTATTTTTGCGGAAAGAGAAAGCAAAATCCACGAAACACCGTATTCCTTCATCAGAAAAGGCACATCCAGACCAATATTTTTAAGGTGTTCTTCCGAAACGGTAACAATTATTCTTTGCAGGGCAGAAAGGGTGAGCACGTGGTTTTCGTTCTGCGCTCCGGTATCCACCCTGAAATTATATGTTTTTTCAAGTTCCATTTAAAAATGCTCCTGTTTATGAATATGGAATATTCATAAGATTACCACAGAAACTTTAAAAATCTGTGAAGATGTGTTCAACTGTTGTTTATGCTTTTTTCCATTTAACGCCCTGAGGAGTATCTTCGAGAACAATGCCCATGGCTTTAAGTTCATCGCGGATTCTGTCTGCTTCTGCCCAGTTGCGTTCTTTTCTTGCGGCCTGGCGGGCGGCGATAAGCTGTTCAACCTCTTCTTCAAGGCTTTCTTTTTTGCGGTTATAAAGAATACCCAGAACGCCGGTAAGGTCATCAAAAAGTTTTGCGGCGGCTTCAAGGGTTTCTTTTGCGTGGGGCGCGGTGATAAAGGTGTTTATTTCGCGCACAAGGTCAAAGATAACCGCAACGGCATCGGCAGTGTTAAGGTCGTCATCCATAGCGGTGATAAAGGCCTGTTTTTTCTCTGCGAGCATTGCGATGAATTCTTCTTCGCCGCCCTGCATTTCTGCCGGAGCGTTTTCTATGGCAAAATCAAGGTTATCGCGGCAGTTATACATTCTTTCAAGAGAAGCTTTGGCGGATTTGATTACTTCAAGGGTATAGTTAAGGGGCATACGGTAATGCGCCTGAATCATCATATATTTGATGGGTTCGTAACCGTACTGATCCGCAACGTCGCGAACGGTAAAGAAGTTGCCAAGGGATTTGGACATTTTTACGTTATCCACGTTGATATATCCGTTGTGCATCCAGTAACGGGCGTATTCGTGGCCGGTGCAGCATTCGCCCTGGGCAATTTCGTTTTCGTGGTGGGGGAATATAAGGTCCTGGCCGCCGCAGTGGATATCAATGGTTTCGCCAAGGTGGTTTTTGATCATTGCGGTGCATTCTATATGCCAACCGGGTCTGCCGTTTCCCCAGGGAGAAGGCCAGCTGGGTTCGCCGGGTTTTGCGGCCTTCCAAAGGCAGAAATCAAGGGGATCTTCTTTTTCGGTATCCGCTTCGATTCTTGCGCCGGATTCCAGATCGGAAACGTCCTGATGAGAAAGCTTGCCGTATTCATCAAATTTGCGAACGCGGAAATATACGCTGCCGTCAGAAAGGGGATAGGCAAAACCTTTTTCCACAAGGGCTTCCACTATCTCTATAATTTTATCCATATTTTCTGTTGCCTTGGGGTGAATGGTGGCTTCTTTTACGCCAAGGCCGGCGGCATCTTTTTTATATTCGGCAATATATTTTTCCGCAACCTCGGCAGAGGTGATGCCTTCTTCGTTGGCGCGTTTGATGATTTTATCGTCAACGTCGGTAAAGTTCTGAACAAAAGTTACCTTGTTGCCAAGAAATTCCAGATAGCGGCGGAGCACATCAAAAACACAGATGGGCCTTGCGTTGCCGATGTGGATATAGTTATAAACAGTGGGTCCGCAGGCATAGATTTTGAATTCGCCGGGGGTAAGCGGAACAAGTTCCTCTTTTTGCCTTGTCATGGTGTTAAAAACTTTCATTTCTGGGTCTCCTTTATATTAATGCTATTATTTTGCAGAGGTATCGAACAGTAAAGTTCGTCTTCTTCCCACTTCACAGGGTTTTCATAAACATATTCTGAAATTTCATCATAAGCCTTTTGGTTTTTTATGATTTCATCATAAAAAGATGTTTGAAATATTTTCTTGCCAGGGGAGCAATTGATTTTATTACATAGTCTGGTAGTACGCGATTTATATGCGCAGACAATATCAGACAATGTAGGGCGGGGGCTTGCTCCCGCCGTTTTTTCCGTTAAAGCAAAAATTATGTGGATATGATTTGGCATAATCACATATTTGTCAATCTTAACAAAAGGATATTCCTTTTCAAGAAACAACAATTGTTCCTCCGCAATTTTTCCCGTTTTGGTAAGATTGATCGTTTTTTCGGCGGGAGCAAGCCCCCGCCCTACAATAGAAAGAACAGGCTTTCTTTCGTTCGTGCAGATTGTTACAAAATAATATCCGCTTTTGCTGTAATCATAATACCCCAGACGCGTGTGTTTCCTCTTCGGAAGATTTTCGCTATCCATGGCTTTTCATCTCTTCGATTTCCGCTTTAAGGCGGTCGATTTCCATGTAAAGCTTGCAGATTTCCTGGGAAACCGGGTCGGGAATGTGTACCTGGTCAAGTTTTTCTGCCGGAATAACCTTTTTGCCGTATTGGCGCACCACCCTTGCCGGAACGCCTACTGCGGTGGAATATTCCGGAATGGCGTTGAGCACCACCGCGTTCGCGGCAATTTTTGCGCCTTCGCCAACGGTAAAGGGGCCAAGCACTTTTGCGCCGGCACCGACTATTACGTTGTTCATAAGGGTGGGGTGGCGCTTGCCGGTTTCTTTGCCGGTACCGCCAAGGGTAACGCCCTGGTAAATCGTGCAGTTATCGCCCACCTCGGCGGTTTCGCCTATTACAACTCCGCTGCCGTGGTCGATAAGAATTCCTCTTCCAAGCTTTGCCGCCGGGTGAATTTCCACTCCGGTGCAAAAACGCACGATCTGAGAAAGCGCCCTGGCGGTAAATTTAAAACCGTGGTGCCAAAGCCAATATGCCGGCCGGTGCCACATAATGGCGTGCAGACCGGAATATAAAAGAAAAACCTTGAATGCCGAAGGCGCGGCGGGGTCTCTTTCGCGCACGGCGTTTATATCTTTTTTAAGGCCGGAAAACATAAAATTATCTCCTTTCTCTGCAATAAAATTGCCGGGGATAAAATAAAAAAAGCCTCCGCCACAGTTTTCTGTGACGGAGGCGGTAAAAAACAGATTATCGCGGTTCCACTCCGGTTTATCGCTTTATCCGGATCACATAATCCGGCGCCTTTTAACGGTGGCCTCCGCAAAACGATACTTGCCGTGCTCATAAAAACGGCGTTCCCGCTTCGTGCTCATCGGGTGCATTTCTCCGTGCTCAAACAAGCAGACTTTCAGCAAAAGGCGTCTGCCTCTCTGGTGAATGAGGTTTGCGGTTACTTCTCCCGGTCATCGCATTTATAATATTGAATTTAATATATCATAATAAAAAGGATATTGCAAGAGGTTTTTAAAAAGCGCTTATTTATCGTGGCTAAGTCTTCTGTAATGGCGGTGGCGGCGAAGTTTCTGGTATTTTCTTATATTATATGCCCGTATTATAAGAATGATAATAACAAAAGCGCCTATTACACCCAGGGGAATAAGAATAAATATCCACCAGCGGAAGGTGCTGCCCTCTTTTTCAAATTCCGCATCGGAAGAAATAACAGAAGATTCCTTGACTATATGATATTCCGGAGAAACAGAAAAATTGCCCGTGGACATATTTTCGCTTTTTTTGGAAAAAGAAATATCAAGGGCAACGCTGCTTACTTCGGAAAGCTGGCAGTATTCCGGAATATTTGCTTCGATTTTCACGTCCGAAGCGGAAACGTCATCGGTAAGAAGAATATTTACCGATGCCATGGGATAAACAGTCATTTTACCGTAAAGATTTTCTCCGTCGTAAACGTTAAGTTCGGATTTTTTTACGGAAACGGGAATTTCCGCACTGCCGAAGTTATTAAAGCAGTAATCAAGCAGGGCGGTGGAATCTTTGTATTTTGCGTTTTTGTGTTTGCTTTTCATAACCACGCAGATAAGTTCCATTTCTCCGTTATCCGCGGTGGTAACAGCCGTGTGCATGGCTTCTTCCGTCCAGCCAAGCTTTCCGCCGGTGGCCGCATCGTAACCAAAGGTTTTGTTGTTTTCGCTGCCGACTATCATGGCGTGGTGGGTGCCGAAGTTGCGTTCGGAGTTTTTATTCGTTTTCGGAATGGTCCATTCCCATGCGGAAAAATAGGTCATAAAACCGGGAACGGAAAGCGCGTATTTTGTAATAACGGCCATATCCCTTGCGGTGGTATAGTGGTTCATTTCCGGCATGCCGGTTACGTTGGAAAAATGAGAACCGGTACAGCCAAGTTCCGCAAGTTTTTCGTTCATAAGGCGCACAAAAGCAAGCTGGCTTCCTGCGGCGGCATCCGCAAGGCCCATGGCGCAGTCGTTGGCAGATTCCACCATCGCGCCGTAAAGAAGATCCTCTACGGTGCAGGTTTCCCCTTCGGAAAAAGCAAGGTGGGTGCTGGCGTAATCATAGCTTGCGGCTTCTTTGGAAAAAGTATATTCCTGTTTTGGGTCAAGGCGTTCCAGCGCCATGGCACAGGTAAGTATTTTGGTTATGGAGGCAGGCTCCTTTTTCTGGTTTTCGTTTCCGCCGATAAGTATCTGGCCGGTTTTTGCATCCATAACGCACCATGCTTCAGAAATTATCTCATCAGAGGGCATTGCGGCAAAAGCGGAAACAGAAAGAGAAAACGCCATTGCGGCGGCAAGAACAAAAGAAATGATTTTTCTTAACATACGAACATCCTTTGATTTTTTTGATCTTTTGCGAAAAAGAACACATTATACCTAATAATAACATATAACTGCGGCGGTTGTAAAATCCTTTTCGGAATATTAAGGAATATTTAATAAAATTTCGGCAAAAATAGGATAAAAACAAAAGGAGATGTTTTTATGAATACCATTACCTGGATCGACCGCATTGCCCTTGCGCTTATCGTAATCGGCGGAATCAACTGGGGACTTATCGGAATTTTTGATTTTGACCTTGTGGCCTGGCTGTTCGGCGGTTCGGAAGAACTTTTAAGCCGGCTTACCTATGCCCTTGTGGGTGTGGGCGCCCTTTGGGGCGCAACTCTTCTTTTTCGTCCAAGAGAAGAGCGGATCTGAACAAAAAACAGCGGAACGCCAATGGCGTTCCGCTGTTTTTTCGCTTTGACACCGCAGGGAACGGTCTTGACCGTTCCGCAAAACAAAATAACCCGGAGGGCAACCTCTCTTCAGACAAGGGAGCCAAATCGCTCACCGTAGGGAACGCTGTCCTCAGCGTTCCGAAAAAACGGACCGTCGGGGACGACGGTCCCTACAGAAAGCCTGCCTTGTGTAAAGAAGGCCAAATCGCCCACCGCAGGGAACGGTCTTGACCGTTCCGACTGGCTCCCCTAACAGGGGAGCTGGATTTCGCCGCAAGGCGAAAGACTGAGGGGTTTAACCAATAACCCGGAGGACAGCCTCCCTTGGGCAAAGGGAGGTGTCATTTTGGCTTTACCAAAATGACGGAGGGATTGTAATCCTATCCAGTTAAATTCAACCGATAATTTATAAAAGATCCTGCGGCCTTTTTCACCGCAAACGGAAAATCAAAGACCTTCGTCCTCTACAAATTTATAAAAGGCGGCTTCTGCCATGCGGTCTTCCGGGCGGACCGTGCCCACGGGCGCGGTATATACCATATATTCTTCATCGCCGTCTATGCCGAATACTTCGCAGCAGCGGTCGTGAGAAAACGCGCCGATGCCGCAGGTTCCCATACCAAGGGCGGTTACGCCCAGATAAAGATTCTGGCAAAGGTGGCCGGCATCAAGCAGGGCAACCCTGTGGGAATGTGTTCCGTAACGCCATTCCGCGCGGTATGCAACCATGGTCCAATAAAAAACCACGTTTGCCTTTGCGGCCCATTTCTGTCCGCAAAGGGTATCGCATATAGCCTGTTCGGTGTTTTCCAAAGTACCGATAAGTTCCAAAGCGTGTTCCATGGGCAGATAGTGATATACACCGGGAGCAAGGCCGGTTATGTTTCTGATGATAAGATAGGTTTCAAATTCGTGCCTTGCGCCGCCGCAGGGAACGGTGCGTATGGTGGCATAGCTTTTGCCGCGGATGCTTTTTATTCCCTGGGTTGCCCAAAGCAGAAAAGAAAGCTGCAAAAAGGTCATTTCTTCTTCCGTATAAACCCTTGCGCTTCTTCTGTCGCGAATAAGCGAGATTACGTCGTTGTTAAGTTCCAAAGAGGAAAAATCCAGCGGAAGAGAAAGTTTTGCGCCGTCTTTACGCATGGGCGCTTTGCAAAGGGGCGGCTGGGGCAGCCTGAGCTGTTGGTCGGAAGGGTTATAGTCATCGTCTGCGGTAATATCCTCGTCACGGTAGCCTTTCATAAAGGTGCGTCCCTTTTGGATAAGCTCTTTTTTTGTTTTTTCGTCAAGCACGGCAAAAACCTCCTTTTTTAAATCTGTTTATCCAGAATTTCTCTGTATCTGCGATAAAATTCCTCGAAAGTTCCGGCTTCGATCTGTTTTCGGATTTCGGCCATCATTTCGTTATAGAACCAAAGATTGTGCAGAACGCAAAGGCGCATTCCAAGGCGTTCGTCCGCTTTTAACAGGTGGCGAATATACCCTTTGCTGTAACTGCGGCAGGCAGGGCAGCGGCAGTTTTCATCAATGGGCGTGCCGTCATACTTAAATTTTTCCGCAAGTATGCGTACTTTTCCGTTCCAGGTAAAAACGTTGCCGTGCTGTGCGTTGCGCAAAGGCAGAACGCAGTCAAAAAAGTCTATTCCGCGGTAAACCCCTTCCAAAATGTTAAGGGGTGTTCCCACGCCCATAAGATAGCGCGGTTTTTCCGTGGGCATAAAAGGTTCCACAGCATCGATTATGCGGTACATTTCTTCGGCGCTTTCCCCAACGGAAAGTCCGCCTATGGCATAGCCGTCAAGTCCTTCTATTGCGGCAATTTCCTTCATATGCGCAATGCGGATATCGTCATAGGTTCCGCCCTGGTTTATGCCGAAAAGCAGCTGCCCGGGGTTGATGTTTTCCGGCAGTGCGGCAAGACGGCGATGTTCATCAATACAGCGGCGCAGCCAGCGGGTAGTTCTTGCAACGGATTTTTCCACATAATCCCTTGGAGCGGGGTTTTCTATACATTCATCAAAGGCCATGGCAATATCGCTGCCCAGTTTAGATTGTATTTGCATGGATTCTTCCGGCCCCATAAAAATTTTGCGGCCGTCGATATATGAAGTGAAATAAGCGCCTTCTTCCTTTATCCGGCGCAGATTGTGCAGCGAAAACACCTGAAAACCGCCGGAATCCGTCAGCACGGGTTTATCCCAGTTCATAAATTTGTGCAGACCGCCAAGCCGGGCGATAAGGTCTTCTCCCGGCTGCATATGCAGGTGGTATGTGTTGGAAAGTTCCACAAGGGTTCCTATTTCCCGCAGGTCATCGGTGGAAGCGCCGCCGCGTATGGCCGCAGCGGTACCGACGTTCATAAAAACCGGTGTCTGGATTTTTCCGTGTGGGGTTTCAAGCTCTCCGCGGCGCGCCCTGCCGCAGGTGGTGATGATTTTATACATGGTTTCCTCCGCAAAAGGGAATTTATGAGGATATAATACCACAAACCAAACTAAAAATAAACAAAAACACGTTTTGCCCGTTCAGCCTTCCTTGTGCAAAGGGAAAATTAAAAACATTGTAGGGAACGCTGTCTTCAGCGTTCCGCAAAACAAAGCAACCAATTTACTGTAGGGCGGGGGTACCCCAAGGGTATTTCTTCGTGCTTCGCACTCAGGGCACCCGCTCCCGCCGTTTCTTCCGGGCGGCCACGCAGGGCCGCCCCTACGACCTTTCCTCGAAACATACCGGTAAAATATAAAAGAATCCCCCAGTCTTTTTTAACCGCAAGCGGTTAAAAAATCCAGCCCCCATTAGGCAAGG
>SVNB01000041.1 GCA_015067125.1 Oscillospiraceae bacterium
ACAAAAATAATTGTTTATGAAACCGGCCGCGGCGTTGTTTTTCGTGAACCGAACATCGTTGCGGTAAATAACGATACCGGAGAAGTTCTTGCCGTTGGCGAAAACGCCCATAAAATGGTCGGCAGAACTCCCGGATATATTTCCGCCGTAAGCCCAATGGGCGGCGGCGTTATTTCTGACTATAACCTTACCAACGTGCTTATTCATCACGCTCTTAAAAAAGTATGCGGTGACAGCTATCTTAAACCCCGTGTTGCAATATGCGTTCCTTCCATTATAACGGACGTTGAACAGCGCGCGGTTGTTGATGCCGCCCTTGCTGCCGGCGCAAGAAAGGTTTTTCTTATCGAAGAACCCGTTGCTGCCGCCATGGGCGCCGGACTTGATATTTCCAGGGCGGAAGGCCGGCTTATTGTGGATATCGGCGGCGGAACTTCCGATATTGCTTTGCTTTCTCTTTCCGGCGTTGTATGCAAACATTCCATAAAGCTTGCAGGAAAACGATTTGATGAAGAAATTATACGGTACGTCCGCCTTAAACACGGAATTCTTATCGGAGAAAGAATGGCAGAGGAGGTAAAAAAGAATATCGGCACCTGCTGGAATTTTGAAGACGACCGCACTTTTGAAGTTAAAGGCCGCAACCTTTTAACCGGTCTTCCCGGAAGAGTGACCATAACCTGGCAGGAACTTTCTGATATATTTTATGACCTTGCGGATCAGCTTGCGGCGGCTATTCAAAAAGTTTTCGAAAAAACTCCGCCGGAACTTGCCGGCGATGTTAAAACAAACGGCATTCTTTTAACCGGCGGCGGCGCAAGACTGCACGGACTTGATAAATATCTTGCAAAGCGTTTTAACCTTAAATGCGAGGTTGCCGAAAACCCGGAAGAATGCGTTGCCATCGGCACCGGGGAATCCTTTAACCTGCAGGGATATCTGCGGGACTGCATTTCCGAAGCGAACAACCGCCTTCACGGATAACATATTTTTAAACCAAAGGACGTGAAAACCATGGAAAAGAAAATGGGCAAAGCCGGCCTTCTGCGCCGCTTTCTTCCCTATTACAAACCCTATATGCCCACGCTGGTGCTCGACCTTTTCTGCGCGGTGCTTACCACCATCTGCGATATTGTTCTGCCGATGATCGTGCGCACCATAACCAACGCCGCAACGGAAGACGTTGGTTCCCTTACCGTGCAGATGATTCTTGAAATTGCCGGAATCTATCTGGTTCTGCGCATTATAGATACCGCCGCAAACTATTTTATGGTAAACATCGGCCACATGATGGGCGCCCACCTTGAAGCGGATATGAGGAAGGATTTTTTCTCTCATTTACAGGATTTAAGCTTCAGCTTTTACAGCAATAACAAGGTCGGTCAGCTGATGAGCCGCCTTTCCAAGGATCTTTTTGACGTTACGGAATTTTCTCACCACGCTCCGGAAGAGATACTTATAGGCATTGTAAAATTTGTGGCTTCGTTCATCATTCTTATGAGCGTTAATGTGCCGCTTACGGTTTTCATCTTCCTTATGATTCCGGTGCTTGGATTTTTTGTACTTAAACTTCGGCACGAACTGGAGCACGCTTTTTACAGCGAACGTTCCCAAATCGGCGAAATAAACGCCCAGATAGAAGACAGCCTTTTGGGCATACGCGTTGTTCAGTCTTTTGCCAACGAAGAAATCGAACGCGAAAAATTTAAAAAGAACAACGAAATTTTTCTTGGCATAAAGAAAAAAGCATACCGCGCTCTTGGCAGACTGCACTGCGTTATACGCCTTTTTGACGGCTGTATGTATATTTCTGTTGTGGCGGCAGGCGGCATATTCCTTATGAACGGACACATTACCGCCGGCGACTATGCGGCTTATCTGCTTTATACCACCGTTTTGCTCAATACGGTTTCCCGTCTTGCCCAGTTTACAGAAACCTTTATGCAGGGCTTTACCGGAATCGAACGTTTCTTTGAAATTATGGACGTTGAACCGGAAATCACCGATGCGCCCGATGCAAAGCCCATAGAAAATGTTACCGGAGAAATCGTGCTTGAAAACGTTGCCTTTAAATACAGCGATTCCAACGAAACCGTTCTTTCCGGAATCGATCTTCACGTAAATCCCGGCGATAACATCGCCCTTGTCGGACCTTCCGGCGGCGGCAAGACCACCCTTTCCAACCTTATTCCAAGGTTCTATGACGTTTCGGAAGGACGTATTCTTCTGGACGGAAAAGACATCCGCAGCATCACCCTTGCAAGCCTTAGAAGCAACATAGGCGTTGTTCAGCAGGACGTTTACCTTTTCAGCGGAAGCATTTACGAAAACATTCTTTACGGAAAACCCGATGCCACCAAAGAGGAAGTTATCGAAGCCGCAAAGCTTGCAGGCGCCCACGAATTTATTTCCGCCCTGGAAGACGGTTACGATACTTACGTTGGCGAAAGGGGCGTAAAACTTTCCGGCGGACAGAAACAGCGCATTTCCATCGCCCGTGTTTTTCTTAAAAACCCGGCGGTGCTCATTCTGGACGAAGCAACCTCCGCACTGGATAACGAAAGCGAAAGAATGGTTCAAAAAAGCCTTGAACGCCTTTCCGAAGGCCGCACGGTTTTCACCATCGCCCACCGCCTGAGCACCATTCGGAACGCAAAAACCATTCTGGTGCTCAACGACGAAGGCATTGTTGAGCACGGCAACCACGAAGAGCTTATGGCCAAAAAAGGCGTTTATTACGGACTTCAAATGATGGCGGAAAGCTGAATATGAAACTTTTCAGTTGAAGGAAATTTAAAAAAATCCGGACAGCAATGCTGTTCGGATTTTTTTGTTGCATATTGATATTTTTTGTCTTTGGTGATACAATAAAAACGCTACACAAACTGAATATTTTGCTTTCCAAAGTGAAGTGTGTATTTTTATCTTTCGGTAAAAATACATGCTCTATTTTCGCATACTTCATTTTGGTGAGTGTGTTCAGGTTTGTGTAGCAGCAACAAGGGCTATGTATTTTTCGTGTGCGTGGTCTTTGGCTGCGCACTTTTTTATTGTCAAAAAATAAAACGAAAAGATGTGGTCAACTTGAAAGTAATTATGTGCGAACGCTGCGGCGCAAACGAAATGCACGAAGAAGGCAACTATTTTGTTTGTGATTACTGCGGTTCAAAATTTTTAAAAGAAACAAAAGCAGAGCGGATTTTTTCCGTAGAAGGTTCTTTATCAAACGTAAATTCTCTGCACCGGGACCTTGGAAACTTAACCGGTGGAATTTCGCTTGAAAGCGACATAGAACGGCTTTTGCAAAAATGCAGAACAGACCCCAAAAACAAACGCAAATATATAAATCTTATTCTTGATATAGACCCGGATAACACGGATATTTATAAAGTTTAATAAAAGGAAGGTATTACATAATGAACGTAAGAGAACTTGCAGAAAAACATGGATATAACGCCGATGATTTTGAAAGTTTTGCTCTTAAACAAACTGAACTTAAAGTAAAAACTGCTTATGGCGGCGCAAGAATTGATGATTCCCAGGTTGAACTTCTTATTGAAAAATATAATGAAGCAAATCCATCAGCAAAAGCGGAATTTGAAGCTAAAAAGAAAGCCGAAGAAGAAGCCGCAGCAGCAGAATCTGCCGAAAGAGCAAGAATGAAAAAAGCTACCGCACAGATGCTTGTAACTTCCGGATTTAATTTTGACGGTTATAAAATCGTCAAATATTCCGGATATATTTCCGGCGATGACGCAATTTCTGTAAGCAGAGGATCTGTTGGACTTTTTGGCTCCGGCGCAACAAATGTACGCTCCGAGCTTATGGATTCTCTTACTATAATACGCCGCAATGCCTTGCAGGAACTTAAAGAAGCAGCCTATAATCTTGGCTGTAATGCAGTAATCGGTGTTGACTTCGATTACATAACCCTTGACCCGGAAACAGCTAACTATAACGGCGGCACCACATATCTTCCCTATGTTTTCGGTGTAACCGCAAACGGCAATGCCGTTATTATTGAAAAAATTGAGGACGACGATTAAAAGCCCTCATCCGTCATTGCTTCGCAATGCCACCTTCCCCCGGGGGAAGGCTAAAAAAACACCTCACAGCATCAAAACTGTGAGGTGTTTTTTTATTCACTTATTCTTTTTATAACAAAATTATCCGTCTGATAATTTATTACGCCCAGCTTCCAAAGCTTCATATAGCGCAGGCGTTCCTGAAAAAACGGGATGGGTTCGCCGAATTTACCTTCTGTGCCTTTTTCCATAACGCGCAGAAGGCAGGCGGTATTTTTCACCCGCTCCACCCCGGCAAAATCCGGTTCGTAGCAATATTTGTATTCGCCGTTTACACAAAGAACGCCTATGCGTTCGTCCTTATAATAAACCTCGTATTTTTCCATAATGCGTTATCTCATAATAATGTATGCCATATAAGCCGCATAGGCAAGAACGCAGATGATGCCTTCCGTTCTTGTGGTTTTTTCTTTGGAACGGCAAAGAAAATACATCATAAGAGTTACCGCAATAAGAATGGCGGTATCTATAAAAAGTTCTGCCGCAACGTTAATGCTGGTAAGCGCGGAAGCAGCACCAAGGATAAAAAGCAGGTTAAAAATATTGGAACCCACCACGTTGCCAAGGGCAAGGCCGCTTTCTCCCTTTTTTGCCGCCACAACAGAAGTTACAAGTTCCGGCAGAGAAGTGCCCATTGCAACGATTGTAAGACCGATAAGAGCTTCGCTCATACCAAAGGCCGCCGCAATATCGCAGGCAGAATCAACAACAAGGTCGCCGCCAAGAACAATGGCCGCAAGGCCGCCGATTATGAAAAGAATACTTTTAAATGGCGACATAGCTTTTACTTCGTCTCCTTCTTCGCGGTTTTTCTTTGCCGCAAGAACAAGTACAACAATATAGGCAATTATGCCCGCAAGAAGAAGAACGCCTTCGATGTTGGAAATCTTCATATCAAGCATCATAACAAGAACGGCGACGGTTGCCCCAAGGCTCCACCATATATCGCGCTGCATAATAACTTTTTCCGTAGTCATAGGGCAGATAATTGCGGAAACACCCACAACAATAAGCAGGTTAAAAATATTGGAACCGATAACATTGCTTAAAGCAATATCGCTGCTGCCCGCAAGCCCTGCAGAAATGCTAACCGCGGCCTCCGGCGCGCTGGTGCCCATAGCAACAATGGTAAGGCCAATGATTACCGACGGAATTTTAAGAAGCTTTGCGACGGAAGAAGCTCCGTCAACAAAAAAATCCGCACCCTTGATGAGAAGGATAAAGCCGATAACAAGAAGAATGTACATCATAAATAAAAAAACCTCCGTTTTTCCGTAACGAAGGCAAAAAAATACAAGGCCTTCCATTACGGTGTAATAAAAAGTCTTGTCGTTTAATACATTATCCGGCCTTTCGGCGTGATGACGAATAACATAACGCCCCGAAACCATTTCGGCACGCCAACTACTCCCTTATGTTATAGTATGATAACACCAAAAAAAGTGTTTGTCAACCCCTATTAAATATGTAATATATATTATACATATTTAATAGTCCTGCTTTTATACAAAAAACCGGCCTGTTTTTACAGGCCGGTTTTGATTTTGCTTATTGTTTTTCTTATCAGCCGCAGTGAGAAAAACCGCAGTCGCAGATGGTGCAGCCGCCTTCGTGACGAAGGAGTTTTCCGCATTCGGGGCAATGGAGTTTATCGTCTTTTCCAAGAACGGGTTTGTTTGCCGGCGCAGTTTTTGCGCCTTCATCTTTTTTTGGCGCGGGTTCCTCTTCTTCGGTATTAAAACCGTTATTGCCAAGCATCTTGCTCATTTTGATAATGGTTCTTGCAATGGCGTCCGGGCAGGAAGTGCATTTAAGTCCCGGCTGGCGAACAGTGCTGGGGCAGCGAATGCCTTTAAGCTGAGAGAGAATTTCGTCCTGGCTTATGCCGGCACGCAGAGCTATGGAAACCAGTCTTGCGGTAGCTTCGCTTTGAGAAGGACAGCCGCCGCCTTTGCCGGTGCTGGTAAAAACTTCGCAGATGCCGTGTTCATCACGGTTTACGGTGATGAAAAGGCTGCCGCAGCCGATCTTCATTTTTTCGGTTGCGCCCCAGGTAAGGGTGGGACGAGGTCTGGGGATAATGGTATTCATTGCCGGAACTTCCGGTTTTTCTTCCTCTTTTTTCTGGGTTCCGATGGTGAGAACCTGGCTGTCGCGGCTTCCGTCACGGTAAACGGTGGTGCCTTTGCAGCCAAGTTTATGGGCAAGAACATACGCTTCTTTAACTTCCTCGCGGGTTGCGCTGTTGGGGAAGTTGATGGTTTTGGAAACGGCGTTATCGGTATATTTCTGGAATGCCGCCTGAATTCTTATATGCCATTCCGGAGTAATATCGTGAGCGCAAACGAAAACTTTTCTGATATCTTCGGGGATTTCCTCGATGTGGGCAAGGGTACCCTCGTCTGCAATGCGCCGGATAAGTTCTTCGGAATAGATTCCGCGTTCTTTAAGTTTTTCCACAAGCAAATCGTTGCATACAAGAAGTTTATCGCCATCCATTACGTTTTTGGTAAAGGCATAAGCAAACAAGGGTTCACAGCCGCCGGAGGCATCCGCAATGATGGAAATGGTGCCCGTAGGCGCGATAGTGGTGATGGTGGCGTTGCGAATCTCGTATCTTTCCGCAAATACGGAATCTTCCCATGCAGGGAAGGTACCTCTTTCCAAAGCAAGCTCGATGGAAGCTTTGGTGCCTTCGGTCTGGATAAGGCTCATAACCTCTTCTGCAACTCTTTCGGCTTCTACGGAATTATAGGGGACGCCCAGTTTAAGAAGAAGATCCGCAAAGCCCATTACGCCAAGGCCGATTTTTCTGGTTCTTCTGGTCATTTCATCAATGGCCGGAAGCGGATAGTGGTTTACGTCGATTACGTTATCAAGGAAGTGTACCGCTTTATGTACGATATCGGTGATTTTATCATAATCTATGGAAAGAATGCCCTCTTCTTCGCAAACGCAAAGGCCAAGGTTTATGGAACCAAGGTTGCAGGCTTCATAAGGAAGCAGAGGCTGTTCACCGCAGGGGTTGGTGCTTTCGATTTCTCCGAGAGCCGGAGTGGGGTTGTGGCGATTCATTTCATCAATAAAAACGATGCCGGGTTCACCGTTGCGCCATGCGGCATCAACGATTTTTTCAAACACCTCTTTTGCATCAAGGGTACCTGCAACTTCGCCGGTATGGGGTGCAACAAGTTCGTATTCGGTGCCGTTTTCAACCGCTTCCATAAACTTATCGGTGATTGCAACAGAGATATTAAAGTTGTTTATCTCGTTATTATTGGCTTTGCAGTCGATAAATTTAAGAATATCCGGGTGGTCTATACGCAGCATACCCATGTTTGCGCCGCGGCGGGTTCCGCCCTGTTTAACGGCTTCTGTTGCTGCGTTGAAAACCCTCATAAAACTTACCGGACCGGAAGAAGTGCCGCCGGTGGATTTTACGATGGAGCCTTCCGGACGAAGACGGGAGAAAGAAAAACCCGTGCCGCCGCCGGACTGATGAACCAGCGCCGCGTATTTTACGGTATCAAAAATACCTACCATGCTGTCTTCTACCGGAAGAACAAAGCATGCAGAAAGCTGGCCCAAAGGACGGCCCGCATTCATAAGCGTGGGCGAGTTCGGCATAAACTCGCAGTTTGTCATCATATCAAAAAAATCTTTTTCTGTTGTTTTGATTTCCTCTTCTGTTTTACCGTAAGCCGCATCCGCACCCGCAACAGTGGAAGCGACCCTTGTGAAGAGTTCTTCTATGGTTTCGATAACCTTTCCGTCATTATCTTTGGCAAGGTATCTTCTTTCCAGAACGGTTTCTGCGTTCTTTGTAAATTTCATATCTGTTACCGCATCCTTTCCCACTTTATTTCCACGGCTTTTAAGGAGTCTTTTAAAAGCCGATAATCCGTTAAAAAGCGTCATAAGGTGACACAAAAATATTATAACATAAAACCTTTGTTTTTTGAACACGGAAAATGCTGTTAACTAAAAAATATTTATAAAAAAAGCAGGAGCAAAAGCTCCTGCTCTGCATTAAAGCATATTTTACATATAATGATATCTTTTTCTGTATTTTACAAGACAAAGCATTGTAACCGCAAAAGAAAGAACTTCCGAAACGACCATGGACCACCATATTCCGTCTATTTCCCAAAATTCCGGAAGGATCATAACCGCCGCTACCTGGAACACAACGGTGCGCAAAAAGGATATCGCCGCAGAAATAAGTCCGTTGTTAAGGGCGGTAAAAAATCCGGAACCAAAGATATTTAGTCCGATGAAAATAAAAGCAACCGCGCTTATGATTACGGCTCTTTTTGTCATTTCGAAAAGCACCTGGTCATACCCCACAAATATTCCGGAAAGAACATCCGCAAGCAAAACGGTAAGCGCGGCAAGGGCAACGCCCGCTCCGGCCATAAGAATCATGCTTTTTTTAAACAGATTTTTAAGTTCATCATGATTCTGCGCACCGTAATGATATCCAACTATCGGTGCCGCGCCGGTTACATAGCCGAAAAGTCCTGCAACAAAAATCCAGTTTACATACATAAGCACGCCGTATGCCGCAACGCCGTCTTCCCCCGCAAAGCGCATAAGCTGAAAATTATAGAGCATTGCGACAATATTGCCCGAAACGTTGGAAACAAATTCCGAAGAACCGTTGGTGCAGGTCTTCCAAAAAGCATTCCAGACAAAGGGGCCTTTTCCAAGCCGAAGAAGGCTGGAATTGTGTTTTCTTGAAAAATAGACTATTGGTATAACCGCGCCGATAAACTGGCTTGCAATGGTCGCAAGGGCCGCGCCGGCAATTCCCCATTCAAAAACCGCCATAAAAAGCCAGTCGAGCACCATATTTCCGCAGCCGGCAGCAACGGTGGTATAAAAACCGTAATTGGGTCTTTCTGCAGTGATAAAGAAAATCTGGAAGGCGTTCTGCAGCATAAAAAACGGTATTCCGGCAAAAATAATGGTGCCGTAAACAACGCAGTTTTCTATCATTTCTTCCCCTTCCGCACCAAGAAGAATGGAAATCGGGCGCACGGTTGCAATGCCGAGCACAGCAATGGCAATGCCGAGCACGACGCTTACATAGATGAGCATGGAAAAATACTGGTTGGCCTTTTCCCTGTTGCCTTCTCCCAAAGTTTTGGAAACAATGGCGTTGCCTCCGGCGCCGATCATAAATCCAAGTGCGCTTAATACCGCAATAAAAGGATATATAAGATTAAGCGCGGCAAATGGCGTTTTGCCCACTATGTTGGAAACAAAAAGCCCGTCCACAATTCCGTATACAGAACCGAATACCATCATGGCAATAGAAGGAAAAACAAAGCGCAAAAGCTTTTTATAATCAAAATGCTCGCAAAGCTGTATTCTCATTTGGTTTCTCCTTTGATTTTATCAAATTCTTCTTTAAGAAGTTCATAGTGTTTTCTTCCGAGACGGAGTATCTCTTTTTGCTCCTCTTCGGTAAAACGGTCGAAAGCGGCTTTTTCAGCTTTTACAAGTTTTCCGGCGGTTTTTTCGGCAAAGGCACTTCCCTTTTCGGTAAAAACCATGAGCTTTTCGCGGAAATTTTCTTTCGAGGGAATCATTTCGATTATTCCTTCGTTTTCAAGTTTTTTTGCGGCGGAATTTATGGTCTGTTTGTTTTCGCACCAATCGTCGCAGACTTCTTTTTGGGTACAGGGTCTTTCAAAGGCGGACATGGACCATATTATCATCATAACGCCGCCGGTAATACCAAGACTTCCGCTGGCATTACGATATTCTTCATCGGTTTTTCTTTGTATCGACTGATACTCTTCATATTTTTCAGATGCCAAAACAATACTCCTTTCAAGTGAGACAGTCCGAAATCATACCAATGTATTATAGTACGATTTCGGACTGTTGTCAACGGTTTATTGACATTTTTTGCGCGCTGTGGTATAAATATGGCATAAGCTTTCGGCGTTTCTGTATCAAACGTCCGAAGGCATTTTTTATCCTTGGGGGGAAATTTTATGAAAAAAAGTGTTTTCTATAAAGAAGCCGCATATATTTTTGGAATAGTTTTCATCGCGCTTGGCGTTGCACTTGCGGCAAAATCGGATCTTGGGGTTTCAATGATTGCCGGACCGGTTTATACCCTTTATCTTTGGATAGGCCAATTTACCGAAATCATCACCTTTGGAACCATTGATTACAGTTTTCAGGGAATTGTGATTCTTCTTGCGGCAGTGCTTGTTAAAAAGTTTCGACTTTCCTATCTTTTCAGCTTTGCAACAGCTGTTATTTCCGGTTTTACTATTGATTTTTTCTTCTGGCTTTTTGAATTTTTTCCCGCGGAAGGAATTTTTATTCGTGCTTTCTTTTTCTGCGCCAGCCTTATCAGCTGCGCCTTTGGCGTTGCGTGCATTTTCCACAGCTATTTTCCTCCGGCGGGGCACGAACTTTTTGTAAAGGAATTTTCAATCCATTTCGGAAAAGATATGCACAAAGTCAAAACTATTTATGATATCGTTTTCTGTTTCCTCAGCGTTTTTCTTAATCTTGTTCTTTTCGGCGGATTTGTCGGCATCGGCATCGGAACGGTTATCACCGCATTTATAAACGGACCGCTTATCGGAAAATTCACTCATCTTATCGAAAAGCATTTTGAGTTCAAAGCGGCACTTCCCAAACTTGAAGATTATTTTGAAAAATAAAGAAGCGGAAGGCTCTGCCTTCCGCTTCTTTTTATATCTGCTGGTGTGCGGTAAAATCCTTATCAACGTCTATTACCGCAAAATATTTTTCATCATGTGCGTGAATCTTATCCGCAATAAGCTTTGCAATTTCTCCGTCGCTTAATTTGTAATCATGCGGAACAACTATATCAAAAATCACGTTGGTATGAGTGGGTCCGCTTACCATACGAAAATCGTGGAAACTTATCTTTTCATCCGTTTCTTTAATAATTTCCGCAACTTTTGCGCGCATTTTTGCAGTTTCTTCATCGCGCACGTCCACCGGGTCCATATGTATTGTGGCAAGGCATCCTGTTTCGTTCATAATATCGTGCTCGATATTATCGATCGTATCGTGAATATCCACAAAGTTTCCGTCGGAGGGAACTTCTGCATGGAGAGAAATAAACACCCTGCCCGGGCCGTAGTTGTGAACTATCATATCGTGAATACCGATCATTCCATCGTGAGAAAGCACAATATCCTGCACTTTTTTGCAAAACTCTTCATCCGGAGCGGTTCCCAAAAGCGAATCTATGGTTTCCTTAGCGGAAGAAATTCCGGCAAACATAATAAATCCGGCAACAACAAGGCCAACCCAGCCGTCTATCATAATATCAAAAGCTTCGCAAAGTACGGCAGAAACAAGAACCGCAAAAGTGGAAACCGTATCGGAAATGCTGTCCGTCGCAGTGGCTTTAAGGGTGGAAGAATCTATTTTTTTGCCTATGGAGCGGTTATATAAGAACATATAGAATTTTGCAAGAATGGAAATGCCAAGTATCGCAAAAGTCAGTGCGGAATATTCCACATCCACCGGAGCCACAATTTTTCCAACGGAATCCTTGCCCAGTTCAAAACCCATAAGGATAATAACCATGGATATAATAAGACTTGCTATGTATTCAAATCTTCCGTGCCCGAACGGGTGGTGCGGATCCGGCTTCTGAGAAGCCAGCCGGAAACCAATAAGGCTTATGGCAGAGGAACCCGCGTCCGAAAGATTGTTGAATGCATCAGCCGTAACCGCTACAGAACCGCTTATGGCGCCGGCCATAAATTTTCCTCCGAAGAGAAGAATATTTATGGCAATTCCCAAAATTCCGCAAAGATAGCCATAGGCGGAACGCACCTTCTGATCCGTATAATTTTTGTTATCTTTTATAAAAAACTTTGCAAGGAGCTTTATCAAGAAAAAGCCCTCCTTTGGGTAAAAATAATTGCCGCCCGAAGGGACGGCGTTTTTTCGGAATATATCAGTATCTTCCGCGGTAATCCGCTTCTACGGATTCCACACGTTCGTTATATTCTTCTTTTTCCATCATACCTGCCTCGTAAAGGCTTTTAAGCTGGTCAAGGCGGTGGCGGCGTTCCGCCGCGGCATCTCTTGTGGTATGAATGGCATCTGCCTGACGGTTATATCTAATATCCCTTGAAGCGTGATTTTTTGCTGCCGGCGCGGAGTTTTGGTTTTTTACCGCATTTATAACCGGAGCAAGAAGCGAAACTGCGATAATAATAATTACTATTGGCAGAAAAATAATCAATTCTCCCATAATCAGGCTCACCCCTTTTTTACATTGTATTATTATTTTACCATATTATTATCGGTTTGAAAATATCTTTATAATAAAATCATTATTTTTTACTTGTAAAACCACTTTGTTTGTGCTACAATATCCTTTGTTATGGGGGCGTAGCTCACCTGGGAGAGCGCGACATTCGCATTGTCGAGGTAACCGGTTCAAGTCCGGCCGTCTCCACCATTCAAAAAGTCTTGAAACCATGCGGTTTCAGGGCTTTTTCTTTTTATGCGGAAATTTGGGATTTTAAAAATTTCGTTTTTTCTTCCGATGCATATAGCTTTTGTGTTATCTATCGTATTCCATTAAAAGCAACTTTTTCAAGGGACTTTTTTGGCAAATCTGCAACTTTTTCAAGGGACTTTTTAAAATTCCGTTATTTTTCCGCAAATAAAAAAAGCGCCCGACCGGCGCAAACAAAAACTATACAAATGAAATGACCCTTGAGTTACTGCATCTTTCACCTACAGTAAAGCAAGGGTCATTTCTGTTCAGTTTTAATATCGAGCATTATTTCAACCTCTCTTTCTTTTTATTCCACAGGGCTTCTCGTTGTCTTCAATCGGTTTTCTTCGGATCACTTCTTGCTCTCTTATGAAGTTGTTTTTCAAAAGTTGGGAATCTTTCTTACTTACCGAAAAATCCTTTTATTGAAGGTGGTAACGGTTTTTCCTCCGAAAGCTCATCTTTTAAAATTTGAACTTTCAATTTTTAATTGTACATCGGTATCACCCTTTCTGTGATTTAAATATACCACTTTTCCGGCGTTTTTTCAATCCGCAATTTTGCACCAAGTTAAAGCGCCAAAGTTATGCAAAATACAGAAATGCATAAAAAACCGTTGACATTAATAAATAATCGGAGTATATTAAAAATGTTGGGCAGACCAAATGCGGTCTGCTTTTTATTTTGCACAAAAAAAGCGCCCTTTTCCGGCGCAGATCAAAGCCCGTATATAAATGAAATGACCCTTGAATCACCGCATCTTTCACCTACGGCAACCAAGGGTCATTTCTGTTCTATTTTAGTATCTAACATCATTTTGACCTCTCTTTCTTCAGATTCCAACAAACTTGCGCCGTTATCTTTGTTTTTCTTTTTCGCTTTTCGTTTTTATTTTAAGCCTAATAAATAAAACACGTTAATCAAAAGCAAGGATTCTGCGAAAAAGCTTTATTCAAAGCTATAACGGTTTTTCTTTGAAAGCTTAGTTTTTATTTAAGCTTTCGGTTTTCATTTGTACATCGGGTATCATCCTTTCTGTGATTCAAATATACCACTTCGGCCTGGTTTTTTCAATCCTCAATATTGCACCAAGTTAAAGCGCCGCAGTTATGCAAAATACAGAAATGCATAAAAAACCGTTGACATTGGTTTACGGCAGGAGTATATTATAAATGTTGTGCGGACCTTTGCGGTCCGTTTTTTTATTCCGGATACAAAAAAAGCGCCCCATCGGCGCAAACAGAATTTATACAAATGAAATGACCCTTGAATTACCGCATCTTTCACCTACGGTAAAGCAAGGGTCATTTCTGTTCTATTTTAGTATCTAACATCATTTTAACCTCTCTTTCTTTATATTCGTACATTCTTTTGTGCTGCCTTCGTATATAAATTTTTCTTCCTCGTTCCTTTTACACTTCTTTTGTCTTCTTTTCCCCTTAAGCGGGTTGATCTTTATGCGGAACTTTTGTTTTTTCCGAAGGTCAGCTGTTTTCCGGATCTTTTTGTTTTTTCTTTTCTTATTTATTTTATCTTTTTCAGATCC
>SVNB01000042.1 GCA_015067125.1 Oscillospiraceae bacterium
TCGTGCGTTTTCCTCATAATCTCTTCCTATTTTTTCAAAAACGTCCTCATCATCTTCGGCCTTATTTCCGTAATTGCCATAGCCGTATTCCTGCGAAGAGGAACGGTAGGACCTTGTGCCGTTTTGCTCATACTGCGCATCAACAGGGTAATTTCCTTTTATGCGTGCCGCCTTTTCTTCGGCGGCACGCTCTTTTAAGGTGCAAAATGCGGTTTTGGGTGTGTAACACGTTTTGTGTTATCAAATTGTAATAAAGATATTTTTATTGATTATATCTTTTAATCGTACCAAACAAAAGAAATCTTTGGGTTTTCTTCATCTTCCCATTCCGCCCAGCAAAAAAACTCGTTCCATCCTTCTGGGCCATCCCAATTGTTTTTAAATTCTCTCTCAAATTCATCTGCTTTTTCCAATGGTATTAACCAACCCGATGTGTTTTCGCCTTCCATAAATTCATTTTCAAAATTATTGCCTTCTGCACAATCCGCAAAAAAAATGCAGCCTTTTTTCAAAGCTTCTTTTTGTACCAAAGCAAAAAAACGTTCGTATTTATCGCCCTCTGGCTTTCTTAACCCTCTCATTGGTTATTCCTCCTTTTAGTATTGTTACAAATTTTTTATCGTTTTCCATAACTACAACAACATCTTCACCTTTTATATAATATATAGGGTGTCCAACTTGGTGGCGCCAATTATCGCCTATGACTACTTCATCTGCATTATTTATCACATCATCAATAATATTTAATAATTTTATTCTGTCCTCTTCTTTACTCGGATTAAGATTATACTCTTTTGTATGTTTTCCTGTTTTTTTTCCTATTTGTTCGTCTGTAATTATAATATCATTGGTATTTCTAGAATTCAATGCTTCGCGGAATTTTTTGTTTGTGTTGGAGTTTGCACTATCCATTGGAGAAAACAGCACATCATCAATTTTTTCATATGCTCCCGCATATTTTCTTTTTGCCAAATCCCCGACATCATCAGCGTATTTTAATACTTTTCCGCCTTTGCTGCCAAGTTTTGCCGCCGCAGAAGCACCGCCGGTAACCATTCCAAGCAGCGCATCTATTCCCGCTTCGCCAAGCATTTCGACAAGGATCGCTGCAGTTTCAGCCGTTTTGCCCTTGCCTGTTCTTGCCGCGGCGTCCATCAGGTCCTGATGTTTTTCTTCCGCTCTGTCCTGATAATACTCATTCCATTCGGATATAAAGTTATCTTCCCAGCCAAGACTTTGCAGGGGTTTGCCTATAAACATATCCGCAAGCTCCGTTAACCCTGCGCTTGTGCTCCAAACGCTGCTTTCAATACCTTCTGTAAAGATATCTTTTCCTTTCTTTTCTTTCGCTTCTGACGCTATTTTATCCAGCAGTTCCTGCTCAACGCCCATTGCAAGTGCCATGTTGTCCGAACGGCTTCGTCCGCTGTGTTCGCTTTCCTTACCGCCGTAATTAAATCCGGGTGCCTGCCTTTGTCCCGCCACCCCTCCTTCCTTTGCGAAAAAATCGCCAAAACCTTCCCAGCGTTTTTCTTCGATTTCGCGTTCCTTTCGTGCGTTTTCCTCATAATCTCTTCCTATTTTTTCAAAAACGTCCTCATCATCTTCGGCCTTATTTCCGTAATTGCCATAGCCGTATTCCTGCGAAGAGGAACGGTAGGACCTTGTGCCGTTTTGCGCATACTGCGCGCCAATAAGGTCGTTTTCTTTTATGCGTGCCGCCTTTTTTTCGGCGGCACGCTCTTTTTCCCATCTTTCTTTTAATTTTTCGTTCTCTTCTTTGTATATTGCCTTTTGGTTTTCAAATCGCGCTTTCGCGATGGGGTTTATGTACATATTTTCCCTCCTTTATTATTTATAAATATCCTCGATATCCGAAACCAGCGCGGGCGTTGCTTCCTTTGCGGCGGTAACGTAAAGGGTATAGTATTCGTGGCTTGCGTAAATGTCATCGTTTTCACGGAATATCCACCTTGCCATGCCATAGGGAAACGCGGTTTTAACCAGCTTTTCGTTATACGGAATCTCGTCTTCCGGCTGTTCCACCTTGCCCGGAGCAGAAATTTCCGGCATTTCGTTTACGGTTCTGTAAAAATTTTCGTTTTCAAAATTTTCTGCCAGAAGTATGTTGCACCAGGGCACCATAAATTTTTGCATATCCGGGTTTTCCTCCATTTTTTCCGGCAAAAAGCTGATTGCGTGCTCGTAACATTCTTTAACGGTCATCGGGGCTCACCTCCTTTCTTTTTCAAAGTATTCCCGTGCTCAAACGCCGTTTATTTTGCTTTTTAGGTTACCAAGAGGCATTTTATTGGTGTTATCCGTGCTCGTTTGGTGCTCGGCTTCTTCTTTTTTCTTTTTAAGTTCCGTAATAAGTTCCTCTTTTCCGGTAATATACCCTTCCGGAACGTGCTCAAGGTACATCACCGCATCGTCGATAACTCCGTTTTTAAAGAAGGAATCCATGGTCTGCACCTGCATAACCTGGCTCCAATAGCTTGCGCTGCCAATGTTGACTTTTATATCGAGGGAATCATAGTCAATGGCAGAAAAATCAAAATCCGCTTTTATTTTTTCTTTGCTTCCGTCCGCTTTAATAACTTCCGTATAAATTTCTCTTATACCGTACATTTCCGCAATAATATCAATAAAGATATGCACAAGGTCCTCCCAGAACTGGTGGTTTGCCAGCTTCTGAAAAACCAGCGGTGCCGCGGCCTGTTCCGCCGCCGCAATAAGCGCCGAAGTGTTATCCGGCTTAACGTCGCCCAAAGCCGCATCCGTAACTCCAAGGCTTTCTCTGGTATAGCGAATGGTGCGCTCCACAAGTTCCAGCACCTGCGTGCTCATATTGCCGGAAGGCGCATCAAAATATACCGCTGCCTTCGGGTCGCCCGCCACGCCGATGGCCTGTCCCACCTTGTTGGAAAGTCCTCCGCGGATTTTTGTGGCGTCATAAAATCTTTGGGGCCATGCCATTTTACTGCTGAAAACCATTGCCAGCGCCCACATTTTGTTAACATATATCTGGTTTGGAATATACGGAGTCATAACCGGTGCGCCGTGATAACTGTCCTTCTGCTTTTCCCAGGGCATCCACGCAATATGATAAAGCCTTGCCTTTGTCTTTATCGGTTTTCTGATGAAAATATCCCTGCAGCTTTCGGAAAACCACACAACTCCGTCTTCCTTCCAAAAACGCAAAAGCACTGTAACAAGGCTTTTGCCAACGTCTTTTTTCTCTGCGGAATAATCCGCCGCTTCGTCCGGCTGAATGAGCGCGATTTCCTCTTCCGGAACTCCAAAATTTTCCGCACGCTCCTGCACTTCTTCAAGCATCATTCTTTTTATAACAATAATGCTTTTCTGCTTCTGAATTTCCCTTTCAAACGGATTGGTAAAAATAATTTTTTCATTATCCACGGTTTCAAGTTCAATTTCGCCGTATTTTCCTTTTTCCGGATCAAAATACGCGTAAACCGCTCCGTCGCCGGAAATCGCCGCGTCCCGCAGAACTTCCCGGTTTTTTGTTTTTGCTTTGGTGTTTTCCACAACGCGCTCTATCTGTTCCGTAAGAATTCTGCAAATTTCTGTGTTTTCTTTTCCAAAAGATTCGACGCTTATTCCCACGTCACTGCTGATGATCTGGCTGCCCAGATATGTAACCGCCCGTTTAAAAATATTGATAACCGGCTTTTCAAGGTCTGGAGCGTTTACCCCTTCCCACTGTTCGCCGTTATAAAATTGTTCGTTTCTTCGCACAATATCATGAAGTCCCGTTTGCAGGTGATATTCTTCACCTTTAAGATACTCTTCCCAGATATTCTGCGGAGTTAATACTTTCTTCTTCATAATCTTCCTCCAGCTGGCTTTCGCCGTTATAATTCATAATGTTTACCCATTGTTCCGCAAAAGTCGGGTTTTTATCCCTTGTCACTCCATATCCGTTCCTTAAAGCAAAATCTTTTTCTCCAAAAAAATTTTCTGCGGATTCACTGCTGATTTTTTCTTCGTTTTTTTCTTCCGCCGGGCAAACAATTTTTGTTTTTTCTGCCTTTTTCCTGTTTTCTTCTGTGGCGGTTTCAGAAAAAGCTATTCCAATTACCGCGCAAAAAAGACAAAGCGCAACAATAACTCCCGTTTCTATCATTTGTTTTCCTTTCCTGCCGCAATATACATTTTTGCGTTTCCATAGGGTTCAAACTCCACCGTAACCGTTATATTGCTTTTCACCGCAAAGCTATATACCGGGTTAACGTCTTCCGCCACGATCTGCCCTTCAAAAAGTATCCGGCAGCCGTCCCAGTTTCCGTAAAGATAGCAGGTTATAACGTCGTTTATATTGCAGCGGAATTTCTCTCCGACTGTGTATCTTGTTCCGTTGTGTTCAACATAGCTTTCTTTGTTCGTGCTGCTGCCGTTTCCGTCAACAACAAAAACCATAAAACCGGCCGTGTTCATCATTCTTCTTCTGTTCATATTTCTCCTTTACTTCTTAAACAAGTCCGCAGATTGCTCTGTATATATAATAATCTCCAACATTAAGCCCATATTGCGAACCTCCTATGGTAAACTTTTTATCTGTAACGTCACGGATTCCACCGCAATTTATGTACAGCGATTGTGTCTGCGGCATATCTATTCCCACATTGGAACTTATCCTCATGGCACCACCGGACGCCGCAAGAAAAGTCACTTCGTTAACATATTCTTCTCCAAGCTTTTCCACCAGTGCCTGGCTGAAACCAAGAGCCATAAAAACCACCCCGGAGGTCGGTATGTCCGCAATCGTGATTGCCAGAATATCCGGCACCTCTCCTGCAATATGCTCGACCTCCATCTGCTTTGCGGTAGCCTCGAAGCTTTTCGAATACATTTTTACTTCGCCCGTATTTACGTTTCCGGAACTTCCGGAATCCCCGGAAGCTTTCTCTCCGGCTTTCATTCCAAGAATATAAGATAATATATCCATAATTTCCTCCTTACCAGCCAAGAACGGTTTCGTTTCCGCTGCTGTCTGTTATTTTTACAGGGTTTCCTTCGCTGTCAAATTCAAAAGTGTATGTAACGCTGCTTCCGTCCGGATAATTTTCTGTAATTATTCCTTCGCTTTCAAAAACAGAAAGATCCACGTTGGAAGGAACAGGTTTTTCCGTTTCTTCAGAAACAGTCCATTCTCCGTTTTCAACGCGCATAATTTTTCCGTTATCGTCCGTGCTTGCTTCCGGCATTCCGATAACCGTGTTAAGCGGAACCATAACTATTATCATTCCATCTTCAACAACCATAATCGTAATCGCCATAAGCGGACTTATTCCGGCAAATCCAACACACTGAAAAGTACTCTCTCCGTCGCCCAAACCATAGGCGGTAAAATACATATAAAAAATACTTCCGTATGCCTCCAGCGGAATTCGGAATGTTACTGCGCCTTTTGCAAGCGCGCTTCTTATTTCAGAAGTATCGGTTTCCAGTTCCGCTTCTCCGCCGTTCATGGAAAACGGTACAAATCCCATTTCCTCAAGGTCAAAAACCGGCGGTGCCGGAACAAATTCATTATCAAGCTGTTTAACCTTTTCTCCGGTAATGCGGCAGCTGTATGTTCCGTTTGCGGTAATATCCTCCGGCACGTTAACAAGCACGGCCACCCAGCTGCTGCCCATTCCAAGAAGATCGTTTTTATCTCTTGCAAGCGCAAAGGGTTCTCCTGTATCTTCTCCTCCAACAGCTGAATAATTGCCCAATGCTGGAAGTCCCTGAAAGCTTTGACAGATACATTCATATTCTTCGCCGTTCCAGCTGACCGTATAAATTTTTCCCGGTTCAAGCGTTGCTTCAGAATTATCTTCAAAAAACATCTGTCCTTCCCAACTGTCGTTTGTTCCGTCGCCGTCGCTGTCAAACAGAATGTCGTTAAAAACCGCTTCAAAAATCAATGCGTTTTCTTCGCTATAAAAAGGTTTTTCCAAAATGTCGTTCCATTTCACCGCGCCGGAACCGCCCATAGCCGCAGAAATTTTATCCCATACTCCGTTCGCAACTCCAAGCACCTTTCCGTTATCGTTTTCCGTAACTTCCGGAAGTTTATCGCCGTCAAATTCCCCGGCCTCCGCGGCGGCTTTTACGGAATTTGCAATATCCAAAGCCTCCTGCGCTTTTGCCGCAATAACGCTGGCGCTGTCTGCAGAAACTTCCGGAAGAACCCCGCCTTCGTGCAGTGCGCCAAAATCCTCCACCGTGATATATGCGCTGTCCGTAGTTATTCTCATAACCACTTCTCCGTTTTCGTTCGCATCGCCGTGCAGTTTAACTTCCCAGGTACCCGCATCAAGATTAAGATGCATATCCTTTGTAATTTTATCTTCGGCAAGGTTTACATCATAAACCGTTTCTCCCTTGGAAAAATGTGCCCACTTATCAAGTCCGTTCCAATCCGGAGTAAAATCAAAAACCGCCTCGATGTAATCAATGCTGCCGGAAACCGGGCGGTATCTTCCGCCCGCAAGGTGCTGATTTATAACCCTGAATTTTAAAAGTTCCATTTTCACTCGCTCCTTTTTCTGATGATAAGGCAGCCTTCCGCAAGG
This sequence comes from Oscillospiraceae bacterium, assembly GCA_015067125.1. Taxonomy (GTDB): domain Bacteria; phylum Bacillota; class Clostridia; order Oscillospirales; family Ruminococcaceae; genus UMGS1668. The sequence goes on from SVNB01000042.1 coordinate 6,588, forward strand.
TCAAATTCCCATCTGCTGCCGGCTTCCGCGTTTTTAATTTCTTCCGGGTCTTCGATAAAATCAAAACCCCTCATGTCGATAGTTCCCGGAGTCTCGAAGGTAAAAATGCCCCTGCATTCCGCGGTTTTTCCGGCGTCGCAAACAAAAATAAAATCAGAAATACCGTTTCCGTAATAAACGGTGTTATCTTCCGCTGTAAAGCTTCCGTTTATCTCTTTTTTTACCGGCGGAAGCACAAACCCGGCCTCCTGTTTTGATTTCGCTTCGATTTTTCCCAAAAGACCGGTCATAAGCACCATACCGTTCGTATCGCCTATTTTCCCTTCGGCGGTAATGTTTCCATGAGCATGCTCATCTTCCGCAGCGCCGATATCTTTTGGCAAAACGGGATCTTTTCCGTTTTTTGCGTGCTCAAAAGCGTGTTTTTCTTTTGCTGCGCCCACCATTTCCGGTGTGTAATCTCCTTTTTGTGCTTTTACTGCGCCCGCTCTTCCAAATACAGAGCTTACGGATCCCGCATCTATAAGCAGTTTTTCAAGGTCTTTTTGTGTGGCAACTTTTTCGATAATATATTCAATAACTTCGTTTATTTTCGGAATCGCCACTTCGCGCACGATCTGTTCAACTGCTGCCTGCATTTCTTTTGCGCTTATTCCCGGCACTTCCGGCTGGCCCATAACGCCTTTTCCCAAAAGGTCGTTTTCTTTAATTTTTTCAAGTTCCATTTTTTCATCTCTTTTCCCAAAAATTATTTTTTATATCTTCCGTTTTCAGAATATTCCGCCGCAAATCCATAAAGCCCAAAGGCTTTGTCTTTTTCGGAACACGATACTCTGAACCTGCATTTATCAAATTTCTTTATTTTTGCTTTAAGGGTAAGGGTCCTTGGAGTAAAATCTCCGCTCCAGGTAAAATTACCCCAATTTATTGAATCCCACGCAAAAAAAGAAATTTTTCCGGTCCATTTTTTAAGCTCCTCCCAAAATCCGTTTTTTCTTACTTCAAGGCAAACTTCGTTCTGCGGAAAAGCCGCCGCCTGAACCGCCAGCATTTTTATTGTTTTATTAAGAAAAAAGTGCTCTCCCATAAAATCCGGAAAAGTCCAGTAAGCTTCTATTGCCTTCTGCCCGTTTTCGCTCCAATCGGAATATCCGTTTTCTGTAAAATAAAAAATCCTTCCGTTTTCATCGCCAAAAAACAAAATTCCTTCCTTTTCGCAAAGCACTCTTGCGTTTATCCCGTTCCAAAGATAACATTCGTACTGAAAAGCAGAAAGCGGCTCGCCTTTTTCATAGCTTTTGCTTCCCGTATCAAGCAGATAGATTTTTTCTCCCGCTGCTATAACATAAAAATTCTTCCATTTTGCGCAAAATGCCTTTTCAAGTTCTTCTTCGCAAAGAGCTTTATTTATGTAATAGCTTCTGTTCTGGGTATATTTTTCTCCGCTGATATCCTCTGTGGTTATTGCGTAAACTCCTCTTCCCGTAAGAAAAAGCTGTTCCTTATCCATAAAAACAAAGCTTTTTTCAGATATTGCTTCCTCGCCCATAAGGTGCTTTTCTATCGGAAAAGAAGCATTTCCGTTTTCGTCCAAAGCAAAAGAACGCACAACAATGCTTCTGCCGTCCCTTGGTTCGGATATATACGAAGCCAAAAGATTTCCCATTACGGAATACCCGATTATTCTTCCGCCGCCTTTTCCGATTTCGGAATAATAGGTATCCGGCCAGTATTCCGGATTGCCCGCGGCGCACCAAAAATCCTTTTCCGGCTCGTTTGGGTTTCCGCAGACAAAAATCCTTCCGGAAGTTCCCGCCGCATCAAAAGCAATGCTCTGTCTGCAAAGATTGATTTTTTCCGCGTATCCCTCAAAATATTTTTCCGCCTCGATAATAAGGTTGTCTGTTCCGGCAACGGGTGTTTTGGCAACAGGTTCAATAAACAAGATTTTTCCGGCCTCTCTGTCAACGGTAAAATCCGTCTTTTCTGTTTTTTCCTGCCAGGTCCCGTTTTCATCCATAACCCATGCCTTAACTCTGCCGGAGGAAAGCCCTGTTTTAGAAAGGCTGAACTGCGTTTCGGTTCCGGTATCGCATATAAAGCTCTCTTTCCATCTGGAAGAAATAAGATTGAATTCCTCCTTAATGCTTCCTCCGGGTTCCTGCTCAAAAACCGCTTTTACAACAATTTTTGCGTTTTCTTCCGGTGCCGCAGAAAAAATTATTTTTCCGTTTTCTGCAAAATATTCCGCCGCCGCTGCGTTTACCGCAACAGATATTATCTCTTTGGGTTCCTGTTCAAAGGCAAATTCCTTTGCCTCACCATCGCCCAAAAAATCAATTTCCTTTTCCGCAAAATCCGCGTTTTTAGAAATCAGCACCGTTGGAATATACGCCGCCGAATAAAGCGGCCAGGCCTCGGTTCCGTCGCACACAATCGGTTCGTGTCCGTCAAAAATATAAAGTTTTTCTCCAAACACCTGCGCGGAAGAATTTTCGTCGCCCATTCCCTCAAAAACCTTTTCTCCGTCAACAAAAAGACAGTTTCCGGCATGAACAACAAAATGTTCCCCTATACAAAAAATGCCGTTTATCCTTTCACCGTATTCCCCAAAAAGCGCAAAGCCCGTACGCTTGATCGGATTACCCTTGCTGTCGGGCATCATGTTCAGGGCGTCCGGGCTTCTGTTTTTACTGATATCCGATTGTGCCGAAGAAAGGTCTATCCCCGCAAAAGAGGTTATCTCGAACACTTTTTTAACGGGGTTTCTGCCGCCAAATTTAAAAAGCTCCGGCATTAAAATCCCTCCTTAATCAAAAATTTTAAGTTCAATGTCCTTTTCAAACTCATCTTCGTTTTCCGCAAGAGAGATAAGGTATTCCAGCCATTTTTCGTCATAGCTTCTGGCCGCTTCCGCCTGTTTTTTGCCAAAATCAAAAGAAAGTTCTCCCAGATCATCGGCAAACCCTTTGCGAATATCGTTTCTTTCGTCCTGATATTTCGCCCGGATTCCGGAAAGCGCGGTTTCTGCCGCTCCGCCGTTTGTTCCTTCTGCCGCAAGCCTTTCAGCAATTCCGGCTTCTTCCTGCTGCATAAGCACCCAGTTTTCTCTAAGGGCTTTTTCTTTTTCGTCTTTAATTCTGTCTGCGGCGTAATCAAATTGCTGCCTAAGCTGCTGCGCATATCTGTTGCGCAGTTCCGAAAGGGCGGTTTCTGCCCTGTTTTCTGCCGGTTTGTTTTCCTCCATCCCGGTACTATAAGAAGGTTCGTTTCCAAAAGCATTTTTGTTTTTGCTGGAAGTAATCTCCACAGAAACTCCGCTTTCCGGTACGCCGTAACCGTAAACACCTTTTAAATATTCAGTTTTGTTAGCCATGTTTCCTCCTTTTATTATGGGAGCGGCTTTTACCGCTCCCAATTTTAAAAAAACTATTTCTTATGCAATTTCTGCGTTTTTCACTTCGCCAATGGCAGAGGTAAATGCGTTTTCCGCAAAAGCAACCGCTTTGATGTCATAAGTACCTGCCGCAAGAGCAATACTGCCGCCGCTGGTGGTTTCGTATGCGGAATCAGAAAATCTCGGGTCGGTGCCGTCTGTGGTAATTCGGATTTTTGCCGCACCTGCAGAAGTTACAACCACGTTGGAACCGCTTACGCTGATTTCCGGAACAGCCTGAGTGCTTTCGCCCTCAACCGCTGCATAAACACCGTCGCATTTTGCGCCGATTACAAACGCGTCGTAAATAAATCTGCCTTCAATAAGGGCGCCGTTAATGCCGGCAGGGTTTTCTTTGATAAAATAATCCTGCACCTTTTTGGGCTGAAGAACGGAGTTTTTATAAACAATAAGGAAGTATGCCTTTTTTCCGTTTTTCATAAGATAATCGTCCGGAACGGTAACAACCTGCGCACCCATAAAAGTGCCCACTGCGCCTTTAACAAGCGCTTCTTTTGCAAGAGCTTCCACCCCGATAAACTGTTTGGAAAGACGAAGCATTCCAAACCAGCTCCAGCCAATAAAAATATATCTTTTATCCGCGGGAACTTTTTTGTTACCCATATGCACCATAGCGTCAGAAATCATCTTTACGATGTTGTCTTCAGAAGGCTCTTCTTCAGCCTCCTTAACAGTGCCCGCATAGTCAATAAATTTTCTAAGGGCATATTTATCCATTTCGGGAATAGCCTGCTCACTCATTTCGATGGAAAGAATTTTAGAAGCCTCTTTCACTCCCATCTGTTCGGAATTATTGCCTTTATCAATGGTAATGGAAAAAGAACGGTCTTTTTCAACCACCATATCCTGCACGGTATCCTGCGCCTCTTTGGGTTCGCCATAGCGGTTAAGGCCGCTGCGTTTATAATCGTTAAGTTCCTGAGAAACCGCGGTATATACTTTAAGATTTTTCACCCCTGTAAATTCATAATCCTTGCAGGCAACACCATCAACAACAGATTTCTGATTAAAAGCCTGCGCAAGTTCCTTTGCATATTTGTTTGCAAGATTAATAGCCATAATAAAAAATTTCTCCTTTCGTTTTACTTTTTAATATTCTTTAAAAAGCCCTTCAATAAATTCATCAATTTTCGCGCCTTTAACGGAAGATCTTGCAGAACCGGCGCTGTGCTCTGCCGCATAAAATTTCTGTCCGTCCTTTGTTTTGTAATTTTTAAGCTCCTCTATTTCTTCAAGAAGTTTTTGCTTTTCGTTTTCAAGAACATATGTTCTGTAAGCTTTTTCAAGAGGAACACCGTTTTCCCATTCCTCCACAATGCCGTTATTGATTTTTCCAAGTCCCTCGGCAGAATGTGCCGCCATAAAATTATCAATTTCCAAAAGTTTTCTGCGGATTTCCTCCGCTTTTTCATTCTTCTGTTTTTTTACGGATCGAGTTTTTTCCGCTTCAATGCGAAATTTCGCAAGCTCCTCGGCGGTTTCTCTGCTCATGCCCGGGTTTGCCTGCTCGATTCGGGCTACCGCTTTTTCAAATCTTGCGTTTTCAATAACGTCCATAATTTCCGCTTTCATCTCTTCTTTATCAATTCCGCGGATTTTTGCGATTTTTTCAAAGGCTTCGCTGTCTTTTCTGGCAGCCGCATATCTTTTTAAAAGTTCATCAAAACAGCAGCCTTTCTGATAAATCCCGATAACTTCTCCGGCGCTTTTTCCTGCGGCCTTTGCAAATGCTTCCACCGCCTTTGCCGGAACCCCGAATATTCTTCCGTGCTCAACAAAGTCAAGTTCGTGCTCGTCCTCTGCTTTTTCGGTATCATCGTGCTCACCGTCAAGATTTTCGCTGCCAAAAAGCTCATCTTCGCCTATTTCTTTTTCCGGTACTTTTGTTTCTTCTTCCAAAAGTCCTTCAATAAATTCTTCGTTTTCCGTTCTTTTTCTTTTTTCTTTCTTCATTTTTTCTCCTTCCTGTTTTTCAGCCTGTTCCAAAACGAATAAATTCTTCCATTTCGTTCTCAAAAAAGATTTCTTCTTCAAAAGCTTTCTGCTCCGTGCTCATGGGTCTTGCGGCCGCCCAATATCGCAAAGCATCTGCCGCATGAGTATATTCATGAACAGAATCTCCCACGTCGTTAGGATTTTTCTTGTCAAACACCAGCGCCGGCAATGTTCTTATAACCTCCGTGCAGTTTTCAAAAATCCTGAGCTTTGGCTTTATCTCTCCAAATTCGTCTTTTCTTGGGTGCAGCCATTCTTTAAGGCAATACCAACCCTGAACTCTGTCGTTGCTGGCTTTAAAAAGCAAAATTCCCTGCTCATAAAAAAGTTCCGCAACGCTTTTGCCCGTATCCTGCCTTCTGTTCCACATATCCGGCGGCGCAATATAAATATCCGGAACGTCATCCCCCTGCGCTTCAAGAATCTGTTTTGCCGCTTCGCTTATGATAAGCCCGCTTTTATAAATTTCTCTGTAAACATAGGCATTTTCAAAATCGTCCACTGCAATCCAATATCCGGCAAGCATATCAAGCCCATAATCCATGGCAAAATATCTGCGCCACCTCTTCGGAATATCAAAGGGCCGCATAACGTGCGTTTCTCTTTTCCATTCAGAAAAATACTGCCCTTCGTTTGTGTCCCAATCTCCTTCCAAAAGCTGTTTTCTGTCTTTTTCAGAAAGCTCCAGAAGCCGCCTTACATATTCCGGATCGTTTTTCATAAGCGCCCTGTTTTCAAAAACCGTGGAAGGAATAAAAAGCCTTTTTCCGTTTTTGGTACTGTGTATTTTCCCGGGCGGCCCGATATCAATAAACCGCTTTTTTACCCAACTGTGACCAATACCTCCCGGGTTTGTGGAACTTTTCATTGCTCTGGGGTAATCTGTAACTCCACGAAGACGGCTCATAAGATAAAGATACATCTGCTCTGTAAAATGCGTCAGCTCGTCAAAACGAATAACGTCATATTCCGCAGATTGATATCTGTAAACATCGCTTTCGCTGTCACAGTATCCAAAATCTATAACCGAACCGTTGGAAAAAGTTCCAGTATGTTTGGATTCACTGTACTTATAAATTTTTGCAGGAAAAATCTCCAAAGAAACCCTGATCAGGCTTTTTTCCAGCTCCGGAAGAGTGCGCCTTAAAATAAGCTGCCGGCTTTTCGGATATCTGGTGGCGTAAATAAGCGCATCGATAAGCTGACCATAACTTTTGCCGCCTCCTGCGGCACCGCCATAAAGAACTTCGTTTGCTTTTCCGGTAGAGTTTATAAAATCCTTTTGCTTCTGATATATTCCAATATCAAATCTCATCTTCGCCCTCCACCCTTACAAAAATTCCAACACCCTCGTCATCACCTTTTTCCTGCTTTTTGGCCGAATCGGAAATTCCGCCGCAAATTTTCGCAATAAGTTCCAAACATTTAAGAGCTGTTTTTTCATCATGCTGATATTCCCCGGTTTCAACATATTCTTTAAGATCCTTGTTCCATTCAATAACCGGTTTTTCTTCCACAGCCTTTTCATACATATTCCACATTTCTTTAACTACCTTGTTTTTGCAGCATTTTGAATTGCAGCCAAAGTTTTCCTCCCGGATGCTGTTAAGCCTTTCAATAATTCTTTCATCCTGCAAAAACAAAAAGCTGTTTTTCTTTGCGTATTTTTCGGAATACCCCGCTCTTTCTGCCGCTTTGATCACGTCAAAATCCAGAAAAAACTCCTGACAAAAGCGTTCCTGCTTTTCGTTAAGCGCCAATTTTTCACCTCCAAATTCCTAAATCATTTTTTGGCACCTCTCTTCCGGTATATATTAACACGAATTGTGTTATTCATCTTTGCATACTTTTAATAAAAAGAGCAAAAAACAAGCTCCCCGCTGTATGCGTCAATCTTCAAAAGCTTTGGCAAAATTGTGTAACACGTTTCGTGTGATTTGCAGTATATCACCTGTTTTCAGATTTGTCAACACATTTTGTGTCCCAAATCAAAAAAATTTATTGACTTTGCACGTTTTG
>SVNB01000043.1 GCA_015067125.1 Oscillospiraceae bacterium
GTTCCTGTACAAGTTCAAATGTTTCTCTGTCGATGATTGCCGGGTGGGTATCATGGAATATCTTCCATTCTTCCTCCGGTTTCTCTATCTTCTTTTTGTTCTTGAAAGACTTTGTGGAAGTACGGAAGTTTACCGTATCTCCGCAGTATTCCTGCTTTGCAAGAATATCCGAAACGGTTGAGGTCCCCCAATGGTATGGGACAGAAGGCGGTTTGCAGCATACTCTTCCTATACTGCTCCAGTATTCATTTGGTGTCATAATCTTTTCCGCTTTCAGCCTGTTCGCTATCTGCGTAGGTCCTAAGCCTTCAGTACAAAGAGAATAGATTCTTCTAACTACCTTTGCCGCAGGTTCATCAATAATCCATTCTTTAGGATTATCGGGATCCTTCATGTATCCGTATGGCGAATTTGTTGTTAAAGGAAGTCCAGACATTCCTTTGTTCTTGAATACGTTCCGAACCTTTTGACTTGTATTCTTGGCGTGCCATTCGTTGAATAAATCCTGCATTGGAACTATATCGCTGATTCCTTTGGCTGTATCGATATTATCCATAATGGCTATATATCTTACACCCAAATCATCAAAGCCCTCTTCAAGAAGCTGTCCTACAACCAATCGGTTGCGACCCAGCCTTGAATGGTCTTTTAGCACGATCTCCAAACTATACTCCTGCTAGTGCAGATTATATTATTGATGTTTTCAAAGAATATATTGAAGAAATATAAAAGCATAGAACCGGTAGCAATACAAATAAATATTAACTCCGTCGCAAGCAACGCCTTTGGATAGCCACGGCAGAGCTTAGCATGGAAAATCCCTGTAACCCTTTAAATTCTGATGTTTTATTCAAGCAAAAACAGCATCTGCCGTGGTAAGCAGATGCTGTTTCTCTATATTGGAGTATTATAAAAAAGGAAACTCATCTTTTGAAAAGTTTTGCAAAAATTATTGCGCCAACCATTACAAAAACGGAAACCGCCGAAAGAAGTATTCCTTTGGAAGAAAACTCTTCCGGTTTGTTTTGCGAAACTTTTTCGTCGAAAAAGTCCTTGCTGCTTCCACTGATATCTATGGTAGGTTCGCTTTCGGAACCTGCATCCGGCGGCGAGGAGGGTTTGAAAGAAGAAGCATTTTCATTGGCGGTGTTTTCATTATTATTGAAGCGGTTTTCTCTTCCGCCGGATGCTTTATTAAAATTACCGTCTTTGCCCATATTCATTGATCCCATGTCGGAAAGATTCAGGTGAGAAGCATCAACGGCCGTGAATTTTTCTCCGTATAAAAGCTGGCTTTCTATGCTTTCAGTCCGGAGTTTGCAGAATTCTTTAAGGGTAGAAGCTCCTTTTTCGAATTCCTCAAAGGTATAGAATTTGGTCGGGTCTTTTTCAATATATGGAGCGATAATCGCTTCCGCGTCCTCGATTATTTTCTGAACATCTACGGTTTCAAGGAATTTTTCAAAATATTCGTGGTAGAGTTCGGTATATTCTTCGTTTTGGAAAATCCAGTCCGCCATTGGTCTGTCGCCGCTTCCGGAAACAGAAAGGGGAGAATCTATGGAATCGTTTACTGCCGAAGAAGCATTGCTGCTCTGGAATGTTCCGAAGGCAAGGTTATAATCCCAGGGAATCATCGAAAGTTTTCCGTCTTCCTCATAAAGATAATAGTTATGCACCATGGAACCGGTATAGCTGTCGCCGTTTACTGCGTAGTTATGCACCACGAAATATCTGAGCACCGCTTCGATATCCACTGCGTGCTCAACATTTTTGCCTGTGCTCAAAGTTTCAAGCGATTCGATAAGCCTTGTTTTATCGGCTTTTGTAATATCGGTTTTTGCGCTGTCGAAGATATTTGAATAGCTTTCCGGGTCATCATCAATATATTTCAGTTTGACGTCATCGGAACCCATTCCGGATCCGCCCATCATTCCTCCGGGACCGCCCATATCCGGCATTTCTCCGCTGAAATCTTCCGGAATCTGTGATTCATCAAAACTGCCGGAAAAATCCTCGGGAATCTGCATATCGCCGGACATATCCGGAGGAACCATTCCGCCGAAGCTTTCCATATCGGGAATTTCACTGCCGGGAGGAACCATTCCGCCGAATCCTCCCATATCCGGCATTTCGCCGGAAGAGGGCCTTTTTGGATTTCCGGAACTTCCGGAAGAATTTTCGGGGGATGTTCCTGCTTCAGAATCTTCGGAAGAAGGCATCTGGAATTCGCCGTTTTCAAAATTTTCTGCAAATTCGTTCATATCGAAGCCTTTTCCGTTGCCTCTTCCGCCGCCGAAATTCATGCTGTCCGGCTTATAAAGCTCACCGTAATCGTTTCCGTAATTGCGCTGAAGAAAAGATTCCTCAACACCCTCCACCGCAAGATAAAGTCCCCAATCCTCACCGTTTACGGTGATATATACAAAACTGCAAAGGGGTGCATTTGCGCCAAATTCGTTCATCATCGTATAAACGAGGTAATCCTTCATAAAAGTTGAGTCCTGGATAAGGTTATTAAGGCTCAGCTTATCAAGTCCATGATAGGTGGAAGTGCCGTCATACTGGTCGAATTCGATTTTGAAACTGTAACGCTGGCTTCCCATGGAGGAAACATTTGAAAGAGAGGTGTTTCCCTTTCCTCGGATTCCCACGTTTTTGATGGTTTCGCCGTCTATGGTTACGTTGCAGACGGAATATTCCTCGTTTTCTGCTGTTTCGATGAAGGAATCCCAGTTTTCCATTTCTATCGCTATGGTGTGAACGTAGGAATTATCAAAAAGTTTTGTTTCATAGCCCATAACTTTTTCTGCCTGGGTTATGCCAAAAAACTTGCCGTTCATAAAAACCGCGGCTGTTATGATACAGAGCACAAGTGCGATTATGCAGATGCGCTCAAGATTTTTATTCGTTGACATAATACACCTTATCCCATATAGTCGCCGTTATAGCTTACGAGAACAGCGCTATGAATTCCGGGCATTTCCGCAAGGGAATTTATAAAACCGGTGTTTTCGTCACGGAGGCGAACTTCCATATTGACTTCAACGGAGCCTTTCTGGACGGTTTTGCTTTTGATCACACAGCGGTTTACGTTTCTTTCTATAAAATCCTTTGCGTGCATTTCCGTTTCGTCCCCGTCGCAGCGGATTACGATTATATAAGGGTTTGCGTGGGATTTTTTGTTAACGAAAACAAGAAGAACGGCGCCGATAACAACGCTTCCGAAAACCGCAAGAGGGATCATTCCCGCCGCAAGAACAATGCCCACGGCGATGGACCAGAAGAGGAACGCAATATCAAAGGGCTCTTTGATTGCGGTTCTGAAACGGACGATGGAAAGAGCACCGACCATACCAAGAGAAAGAACAACGTTGCTTGTTACGGCAAGGATAACAAGAGTTGTAATCATGGTGAGCGCAACAAGAGAAACGCCGAAGCTCGAAGAATACATAACGCCGGAAAAAGTCTTTTTATAAACAAGGAAAATAAAAAGACCGATTCCGAAAGCAAGAGCAAGGGCGATCGCCATATCAAAGATACTTACGCTCGAAACGTTTTCAAGAAAGCTGGATTTGAAGATATCGTTAAAAGTCATAATAAAAAATTCCTTTCTTTAGTTCAGCCGTAAATTCTGCAGGCGGCGTATTTTGAAAAAGCGGCGCTTCGACGGCTTTCAAGCTGGATAATATCCCGGATTATATCCGGAAGAAATTCGTCCCATTTGACTTCAAGGATAATGGGTGCGGTTCCTGCCGGAACAGTCGGAAGATCGGGATTTAGAATATCCGTCTGGTTAATTCCGGTCCGGATGCCGTAATCGAGCGTGACCCTTACGTTTCCTGCGGGAAAGATGAAGGCTTCCCTCGTATAATCAACAACGGTTTTCGGAAGAAGACCTTCGGATTTCATTTTATAGACAAGCTCCCGGAGAAGAGGTTTTTCCGAAGATGCGATGAAATCCCTTTCCCCGGCGATGATTTTATCCGTTTCATCTTCGGAAAGCCATTCGATTTCTTTAAGACAAAGACCGTTTATTTTGCTTTTCTTTTCAAGTTTTATAAGGGATTTGTCATGGTTATAAATTCTTATGCGGAATTTTTCTCTTCTGCTTACTCCGTTTAATTTTTCAAGAAGCGCCTTATCCTCGAGGTTATCGAAATAAAGGCTTCGGATAAAATATTTTCCGTCCTTTGCGTTTTCGTCCCTTTGCATAACGGCGGAAAGCCTTTGGCGAAGGATAAGCATATCCGAATAGTTTATCTCGTGTTTCCATTCGTGTCTGAATTTAGAAGCTATTTTTGTTCACTCCCTTTCTGCTTTTTGTTTCGCCCTGATTTTATCACCGGAAACTTAACCTTTGCTGAAAGAAAGGCCGGAAACTGTTAAATGATTGTGAACATTCTCTTTTTCAGCTTTATTTAAGCGGCGCGGGTTATTATAATGAAAAAGAAATATATCCGGAGGAAACAAAATGAAAATTCTTATTATAGAAGACGAAAAAATCCTGGCGGATTCGATAAAATCCCTTCTGGAATCCAAAGGTTTTGAAGCGGAAGCGGTTTATGACGGAGAAACGGGAAAAGATTATGCCGAACTCGGGGTCTATGACCTTCTTATCCTCGACGTTATGATGCCTAAAATGAACGGATTCGAAGTTGCAAGAACGGTCCGCAAAAACCGCTGTTCAACGCCGATTCTTATGCTTACGGCAAAATCTTCTCTTGAAGACAGAATTGAAGGACTTAACGCAGGCGCGGATTATTACCTTACCAAGCCTTTTGATTCAAGGGAGCTTCTTGCCTGCATAAATGCCCTTTTGCGCAGGCAGGGCGGACAGGTTGACGAAATGGTTTTCGGAAACACGGTTCTGGATTTGTCTTCTTCGATGCTTATCTGCAAAGGAAAGGAAATCCGCCTTTCCGCAAGGGAATTTGACGTTATGCGCGCGCTTTTTAATGCAAAAGGCCGCAATCTTTCGAAAGAAACAATCCTTGCAAAAGTCTGGGGATATGATTCAAATGCGGTTGAAAACCACGTTGAGGTATATGTCGGTTTTCTTCGCAAAAAGCTTGCAACCATCGGTTCCAATATTAAAATCGAATCCATAAGAAGGCTCGGCTACCATCTGGAGGCAAAAGATGATTAAAAAACTTAAAATAAAATTCGTCTGCATAAATATGGCAATTATTACCGTTGTGCTTTTTTTGATTTTCGGAATGATAATAACTTCCACCTCCGCAAACCTTGAAAGGGAAAGCATTGCTTTTATGCAGATCGCCTCGAAAAGCAGCTTTTTGCCCGGAAGGCCGGGTGAACTTCCGGAAGAAACAAGAACTCCGTTCTTTACTGTAAAAATCAGCCCAAACGGAGTGGTTTCCGCCGACGGAGGAAGCTTTTTTGACCTTTCGGACGGAGCAATGCTTGAAGAAATCGTTGATTCCGCTTTTTATTCCGAAGAAAAAACCGGAATAATTAAAAACTATAACCTTCGGTTTTTAAAAGAAGAAACTCCGGGCGGAACCACCATAATCTTTGCGGATATCTCTTCCGAACAGGCAACAATAATAAATCTTATAAAAACCTGCTTTTTTATAGGAATAATCAGTTTCGGGGTTTTCTTCGGAATAAGCGTTCTTCTTGCCAGATGGGCAATAAAACCGATTGAAAACGCATGGAAACAGCAAAAACAATTTGTTGCGGATGCTTCGCACGAGCTTAAAACCCCTCTTACGGTAATTCTGACAAATGCAGAACTTCTGCAGAGCGAAGACTGCACTGAAACGGATAAAAACCGTCTTTCGGGTAACATTTATTCCATGTCAAAACGCATGAGGGGCCTTGTGGAAAATCTTCTCGATCTTGCAAGAGCGGATAACGGAACTTCGAAAATGGTTTTTGAAAAACTTAACTTCAGCGATCTTGTTTATGAATCGATTCTCCCGTTTGAACCGGTTTATTTTGAAAGCGGAAAAAATCTTTATTACAGAATTGATAAGGATATAAATCTTTGGGGAAGCGCAGATTATCTTAAACAGACCGTTGATATTCTTCTTGATAACGCGAATAAATATTCTTTTGAAAACACAGCGGTCAGGGTGGAACTCATCAAAAAAGAAAAACACTGTGTTCTTTCGGTAAAAAGCGAGGGAGAACATATCTCGAAAGAGAACCTTAAAAACATTTTCAAAAGATTTTACCGCGTTGACGAAGCCAGAACCGACGGGGAAAGTTATGGGCTCGGTCTTTCCATTGCGGAAAGCATCGTTAAAGAGCATAAAGGAAAAATCTGGGCGGAGAGCAAGGAAAACGAAAACACATTTTTTGTGCAGATACCGATATAAAAACAAGGGGCAAAGTTTTTCTTTGCCCCTTTATGTTTAACCATTTATTAAGTTTTCATATATAATCTCTTCCGCTCTGTTCCTAATGTTATTCATACGCTGAACCCATTCCAGTTGATTCTGCTCTTTGAGCGCTTCGTTTATGCCTTCCTGCTCTGCCATTCGTTTTATGAGCATCGCTTCCATGGCTTGAGCACGGGTGTCAACCTCTGCAAGATGCTCGTTGAGTTTTCCTGTGGTAAGGAGATTTATGAAAAGAATTTTATCATGTTCTTTTATGTATCTGAAATATCTTTGACCGTATATGCCGATATCATATTCTTCCTCTTGGGTCGGTAAAAGATTCGGCAAACGATAATCTCCGCAAAGTGTATAATCCATATCTTCACCTCCAAAAGAATAGTTTTCTTTTAGGTTTAGTGTTTATGACTTTTATCATAATGTCATCAACTGCATCGGTATATCTACCTTGCCGAATAAGAGAGTTTCTTAAATCATTAAGTGCATTGATTACTATTTTCCATTCAGAATCATCAAGAGCAATATATCGTTTCTTTTCCATGATTCAACCTTCTTTCAGTATATCCGATTCAACAGATACAAAAGTATCGTATGTAAACTTTGCTCCAATCCTGAATCCGGTAATAAAGCCATCAACAACAGATTCTCCGTCAACAATACCCCATGCATCAACATATTCAAGAAACAGCTTTTTATCTTCTTCTGGAATTTTTTTCAAAAGGACATCTTCGTTTTCGGAAAGTATTTTCATTTCTCTGCTATACGATTTGCTTTTCTTATTTTTCATATTCTGTGCTTCAATATTTCCGTAATACAATTCTTCTATAAAATTTTCCATTATGTAATCCTCCATTACAGATTTGAATTTATCCAATAATTCAATCATTTTGGCTGATTACAAAAGTTTGCCAAAAAAATAGGCGGCACTTCCTTACGAAGTGCCGCCCAAAGGCGTCCTTTTTTATTTTCCTTTATTCTGTTGCAGCTTTTACCATTTCCTGGGGGAATACATTTGTGCTTGCTCCGCTGCGGTAATAAACTCCCGCATCCGGGTGGAGGTAGAAACTGTGCTTGGTTCTGCCCTGAGAAAGGGGACAGCAGTTTTCGATTCCGAACTGAACTATGGGGCTTTCTATCAAATATTCTCCGTCAGCATATTTTTCGCTGTAACTTACTTCGCCAAAGGTGTTATCCACCGTTCCGATGCCGTAACTGCAGACTGCGGTTCCCATTTCGGTGCTGAAAAGTTCGAACACAACATGTTCCGTTCCGCCCCAGAGTCCTTCGCCAACAACTTCCCAGATGCCGAGGATATTCTCGTTCCAGACCATATAAGTTACAACATCGACTATGACAGGAGAATACCATCTGTCTTCCGACTGGATGTAATAAGAAACCGTTTCAATCTGAATCCGTTCGTCGGCATAGGTATGGGGTACAATGAGTATAACGGTCGCATGGGCGGTATATGTTGATTCGTCGATCCAGAAAGATTCCACAAACATTCCGGAGCAGTCGTAGGTGTTTTCATATTCCCATTTTGCGCAGTTGATAAAATGTTTTTCCGGCGGGGGGTTATCCCACTCTTCTCCTACGCCATATGGAGCATCGTTTTCCTCATAATCGGATCCATAGCCGCCTTCATAATTCTCTCCGTAGTTTCCGCCGTTATCTTCCGGAACGGTGGGCATGGTTCCGGTATAATCGCTTCCGATGGGGGTGGGTTCCATGGGAACGCTTCCCTCCGGAAGAACCGCGATATTAGAAGCGACATAGAGTGTTTCCATGGTAAGGGTCACTGCGGTGAAGTTTTCGTACTCTCCGTGGAATTCGCAGAGAACGATGGTGGGCGAACCTTCGATATACATAACCCCGACACCGTATGCACAGGGGGTACTTCCGATATTCATAACCGCGCCGTCTTTATAGGTAAACACAAGGCAGGTGGAGGAATTCGTGCTGGTTCCGACTATCATAACAAGCTCCGGGGTGCCGTCTGCCTCAAAGTCATAGAGGTAATAGCTTCCCCATTCGTACATATCGTAGTCCCCGTCCGCAGGAATATCGGAAGTATCCAGATAGAAAACCCAGACATAGCTTTTTATGTAGTCCATATAGGCATTTATGATTTTGTCGTTGGGGTCTTCTTCCGGTTCACTTAACAAATTGTCCTGTGGCTGTTCTACCTGATAATCATCGTCCAAAAAATCATACAGATCGGACGGAGCCTTGCTTTTTCTGCAGGCAGAAAGGCTTAAAATCATCAGGACGGATAAAATTATTGCCAAAAGTTTTTTCATGGGATTTCCTCCTTTGCCTGGGTGAAACATGCTTACAAAGTTTCTGCGAATTTTACGAAGGATGAAACAAGCACTTCTATATTGCGCTCGTCCATAACGGTATCTTTTGGAGTATGTATGCGGTCCATATAAAGACCGAGTTTTGATTTTTTGAAGGAGGCTACGCCGATGTTTTTCTTGAAGTTTTTCTGGTCGGAGGGGTAATAAACTCCCTTTTCTCCTTCGATGAGCACAGTCTTTTCTGTGACGCCTTCGAAAGCAGCTTTCATCTTTTCGGCATATTCCGGATGAGCACGCTTATTGAGGATAAGCATCAGATAATCGCCATCAGAAACGCAATCGAAGTTGATAAGCAGTTTATCTTTCATTACGGATTTGTGTTCCCTGGCAAAAGCAGAAGAGCCCAAAAGGCCCTTTTCCTCGTTATCAAAGAAAACAAAACAGCTTTGAGCACGCTGTTCATCCGTCATGGCGTTCATAAGCTCGATAAGGGTGATAACGCCGGAAGTGTTATCGTTAACGGTGTGTTTGTTGGCGGGGCCATATATCATAAGAATCAGAATCAGCCAATAGGTAAGCAGATTAAACAAAGCTCCCATGCCGGGATCTTTTAAAACGAACTCTGTCAGGCCTCCGACGGCACTGCCGATGAGCAGCATGGGAATAACGAGCACAAAGGCGTAGAGAAAAGATATCAGCATATTCTTCGGCATGATAAAATTGGGTATGGGCATAACGGCACAGGTATCGTAATGGGCGGTAAAAACCATTTTTGCGGTGTTTGGATTTCCTATTACGATGTTGCGGCTGTAACCGATGGCATCGTCTTCCACCTTAAGATTTGGAAAATGAGCACGCAAAAGTTCGATAAAAGCCGTTTTTTGCTTTTTGCTTTTGCGAACCTGGTATTTTTTAAGGATTTCTTTTGAAAGGTCTGTCATATTTTCACCTTGCTTTTGAAAAAAGAATATTATCCGTTTCGTCATTAGTCATAAGGTTTAAACCCTTCCACCGTGCCTACGGCAACGGTCCCCCACCCCTGTTAGGGGAGGTAATTAAAATTCAACTTCCTGAAGACGGATAAGGGTTGCAATATAGATTTTAAGCGCTTCGAGCAGGAATTCGACGGAAGCGCCTTCGTCCACGCAGTGAACTGCGCCGACCCATTCGGGCATGGGTCTTTCCGGGTGCTCGGGTCCAAAAGAAACAGCGTTGGGGAAGTCGCGGGCATAGGTTCCGCCGCCCATGGTATAAAGTTCGGCCTTTTCGCCGGTTATTTCGTTATAGGTATTGATGCAGGTCTGGATCTCCGCGGAATCCGGTTCGATATAGAAAGGTTCCATTTCGGCAACGGTTTCGCAGACGCAGTGCTCGCCGAATTTTTTGTTGATGGTTTCTGTTATTTGAGCACCGCTGGTGTTGGTGGGATAGCGGCTGTCGAGGGACTGGAAGAATTTTCCGTCCTTTATGCCGATAATTCCGCCGACGATGGTAAGAGGAGAGAACTTGTGGTCGTCCGCATCAACGCCGATTCCGCTGCCATAAGGGCAGGAATGAAGTGCTTTGAGCACAGAAAGGTAATCTGCTTCCGCTTCGGAGCAAAGGTTGTTATCGAGGATATAGTTTACGAGCACGCCGATGGCGTTTACAGTGCCTTCGGGCATGGAGGCGTGGCCGCTTTTGCCAAATGCGTTTATGGTAAGAAGGCCTTCTTTTGCGGAAACTTTAACGTTTTCGGTTTCTGCGGGAAGTTTTCCTTCGCATTTGAGCACGGCGGTGGCTTTATCCGGAATTACGTTAAAGGCCATGCCGCCTTCTATGGAAACTATTTTTTCCGGAGCACATTTTGAATAAATCATACCCTGATAAATGCCTTTTTCGCCGTTGCAGACCGGGAAGTTGGAATCCGGGCTGAACGCAAAAGCCGGTGCCGGGTAGTTTTTAAGGTAATACTGAACGTCGCCCATGCCGGTTTCTTCGTTTGCGCCAAGAAGAGCACGAACGGTATAGCGCAGGGGAATATTTTTTTCTTTAAGATATTTAAGGGCGTAAAGGCAGACAACGCTTGGGCCCTTGTCATCCATAACGCCGCGGCCGATGATATAGCCGTCTTTTTCCCACATTTCAAAAGGAGATTTTGTCCAGCCTTCGCCCACGGGAACAACGTCGAGGTGGGTGACGGTGGCAACGTATTTTTCCTTATCCTCGCCGGTAAGCTGGGCATAGCCGATATAGTTTTCGCAGTTGCGGGTTTCAAGGCCAAGTTCCTTTGCAATTTCAAAACCCAGTTCCAGGGCTTTTTTGGGTTCTTTGCCAAAGGGAGCTTCTTCTTCCGGTTCGCCCTCTATGCTGGGAACAGCCACAAGCCTTGCGATATCGCGCAGGATATTTTCTTTGTTTTCTTCGATAAAAGCGTCTATTTCTTTAAGGTTGATATTCATAGATACCTCTCCTTTCTTTATTCCATATATAAAGTATATCCGTTTTTGAAGAAAGTGCAAGATTTTTGTTTGCGAAGAGATAATTTTTGCCAAGCGCCGCAGGCTTTTTTCTGAAAAGGCAGGGCTGAAATCCAGCCACCTTGCCTAAAGGGGCCGGCACGCCCATCAGAATAAAGGCGTGACTGAGAGATTGTTTTAATAATGTACCCCCATTTCTTTGACTGGCGCAAAGAAACGGCGGTACCCGTCAAAGAAACGCCTTTCTACCCCTGCGTTGCTCCCGCAACTGCTGTCCCCTATCAAGGGGACAAAAGGCACCACCGGACGCATTTTGATTCCGAATCTCCACCGTCGCCGCTCGGGGTCGGCAACGGTTTTCATTTTACCTCGTTTGCTCGGTTGTGTTTGCGGGCGGCCACATAGGGCCGCCCCTGCGGTGGGCAATTTGGCCCCCTTGCCTAAAGGGGGCTGGATTTTTTAACCGCCTGCGGTTAAAAAAGACTGGGAGATTCTTTTATAAAATACAGGCTGAATTTAATGGAATAGGATTTCTCTCCCTCCGTCACCTGCGGTGACACCTCCCTCATCAGAGGGAGGTTGCCCTCCGGGTTGCCTGATAATCCCTCTTTCGTCTTTTTCGCCTTTGGCGAAAAATCCACCTTCCCCTCTGGGAAGGCTGACCTCCGGGAAGGCTGACCTTCGGGTTGCTTTTTTCTGCAATTTATTATTTACAGAATAGTCATAGTCTTTTGCTTGCAAAACATTTGGCATAATGATATACTTTATGCGGCGATTTTGACCCTTTGGAGGTTTTATTTATGAATTACGACGTTATAATTATCGGCGCCGGCCCCGGCGGTATTTTTTCTGCTTATGAACTGGCAAAGCTTTGTCCGGAACTTAAAGTTGCGGTTTTCGAAGCCGGACATTCCCTTGAAAAACGCCGCTGCCCCATAGACGGAGAAAAAGTAAAAAGCTGCATCGGCTGCAAAACCTGCTCCATTATGAGCGGTTTTGGCGGCGCTGGAGCCTTTTCTGACGGAAAATACAATATCACCAACGATTTTGGCGGAACCCTTTATGAATACATCGGCAAAAAACACGCTTTGGAACTTATGCGCTATGTTGACGAAATAAATATGGCACACGGCGGCGAGGGCACAAAGCTTTATTCCACCGCCGGAACCAAATTTAAAAAGCTCTGCATTCAGAACGACCTTCATCTTCTTGATGCTTCTGTTCGTCATCTTGGTACGGATATAAACTATGTTGTTCTGGAAAATATATATAAGCACCTTAAGGATAAGGTTGAATTTTTCTTTGATACCCCTGTGGAATCTGTTGAAGCAACCGAAAACGGATATTCCGTTAAAACCGCAAAAGAGGAATTTTTCTGCAAAAAGTGCATAATTTCCGTTGGCAGAAGCGGCAGCAAATGGATGGAAAGCGTATGCGAAAAAATGGGAATCCCCACCAAATCCAACCGCGTGGATATCGGCGTGCGCGTGGAACTTCCGGCAGAGGTGTTTTCTCACCTTACCGATGAACTTTATGAAAGCAAAATCGTTTACCGCACCAAAGAATACGGCGACCTTGTGCGCACCTTCTGCATGAACCCCAAAGGCGCCGTTGTTAACGAAAACACCAACGGCATTATTACCGTTAACGGCCACAGCTATGAAGACCCGGAAAAGCAGACCGAAAACACCAACTTTGCCCTTTTGGTGGCAAAACATTTTTCCGAACCGTTTAAAGATTCCAACGGTTACGGCGAAAGCATTGCCAGACTTTCCAACATGCTTGGCGGCGGAGTAATCGTTCAGCGCTTCGGCGACCTTATCCGCGGACGCCGTTCCACCGAAGACCGCATAGAAGGTGCGTTTATTACCCCGACCCTTGCGGCAACCCCGGGCGATCTTTCTCTTGTTCTGCCAAAGCGTATTCTTGACGGCATTGTAGAAATGATCTATGCCCTTGATAAGGTTGCTCCCGGTACCGCAAACGATGATACCCTGCTTTACGGCGTGGAAGTAAAATTCTATAACATGGAAGTAGAGGTTAACGAAAAACTTATGACCAACAAGTATGAAGGTCTTTATATCATCGGCGACGGCAGCGGCATTACCCATTCGCTTTCTCATGCTTCTGCAAGCGGTGTGCTTGTGGCAAGAGAAATCGCCGAAAAATAATCGGAATATTAAAAAGGACCGGCCAGCCGCCGGTTCTTTTTTGTTTGCAAAAATATACGTACCGGGGATTTTTTATAAATTACCGCTGCGTTTTATTGAAACGCCGTAGGGGCGGCCCTGCGTGGCGCCCGAAAAAGCTCCGTTTACCTAAAAAGACCGGGAGATTCTTTTATAATTATCGGCGTGTTAAATACTTCCCCTTGAGGGGAAGTGGCATGGCGAAGCCATGACGAAAGGGTGTTTGCTTTTACACCCACCGGGCGCACTTCGCAGACTTTGCCCTCTGGGAAGGCTGAATTTGGCCCCCTTGCCTAAAGTGATACTTTCTATAGGGACCGTCGTCCCCGACGGTCCGTTTTTTCGGAACGCTGAGGACAGCGTTCCCTACGGTGGGCAATTCAGTTTCCTTGCCTAAATGGAGTTTGCCCTCCGGGTCGCCTGTTATCCCTCATCCGTCACGCCTGCGGCGTGCCACCTTCCCCTCTGGGAAGGCTAAATTTAGCTCCCTTGCCTAAAGTGATACTTTCTGTAGGGACCGTCGTCCCCGACGGTCCGTTTTTTCGGAACGCTGAGGACAGCGTTCCCTACGGTGGGCAATTCAGCTTCCTTGCCTAAATGGAGGTTGCCCTCTGGGTTACTTGTTTGCGGCGGGAGCAGGTGCCCTGAGTGCGAAGCACGAAGAAATGCCCTTGGGGTACCCCCGCCCTACTGTAATTTGGTTGCTTTTGCGGACGGTCAAGACCGTTCC
>SVNB01000044.1 GCA_015067125.1 Oscillospiraceae bacterium
GGTGGTGAGTTTATTCCCCCTTAATTTTAAGGGGGAGTCGCTCGCGGGAGCGAGCGGGTAGGGGTTTAAAACTTTTCTTTTCAGGCACTACCCGGTTTCTTTTGGTTTCAAAAGAAATGGGGTAGTACATCTATAAAACGACAATCCCTACGGGTTACCTGTTATCCCTCATCCACCGCCGCAAGCGGCGGTCCCCCTTCCCCTCTGGGAAGGTTGCCCTTCGGGTTACTTTGTTTTGCGGAACGGTCAGGACCGCTCCCTACTGTGCTGCCGCAAATAGGAGGATAATATCCGTTCCTGCGATAAATTTGAAAAACAGAAAAACACCGCAGAAAATTTCTTCTGCGGTGTTTTTCCAAAAGGTTCTCGAAAAAAGGCTCTTAATTATCGGTATGGCAGCCGGAACAACAGCCGCCTTCTTCGCTTTTTTTGCAGCAGGAGCGGCCATAGGGACAGCCGATGCACTTGCTGCCGCTCTTTTTTTCTTTATAGATGTAATATCCGGCGGCACCAAGAAGCACCGCAAGAATAACGATGATAATAATATCTTCCATAAAACCGTTCCTTTCTTTAAATTTTTATTGTTGTTTATGCTTTTGCGGTTTTGGTTTTGGAGCTTCTTTCTTCCGCGGTAACGCAAAGATAAACTATTACGGAAGCTATGGCAAGAACAGTAACAAGGCCGGGAACAAAAGCAGCGCCAAAAGTGCCTTCGGCCATAAGGGTTCCGATCTGGTACACAAAGAACGCAACGGTATAGCCAACGGCAAACTGAAGGCCGATGCCTCCCCAAAGCCATTTTGCGCTTTTCATTTCCGCGTTCATGGCGCCGATGGCCGCAAAGCAGGGCGGAGTGAAAAGGTTGAACATAAGATAAGCAAGGGCGGCGGCTTTGGTTATGGCCATAACGCCTGCAACTTCTGCGCCGGCACCTTCCAGAAGTTCAAGTTCTTCTGCGTTGATAAGATTTTCGAGCCCGACAAAGCAGACGGCAAGTGTGCCGACAACGTTTTCTTTTGCGATAAATCCGGTGATGGCTGCGGCGGCAAGTTCCCAGGAAAGAACGCCCACAACCGGCACAAGAATATAGGCAAAAGGTCCTGCTATGGAAGCAAGAATGGAAGAATCCGCGCTTTCCGCAACGCCGAAGGACCAATCAAAGGTCTGCATGATCTGAACGGCGGTGTTGCAAAGAAGAATTATGGTCGCAGCTTTTACGATATATGCCCAGCCGCGGCTGCACATGGATTTAAAGGCTCTGCCAAGGCTTGGAAGCTTGTAATCCGGAAGTTCCATAATAAAGAAAGATTTTTTTACTTTGTATCCGGTGATTTTGTTTACAAGCAAAGCGCCAAAAAAGATAATGGCAATGCCGGAAAAATACATAAGTGCGCTTACCCAGCCTGCGTTATCAAAAAACGCGCCGGCAAAAAGAGAAATTACCGGAATTTTTGCGCCGCAGGGCATAAAAGGTGCAAGCATCGCGGCGGCACGGCGTTCGCGTTCGTTACGAATGGTACGGCTTGCCATAACGCCCGGAACAGCACAGCCAATAGCTATTACAAAGGGAATTACGGATTTGCCGGAAAGGCCGACTTTTTTGAATATTGGGTCAAGAACAACGGCGGCCCTTGCCATATATCCGCAGTCTTCCAAAAGCGCAATAAGAAAATACATGATCATAACAAGTGGAAGGAAGCCCACAACGGCGCCTACGCCGCCGATAATGCCATCCACAAGCAGTGCGGAAAGAATGGGACTTGCGCCGGAAAGCATTTCGCCCGCCCAGGCCTGGAAAGATTCTATCCAACCAACAAGAAGATCCGCAACCATAACGCCAAGGCCGTCTTCGTGCTGAGAGATAAGAAAAACAAGGGTCATAACAACCGCAAAAATCGGAATGCCCAGCCATTTGTTGGTAAGAATGGCATCTATTTTATCCCCGGTGTTTTTTTGGCGGGTAAGAACTTTTCTGGTTTCGACGGATTTTACAATGCCGTTTACAAATTCAAAGCGTTTTCTGTCTGCGGCAACAACGGCTTCTTTGCTGGAAAGGTCAACTTCGCCCTGTTCATAGGGTGCCTTCTGGCCTTTGCCAAACTGTTCAACAGCGGCTTTTATTACTTCTTTAAGGCCTTCCGCTTCGGTGGAAACGGTATCTGTTACCGGGCAGCCGAGTTTTTGCGAAAGAAGCCTGCTGTTTATAACAGTTTCTTTCTTTTCGTTCACGTCCGCTTTGTTAAGGGCAACCACTACCGGAACGCCGAGTTCCAGAAGCTGTGTGGTAAAGAAAAGGCTTCTGGAAAGGTTTGTTGCATCAACTATGTTGATGATAACGTCCGGGTTTTCGTTTTTTACGTAAGAACTGGTGATGCTTTCTTCGGAAGTGAAGGGCGACATAGAATATGCGCCGGGAAGGTCAACCGCAATAAGTTCTTCCGCTCCGTCAAAAAAGGATTTTTTGATGGGGTGTTCTTTTTTCTCCACCGTAACGCCGGCCCAGTTGCCGACTTTTTCGTTGCGCCCGGTAAGAGCGTTATACATTGTTGTTTTTCCGCTGTTGGGGTTTCCCGTAAGCGCAATTCTCATAGATGTCATTCTCCTTTATGCGTTAAAAACAGTTTGTTGTTCAAGTTAGGATACACTAACCGATGTGTAAAAAAGACAGCCGGCAGATATTTTGCCGGAACGGCTTATTCCACAATGATTGCTTCTGCCAGCTGTTTATCTATGCTGTATCTGCCGTCTTTTATAGAAACGGTGCACATTTTTTTAAGACGCGAAACAACGGTTATTGGTTCGCCGCTGTAACAGCCAAGAGAAAAAAGAAAAGCATCAAGTTCTTCATCATCTGTTTTGATGGATTTGATGATATATTCTTTGCCCTCTTCCGCAGACATAAGATTCATGTGTATCACCTTGCTTACTGAATAATAGATGGGTTAGCTAAAACTAACTGTTTCTGATAAGAAAAAGTTAGGCCAACCTAACCAAATGATATTTTAGCACTAATGCACAGCTTTGTCAATAGCTTTTTGTTAAATATTTTAATTTTTACAAAATAAAAAAACCGCCGCGGATTATTCCGCGGCGGTTTTTGCTTTGCCCTTTGCAAAAACAAGGTAATAGGCTGCGGCACAAATCGGCAGCGCCGCAAACACGTCAAGGATCGAATGCTGCTTTAAAAAAACAGTGGATGCACATATAAGAACCGCCATTATGCCAAAGGCAAATTTCCATTTGGACGATTCCAGCCCTTTTGTGTGCCAGGCGGTAAACATAACCGCCAAAGAACCTATTACGTGAATGGAAGGGCAAACGTTCGTGTTCGTATCGAACACATAGAACCCTTTAAGGAATTCTGTAAAAAGGTTGCTTCGTTCAAAAACCGCGGGGCGCAGTTCCTGCGAAGTGGGAAAAACGAGGTAAACTATAATCGCGAAAGAATAGGTGAAAATTATATATTTCATCAATCTCTTAAAGGATTCAACATCATACAAAAGCGTATAAAGATGTATTCCGATAAGAAACACGAACCAAAAAAGATAGGGAATAAGAAAATATTCGCAGAAAGGAATTTTATCATCAAGCGCACAGTGCATGGGGTAATAGCAATCCACCCGATAGATCCTTTCCACAAAAAGGAACATAAATCCGAACACCGGCCAAAAGACAAGATATTTTAAATGCGAAAATTCAGGGGTGTTCAGTCTGCAAAATCTGAATTTTCTGTAATCTCTTTCCGGAGAAAGCTTTTGCATATTGAACCTCCAAGATAATCAGAAATTTCTGCGGCGGCATTGTTCTTTTGGTTTTGCATCAGATTATTGCGAAGAAGCTCAAGTTTTTCTTCATCACTAAGGAGGAGAGAGCATTTTTTTGCAAGCGCCTTTGGTGTGGGTGCGCTTTCGCCGCCGCAGATTTTTATGAAGTATTCCATATTATGTTTTTCACACCCGGCAACGGCATCTATCATCACCATGGGCAGTGCCTTTGCCAAAGCTTCGCTGGTGCAAAGTCCGCCGGGTTTGGTAAGATAAAGATCGGCGCTGTCCATAAGCAGGGGAACGTCCTTTGCAAAACCCACTATATGTATATTTTTTGCGGTTTTATACTTGGAGTAAAGCTTTTTGTAAAGTTTGCGGTTATTTCCGCAAACAACAGAAATATCTGTATCCGCCGTTATATCTTTATGCAGGTATTCAAGTATTTTTTCAACGGGGCCGCAGCCCATGCTTCCGCCCATAATAAGCAGATGGCGTTTTCCGCAAAGGCAGAATGCGGCTTTGGCCTTTTCTTTTTCGATTCTGCAAATAAAATTTTTTCGAACGGGAATTCCGGAAGGAATGATTTTTTCTTCCGGAACACCGTTTGCGATAAATTCACCCGCAAGGGAATTATCCGGAATAAAACAATAATCGTAATCAAAAGAAGCTGCTCCCGGGCTGCAGGTATAATCCGTTGCGACAAAAGCGGTTTTTATGCCGTTTTTGCTTTTGCCCTCAAATGCTTTTTCAAGAATCATTCCGCAAAAAACATGAACGCATATAATCGTATCGAACTTGTTTTCCGTTATATAGCTATAAAGCTTTTCCGCGCCGGAAGTAAGAAGTTTATATACCAAAGAACCCTTTGCCAGAAAGCTGCTGTGTTTTTCCGCAAAGCCGTAACCAAACTTAAAAACCGCAGGAAAACGCCTGTACATAAGCGAATGTCCTTTGGACATAAAATTTGCGAATCCATGGGAAACAAAAGCAAGGGAATCCTCTGTGCGGGTGTAAATTCCGTTTTCGGCAAAAGCTTCCGCAATGGCGGCCGCGCAGGAATTGTGTCCGCCGCCGGTATTGCAGCTTAAAATCAAAACACGCATCTGTTTTGCTCCTTTCCGCACAGAACTTTTTCTTCGGGATATTTTTTTCTGTAAACAGAAACAAGCCTTGGGCGGTTATAGCGCTGAATCACTATAAACACCATATTTATAAAAAAGCTTAAAACAAAACAGATCCTTCCGCCCGTTCCCGGCCAGATAAAAAGATACCCGATGCCGAAAATTATAAGCCAGAAATGCACTGCTTCCGCAACGCAGGTTTCGGATATCATAATCATAAGCTTTTCTTTATCCGGAGTTCCGCAAAGCTTTTTAGGCGGCATAATTTTTGTGAAGATACGGCTCATATCCGGAACCTTGCTTTGCCATTTGGCAATGCCGATTTTTTTATAGATTTTGCCGCCTTTTTCAAAATCAAAAGAAGAAAAGGGAAAACAATCGTGTTTAAAAATACTTTTTGGCAGAATTCTGCCGATAATAAAAGAAGCAATGCCAAGAATGGCAAAATAAACAGCGCAGCGCCAAAAAGCCATATAAATTCCTCCCATTTTTATTTTACGGGAAAAATATACCGCTTTTTGTGCAACTGTTTTTCAACACAAGGTCAAACTTTGTTGAAAAAATTGTTCCGAAAACAAAAAAGCCTTCCCCTGTGGGAAGGTGGATTTTTCGCCAAAGGCGAAAAAGACGGATGAGGGATTATCAAGTAACCCGGAGGGTATTCAACAAAACGCAGGGCCGCCCCTACGACGATTCAATAAAATGTGCCGGTAATTTATAAAAGAATCCCCCAGTCACGCCTTTATTCTGATGGGTGTGCCAGCCCCCTTTAGGCAAGGGGGCCAAATTTAGCCTTCCCAGAGGGGAAGGGGGACCGCCGCTTGCGGCGGTGGATGAGGGATTATCAAGTAACCCGGAGGGCATTCAACAAAACGCAGGGCCGCCCTACGACTATTCACGGAATCGTTTTATTAACGCCGTCGTCCCATACGGTGGTTAGAGTCCCCGGTTTTCCGCATAAACAAAAAACGACAGACAAAAGTCTGTCGTTTTTTCTTGGTGCGCTGCAAGGGACTCGAACCCCTGGCCTACTGATTCGTAGTCAGTCACTCTATCCAACTGAGCTAGCAACGCAAACCGCGGTATTTTTACCGCGCTTGATATAATAACATAATTTATCGAACTTGTCAACATTAAATTGAAAAAAACTTTTATCAGAAAAGGTTTCTGCGGAATTTGTTCCAGCGGCGGCGGGAAAAAACAACCGCAACAGCCGCAACGGAAGAAAGAACAAGCCAGACCGTCATAACGATTCCCCAGCCGGCGGTATCCACCAAAGCGCCGGTAACCCAGCTCATGGCCGCGGTGCTTAAATAAGAAATGGCGTTCAGCGTGCCGGTGATCATGGAAACCTTGCCAACGTTGTGAAAATACATCGGTATTGTGCCAACAATAAACATATTCTGTCCAAGGCTGCAGGCATAGGTAACCGCAAGGGCAACAATAGAAATCACAATAGAAAATCTTCCGAACAGTGCAAGCAAAGAAAGTGCCGCAGAGGAAATGATAAACAGAATGAAAAGGGAAGAAAGTTCGTCCCGGGTTTTTGCCATAATGCGGTTGGCAAGATAGGGGCCGAAAAGTCCGAACACGGGCAAAAGCGTTCCGGTAAGAATGGAAACAACGGAGTTCATTTCAAACATATCGCTGATAAAAGTCGGTACCCACGTGGACATACAGTCTTTAAGAATGCCCTGAACTCCGGAAGCAACCGCAAGGCTCATAAGTCCGGAAACCGCCAGAAGTTTTATAAAATTGGAAGGAATCTCGTCATGGGGAACAGCTTCGCCGCCTTCGTCAACAATAATCGGGCGTTCTTCCGCAATTCCGTTTTTATCCGTGTTTTTTTCGATTTTTGTGGTGATGATTATCCAGACCAGCGCCGCAAGCATGGTGCACACGCTTCCGCAGATAAAGGAAGCCCGCCACCCGCTTGCGCTGATAAGCAGCGCGGAAAGAATATACGCAAAAAGCGTACCGCCGGCCATGGTGGTGGCAAGGGCGGTGCAGGCCTTTTGCCGGCGTTCGGTCATAACTCTGTCAGAAACTATTCGGCATATCGGCGCCCACAAAAGTGCCTGGGCAAGGCCGTTGGCGCTCCACAAAGCAACCATAAGCATAAACGGCGGTCCAAAGCTTATGGCAAGGTTGATAAGCGAAGAACAGGCAAGACCGGTAAAAACCAGATACCGCGGAGAAACTTTATCTCCAAGCCAGCCGCTTAAAAACTGGCCCAGACCATAGCAAATAAAAAAACCGGTGGTAACGGCACCGGCTTCTGATTTAAGAAGAATCCCCGAATGGGTCATTTCTGCCATAGAGGCGGAAAAATTGAGCCTGCCGATATAAGAAAAACTGTATGCTATCCAGCAAACCGCAACAAAAATGGCGGTTATTCTGCCGCTTGCAATCTTTTTCTTTACCATAAGGGCAGCCACCGCCTTTCCATAACTGTAAATAAATTATACCACCTTTAATATTCTATTACAATATCGCGAAGCCTACAAAATAAAAGCGCATTTTTTGTCACAGGGGTAAAAAATAACCCGGAGGACAGCCTTCCTTTAGGCAAAGGAACCCAAATCGATCACCGTAGGGAACGCTGTCCTCAGCGTTCCGAAAAAACGGACCGTTGGGGACGACGGTCCCTACAGAAAGCGTAAAGAAAGCCAAATCGCTCACCGCAGGTGACGGAGGGAGAGAAATCCTATTCCGTTAAATTCAGCCGGTGAATAATAAAAAAATCTTTTTCCGGGCGGCCGCACAGGGCCGTTTGAAATATTTATTAAATTTTAAAGAAAAAAGCGGGCCACAGTTAAGCGGTCCGCCTGCTTTTAAAAATATCAGTCCAGTTCGAATGCGCCGGTATAAAGCCTGTAATACGTGCCTTTTTGCTCGATAAGTTTATCGTGGCTGCCGCGTTCGATTATGCGGCCGTGGTCAAGCACCATGATAACGTCGGAGTTCTGAACGGTGGAAAGGCGGTGTGCAATTACAAAAACGGTTCTGCCGTACATAAGGGCATCCATGCCGCGCTGAACAATAGCTTCCGTTCTGGTATCTATGGAGGAAGTGGCCTCATCAAGAATCATAACGGGCGGATCTGCAACGGCGGCCCTTGCTATGGAAATAAGCTGGCGCTGACCCTGAGAAAGTCCGCTGCCATCGCCTTCAAGAACGGTGTTGTATCCGTTTGGCAGCATACGGATGAAGCTGTCCGCATCCGCAAGCTGTGCCGCGGCAATACATTCTTCATCGGTGGCATCGGGTCTGCCGTAACGCAGATTTTCCATAACCGTGCCGGTAAAAAGGTTTACGTCCTGCAAAACAACGCCCATGGAACGGCGCAGATCGTCTTTGTTGATATCACGGATATTAATGCCGTCATAAGTGATGGAGCCGTTTTCGATATCGTAAAAATGATTGATAAGGTTTGTGATGGTGGTTTTGCCCGCTCCGGTAGCTCCAACCAAGGCAACTTTCTGGCCCGGTTCGGCATAAAAAGTTACGTCGTGCAAAACGCGTTTTCCCTCAACATAGGAAAAATCAACGTGTTCAAGGTGAACTTCGCCTTTAAGTTCACGGAATTCAAAACTTCCGTCATCTTTCGGAATCTTCCACGCCCACTGTTCGGTGCGTTCGGTGGTTTCTTCGATGGTTCCGTTTTTCATGGTCATGTTAACAAGGGTTACTTTGCCGTTGTTTTCCTCGATGGGTTCATCGATGAATTCAAAAATTCGCTTTGCGCCGGCGGTTGCCATAATAACAGAGTTTATCTGGTTGGAAACATTGCCTATGGGCTGGCAAAAGCTTCTGGAAAGCTGAAGGAAAGAAGCGATGGTACCAAGAGTAAGGGTGCCCATACCAAAAAGGGTAAGGTTCGGTGCGCCGGAAAGTGCAAGGTATCCGCCGATGATGGCTATGATAACGTAAAGAAAATAGCCAAGGCCGTTCATAAGCGGCATAAGGGTGTTTGCAAGCT
Organism: Oscillospiraceae bacterium; assembly: GCA_015067125.1. GTDB lineage: Bacteria > Bacillota > Clostridia > Oscillospirales > Ruminococcaceae > UMGS1668. Next base: position 8,871 of record SVNB01000044.1, read on the forward strand.
TGTTGGCGTTGGTTGCGTTGGTGCAAAGGTCGGTGTTTTTAACGTCAAAGGCTTCTTTTGCTTTTTCTTCATGGTTAAAAACTTTTACGACCTTCTGGCCGTTTATCATCTCTTCAATATAGCCGTTCATGCCCGCGACGGAACGCTGTGCCGCCATAAAATAACGGCCGGATTTTCCGGTTATCTTTCCAAGAAGCTTAAGCATAAAGAAGGTAAAGATAAGCACAAAAACCGTAAGCCACACACTTTGGATAAGCATGGAAACAAACACAAAAACTATGGAAAGCACGGACTGTATAACCTGCGGAATGCTTTGAGAAAGCATCTGGCGCAGGGTATCGGCATCGTTTGTGTAATAGCTCATAACGTCGCCGTGGCTGTGGGTATCAAAATATTTGATGGGCAGCCTTTGCATATGGCGGAACATGGAAGAACGAATATCTTTAAGAATATTCTGCGAAACCTTTGCCATGGTGCGGTTATAGAAAAATGTGGAACAGATGCCCGCAAGATAAAGCGCCGCCATTCCAAAAAGTGCGCCGATAAGGGCAGAAAAATCCGGATTGGAAACGCCTACAAGGGGCGTGATGTAATCATCAATAAGGGTTTTTATAAAAAGAGAAGAAGCAACGCTTGCGGCGGTTGCAAGAATAATGCAGATAAAAACAAAAATCATCTGTATGCGGTAATGCCGGAAGTACGAAAGAAGCCTTTTTACTGTTGCCATATCCGGAGCGGGTCTTTTGCCGTTCATCTTTTTATCATTCATCAGAAAGGCCTCCTTTCATCTGGGATTCATAAGTTTCGCGGTAAATTTCGCTTTCTGCCATAAGTTCTTCGTGGGTTCCCATGGCAACGATTCTGCCCGCATCAAGAATGATGATTTTATCCGCTTCCATAACGGAGGCTATGCGCTGCGCTACAATTATTTTGGTGGTATCTGGAATTTCTTCCGCAAAGGCCCTGCGGATAAGCGCATCGGTTTTGGTATCCACCGCGCTGGTGGAATCATCAAGGATAAGAACCTTCGGTTTTTTAAGCAGTGCCCTTGCTATGCAAAGACGCTGTTTTTGTCCGCCGGAAACGTTTGCACCGCCCTGCTCGATATAAGTATCGTATTTTTCGGGCATTTCTTCAATAAACGGAGCGGCCTGGGCAAGTTCGCAGGCGTGCTCGATTTCTTCCTGTGTTGCGTTTTCGTTGTCCCAAAGAAGGTTTTCGCGAACAGTTCCGGAAAAAAGAACGTTTTTTTGCAGAACCATCGCAACGCTGTCGCGCAGGGTTTCAAGGTCATAATCTCTAACGTCCACGCCGCCCACGGTAACCCGGCCGGAAGTTACGTCGTAAAGTCTGGGGATCATCTGCACAAAGGTGGATTTGGAAGAACCGGTTCCGCCGATGATACCCACGGTTTCGCCGGGTTTTATATCCACGCATACGTCTTCAAGCACGTTTTTATCGGCTTTTTCGGAATAGCGGAAAGTTACGTGCTCAAACTTTATTCCGCTGTGCTCAACGCTGCAAACGGCGTGCTCGCCGCTTTTAAGGTCGCTTTCTTCATCAAGAACTTCGCAGATACGCTCGGCACTTTCGCGCGAGATGGTTATCATTACAAAGATGAAAGAAAGCATCATAACGCTCATAAGTATCTGCATAGAGTAGGTGATAAGGCTCATAAGCATACCGGTGGTAAGGCCAAGATCCGGGTTGTTGCCGGAAGCTATGATGGCCTGCGCGCCAAGCCACGAAACAAGAAGCATACAAACATAGGAACATCCCTGCATAATGGGTGCGTTCCAGGCTATGTTCATTTCCGCATGGGTAAAATCGCGGCGGATGGATTCGGAAGTTTCGTCAAATTTTTCCGCTTCGTGATCTTCGCGGATAAAGGATTTTACAACGCGGATTCCGCGCAGGTTTTCCTGAACGGTGCGGTTAAGACGGTCGTAAGTTTTAAAAACCCTTTTAAAAATAGGGTGAGTCTTTTTCATAATTATATAAAGTCCGCCTGCAAGAACAGGAAGGCAAAGAAGAAACACCGATGCCAGCTTCGGATAAATGCGGAAGGCAAAAACAGTGGAAAAAACCATCATTATGGGCGAACGGAAGGCGGTTCGCACAAGCATAAGATAAGCCTGCTGAACGTTCTGAACGTCCGTGGTCATTCTTGTAATAAGGCTGGAAGTGGAAAATTTATCTATGTTTGAAAAGGAAAAATTCTGGATATTATAATACATATCCCTTCTAAGGTTTTTGCCGAATCCGCAGGCAGCGGTGGAAGCGGCTCTTCCGGCAAGGTTGCCGAAAAGAATAACAAGGCAGGCGTAAATAATAAGCCGTATGCCGCTTTCTATAACAAAATCCATATTGCCGGCGTTTATGCCGTGGTCAAGCATATCCGCCATTTCAAAAGGGATAAGCACTTCCATAACAACTTCAAGGCTTACAAAAAGCGCAGAAAGAAAGGAGGGAAGTTTATATTCCCGAATACATTTGGCAAGTCGCTTTATCATCAGATATCCTCCCGGATTTCAAGATTTGCTGCAAGACGTTTTAAAAAAGCCCGAAGCTGGGTTTTTTCTTCATCGGTAAAACCGCGCAGCATACGGTTTTCAAGGGTGGCACGATCGTTGCGCATAATTTTAAAGACATCGCGGGCTTTATCGGTAAGCACAAGTTTTTTAAGGCGCGCATCGTAATCAACGGGTTCTCTTACAATAAATCCGTTTTCCACAAGAAGATCCACGTTTTTGGAAGCGGTGGAACGGGTGATATCAAATTCCCTTTCCAGATCGCGCTGGAAAACGTCGCGGCCGTAATTTTCGGAAATATAGGCTATGATCCATGCTCCGGAACCGGTCATTTTATCTATCTTTCTGTTACTGCCGTGATTTATAAAATAGTTGGCAATATTGCGGGAAAGAATGCGAAGTTCCGTATTTATATAATATCGTTCGCAGGACATGTATTTTCCTCCTTAAAATAAATGGTTGCAGGGCAAACTGTTATAAGTGAAACAGTTTCACATCAAACAGTTTCATATCAAACATTATATTCCGCGAAAAAAAAGAAATCAACCCCTGTCAGAAAATTTAACACTTTTGTAAAAACTATTGATTTAATTTTAATTTTATAGTATTCTAACATTAGTAAATTATCGGAGGCATGAAAAAATGCGTGAAATTATTTTTGAAGGCAAAAGATATAATATGATTGAAGAAGGAGCATATAAAGACGATAACGGTTATTACGTTGTTCACGTATATGATCCTTTTGAACAGCCCGATCCCTATGGCTGGCAGAACAGTTTTTATGTTAGGGCAACAGATGAAAACTGCAATCACATCATCGAAGTAAGACCCTGGTGCCCTTACAGCAAAACCGAAGGTTTTCTTTAATCAAAACTTATAAAAACCAAAAGCGGCGGATTTTATTCCGCCGCTTTTTTGTTAAAAACCGCATAAATAAGCCGTTTGTTTTAAAATAAAGACTTATTTTATATATTTTAAAGTATAATACTCTAAAATAAAAATCACTCTTCCATCTGTTTTCCCAAGAAATTTGCGGCTGCGGTTACAAGTTTTGCTTCGGTTTCCGAAGCTTTTTCCCGTCCATCAGAAAGATAGATTACAGCGCCGCAAACGTCTCCGGCAGAAATTATGGCCGCCGCTGCAAGAGCAGCTTTATCGAACCCTTCCACCGGAAAAAGCAGGTTTTCGCCGGAGGCTCCGCTTCTGCTGTAAACGGCCCGGCGTTCCATAAGGTCTTCCAGCATGGGTGTTACCCGGCGCTCAAGCACCTCTTTTTTAGGAACGCCTGCGGCGGTGACTACGCTGTCACGGTCACAGATTATAACAGGGCAGCCGCCCACCTTGTAAAGAACATCTGCATATTGCCCAGCAAAGGCGGCCAGTTCGCCTATGGGCGAATATTTTTTAAAAATAACTTCTCCGTCGTTATCCGTAAAAATTTCAAGAGGGTCGCCGTCACAGATAACATCAATAGAAAATTCCCTGTTTTTGCGCTTTTGGGCGGTCTGAACTAATGTTTCTCGCAAAAGTGCTTCAATTTCTTCATTGGTCAGTTCCTTTTCTTCGCTTACGTTGCTTCGGAGAATGGAATCAATATCCGGCTTGAGTTTCAGCTCAATTCGGTTTTCGTAAACCTTTATCTGGTCTATCAGCAGTTCAAGGTCGTTCCGCTCCAGTTTCTCTTTTTTGAGTATATCTTCAAAAACCTCGATGGAGGTTTTTGCGGTGCGGTTCACCTGAATTATAGTGTTCCGCTTATCCGAAAGCATTTCAATCTGGTGATTCAGTCCTTTGATTTTGCTTTGCAGTTCCTCCTCCATTTCGTCATAAGTTTCGGAAAGCAGCGCTTCCTGCTCCGGGTGTTTGAGAATATCGCGCACCCTTTGCCGCTTTGTGATTTTCAGTTCCTCATAAAGGCTGTCGAGAACCTCCGCGAGGTTATCGGCGCTGTTTTCGGTTTCGACTATGTCGTCGGTTTCCTTGTTCAGTTCCTCGTTCAGCTTTTCAAGAATATCCGAAGAATTATCCATAAGTTTTTTGATATAAATTTTTATAAGTTCGTCGAGCTTATCTACCCGGATATGGTGGGAAGTGCAGGCGGAAAGTCCCCGGCGCTGATAGTTTCCGCAGATGTAGGCGGGTTTCAAATCGGAGCGGCTCATGGAAAACATCGGGTTTCCGCAGTCGCCGCATACAAGAAAACCGGTGTAATCATTGGAATACTTCTTGTTTCCCCGGTAGTTGGAAGTGCTTCGCTTTTCCCGAAGGGCCTTTGTGGTGGCAAAAGTCCGGTAATCAATTATCGGCTGATGGTGATTTTCGATGACTATGTGTTCGTCTTCATCGCGTTTTATATCCTTTC
>SVNB01000045.1 GCA_015067125.1 Oscillospiraceae bacterium
TTTTATGCGCCTTTGGGAGCAAACGGTTACAGATTCGACCTGATTCTTAAGGAACTTGCAGACCCCATAGGAAGAGAAATTCCGGAACTTGAAAAGACAAATAACTAAGGAGGATTTTATAATGGGACTTTTCGGAAAACTTTTTGAAAAAGAAAACTGCGCTTTCTGCGGCAAAGAACTTGGAATGTTCGGAAAGAAAAAACTGGAAGACGGCGTAATGTGCGGCGAATGCCAGAAAAAGCTTTCTCCCTGGTTCAGCGACAGAAGAAGCTCCACCATTGCGGAAATCCGCGAACAGCTTGATTACCGCGAAGCAAACAAAGCGGAAGTTGCAAAGTTCAGAACCACCAGAACCTTTGGCGAAAATATGAAGATTCTTCTTGATGAAGATGCCCGCAAATTTATGGTGACCGATGAAAGAAACCTTATTGCCGCAAACCCGGATGTACTTGATTTTTCTGACGTTACCGGCTGCATCATTGATGTTGATGAGGACAGAAGAGAAATTATGCGCGATACCGAAAACGGCGAAGTAAGCTACGTTCCGGCAAGATACGAATATTCCTATGATTTTGACGTTGTTATAAACGTTCGCAGCCCGTATTTTGATGAAATAAGATTCCGCCTTAACAGAAGCAGCGTTGATATCGAGGTAAGAGGCAATATGCCGCCCAGACCGGAAAATAATATTCAGTACCGTGAATATAAAGAAATGGGCGAGGAAATCAAAAAAGCCCTTACCGAAGTTCGTGAACAGGTTCGCGAAGAAGCCGTTGCGGCTGCCGCACCCAAAACCGCAATGACCTGTCCCTGGTGCGGAGCCACCACCATTCCCGATGAAAACGGCTGCTGTGAATATTGCGGCGGAGCGATGAACGCATGAAAACAAAACTTCTGATAGTCGGCGCGGTAATCCTTGCGGCACTGATTATTGCTGCTGCGATATATGTTTGGTACATAGGAAGAATGAGTATTCTTGATAAATGGGGCATGGTTTATGAAGAACCTTCTGTTACGGAAGAAGAAAAAATGCCCTGAGCACGCAGATAAAAAACGAGCACGAAGAAAATTTTCTTCGTGCTCGTTTTTATAAAGAAAGGAAAATGATGAAAAACATTCGTGTTTTATGCCTTTTCATGGCGTTTATATTTAAAAATCTGCCGGCGGATACTGGTTTGCGGTATATCCCATCATTTCCGCAATTTCTTCGAAGGTTTTTCCTCTTACATAATCAAGATCCGCAGGGCTGAAAGCAGGATCTTCGTTGGTCCAGTTTTCATCACCTATGTGACGAAGATTTATTGTAAAGTAAAATTCTCCGTTTGGCTGTATTACAGGAAAAGTCATTCCTATTGTTCCGGGAGTATGCTCGAGGATCTCTACGTTTTCATAGGAACCGCTGTTGTAATCTCCGCTTATAAAAAGACTTTCGGTTGTGTAATCAACTTCATAATATGCGGAAGTGATATAAAAACCTTCAAGGTTCAGCCCGATAAAAATAAAAAGTTCACCGTTTTCATCAGGAACAATTCTTGCACAGGCACCGGTCGTAACTCCTTCAAGAGAGGTATAATCTCCGGTGCAGTCATATATTTTAAGAATTCCGTTCCAGTCGCCTGTGTATCTTTCATAAATTGCCTGTTCCGCAGAAAGGCCTTCCGGTTCTTCGGAAGAGTTTTCTTTTACCGGTGCAGAACCATCGGAAGGAGCAACGCTTGCAAGAATTGCCAGAACGTCCTCGTCGTTCCAGCTTATGGAAAAGTTTTCTCCGTTAAGCCACATACTTGCCTGATATTCTATATCTCCCTCTATGCACCAAAGCATTGCAAAAAGGTATTCGTCGCTGTATCCGGTAAAGCCTTCCCATTCATGCGTTCCGGCCATAAAAGGTTTTATTTCTTCCACATCGGTGTACCAATCCGTGCCGGGTGCAAAAAATTCAACATCCGGACCGTAATAGTTTATCTGAACGTACGGATTTGTAAAAATATCAAAATCGCTTTTCGCATCTTTGCAAATCTGGATAACGTCGGGATCTTTTGCTCCTTCGGTTTCAGAAAAAACGTCCGCAATAGGAAACGCCATCCAGCCTTCCGGAGCAAGGGCTTTTACGTTTCCGGCATCAAAAATTTCTCCTTCTATTTTGATTTCTGCGGAAGAAATATCTCCGCCGGTTTGCTCCGGATTTTCGGAAGGCTTTTCGGAAGCACAGCCATAAAAACATAAAACAAAAACAAGCAAAACTGCAAATATTTTTTTCAAAACAAAACCTCCCTTGACCGATTATTTAAAATATAATATAATATTGTTATAAAAAACCGAGGCGTTTTTTGCTTTTGTTGCCGCAAAAGCAGAAAAATATTTCAAAATGCGGATTTGAAATAAAAAAGGTACCTCTGTTTTTTCGGGGCAGGATTTATACCCTTCTTTATCCCTGCAATTATAATTATAATTAAAACCATGCATTTGTCCTCACCCCCAAAAACTTTTTAGTGTAGGACAAAAACATTTTTATCTTAAAAAGTGTGGGCAAAAGTGTGGGAAGTTGTTTTTTTGGATTTAAAAACAGTTTTGGGAGAATGCTATGAAAAAATTATCCGCAAATTTATCTGTTTTTGTTTTGCTTGCAACGTTTTTTTCCGGCTGTGCAAAAATAGGAGAAAAAAGCGCAAGTCCTGTAATAGTTTACGGAATTATGGCAGTACTGGCAATTATTTTACTGCTTGGATATTTTTGTCTTGTAAAGAAAAAAGAAGCCTGGTTTACAGTTCTTTTTACTTCCGTTGCCGTTGTAAACGCGGGGTATTTTTCTCTTTCTGTTTCCACAACGCTTGAAGAAGCTCTTCTTGCAAACAGAATAGCTTATCTTGGTTCGGTTTTTCTTCCGCTTTCAATACTTATGATAATCCTGGACGTTACCAAAATGCGGCACAAAAAATGGAGTTCCGCCCTGCTTATTGCTTTGGGAACGGTTGTTTTCTTTGTTGCGGCAAGCCCCGGTTATCTTGATATTTATTACAAAGAAGTATCTTTAAAAAATATAAACGGCGTATCCGTTCTGGAAAAAGTTTACGGACCTTTGCACAGCATATATCTTTTTTATCTGCTTTTCTATTTTGCGGCAATTATTGCGGCGGTCGTTCACGCAACGGTAAAAAAGAAGATGTTTTCCACTGCGCAGGTTTTAATTCTTATAGGTGCCGCTTTTATCAACATAGGCGTATGGTTTTTGGGACAGCTTGTTAAATTTGATTTTGAGTTGCTTTCCGTTTCGTATATCATAAGCGAACTTTTCCTTTTGGGGCTTCATCTTATGATTCAGGAGGGAGAGAACAAATCTCCGGTTACGCAGCAAAATGCCGAAGCAGAAAACAGGCACAAAATAAAACTTTCAAAAGCTCAGAAAGAAATCTGCGAATATTTTGCCGAAGGACTTCTGGAACTTACCCCTACAGAAAAAATGATTTACGGATTTTATGTTGAAGGCAAAACAACCGCAGAAATTCGCGCAAAACTTAATATTACAGAAAACACATTAAAATATCACAACAAAAATATTTACAGCAAACTTGGAGTTTCTTCCCGAAAAGAACTTATGGAAGTTGCTAAACTGATAAACAGACTGTCCGAATGATCCGGACAGCCTGTTTTTTATATTTTAATGAAACATACAGAAAATTTTCAATAAAAAAACGGTGCCGCCAAAAAACAGCACCGCATAAAACATAAATTTCAATTATTAAAATCCGGATCTGCAGCGCGGTTTTTGCCGCACACAGAACAAACAGAGCTTTATTTTGTATTTATTCCGACAAATTTTTCCGGAAAATTGCGCGCATAGTGGAAAAGAAACTGCTGGGCAATGCCGGCATAATCGGTTACGCATTGGGGCATTTCTCCGCCAAGGGCAGCAATAACGCGCTTCATCCAAACGTCCGCAGGGCATCTTTCTGCCCTGCCAAGGCCATACAAAAGCACGCAGTCCGCAACCTTTGGGCCGACCCCGTGAACTTTTAAAAGTCTTTCTCTTGCTTTTGCAATAGGTGCCGTCATAAGTTCTTCGAGCACAAGGCGGCCTTCGTAAACCTCTTTTGCGGCAAAAGATATGTAATCCGCACGGTATCCGCAGCCGATTTTTGCAAAGCTTTCCGCAGGTTCTGCCGCAAGCCTTTGCGCAGTGGGAAAAGAATATATCCCCTCTTCAATCTCCTCACCGAAAGCAGCACAAAGACGTTCCACGATGCCTTTTATTCTTGCGATATTATTATTCTGGCTTATGATAAAAGTGATAAAAGCTTCCCACGGTTCCTGCCGAAGCACCCTTATTCCGGGAGCAAATTCGCAGGCGGCTTTTATCATTTCGTTTGCGGAAAAATCCGCTTTAAGCGCATCGTAATCTCTTCCGAAATCAAAATAATCGAACCATATTTTCTCAAATTCCTGCTCATCTGCGCCAAGAATCGTTATTCCGTTTTCTTCCTTACGGATTTTTCTGTAAATTCCTTTTACAACGCCGCACCAGTTTCCTTCGGAATCTGCCTTCCACCGAAAGCACTGGCCGCAATCCAGCGTTTCCGGAAGAGAAAGTCCGCTTATATCCGTTATCTTGATTCCATCGGGCGTTTTTTCTGTTTTCATAAAAAAATCCTCTTTTCAAAAAGAATTTTGTATATATTAACAATAGCAAAAGCTGCCTTTTTTTCGAGCATTTTTTGCATTTTTTATGCTCAATTTTTGAGCACAGATGCTCGAAAAAAATTTACGTAAAGTCTAATAAACTGTTTGTATGATTGTGAATAAACTGTTATCAACCGGGCAAAACACGGATTTTTCCCATTAAATAAAGCCTTTTTGCATAAGGTTTTCAACTTTTTCCACCAAGTTTTCCACAGCGCTCCGCAAAAATATATCCGCGCAGTATAATTTTTGTTGATAAAATTCATCTGTTTTTATATGTATAATCTGCCGTTAAAAAAAGAAAATATATATGGATAATTTTATACGGAGGTGTACAAAAAATGCTTCGCGGAGTAAACAAAAAAATCATAGAAATCAACAACGTGGAAGGCGGATATTTTGACCGGGTTCTGTTTTTTGTAAACGACGAAAAAAAATCCGAACCCGATTCCGTGCTCAGCAATCAGGCGGAAAAATATGTTGCGGATTCCTGCAAATTAAAATACAAAAAAGACTTTTTTCATGAAGATACTTCTAAAGTTCTTCTAAAAATGGCAATATCCGCCGGCATAGGGCTTGCCGTCGGAATACTGCTTCTTTGATATATTATTTTGTAAGGCGTTTGATTATAAGCTCGTGCTGGGGATAAGCTTTGATAAGCTCTTCCCTTTCAAGAAGCTCGAAATCGTCAAATTCAAAACCGGGAGAAACCATGCAGCCCGCAAGGGAATATCCGGTTCCGTCCATAACAGCGCCAAAGATGCTTCCCTTGGGAATAAGCACCTGCGGCTGTTCGCCTCTTTCAATATCAAGACCAAGCTTTACCCTTTCAAGCTCGCCGTTTTTATTAATGATATGAATAATCATCGGCACACCGGAATGATAGTACCAGATCTCATCGGATTTAAGGCGGTGAAAGCGAGAAACATCTCTGTCTTTTAAAAGAAAATAGATGCTTGTCCAAAGTCTGCGGTTTCCGCCAAAAGAAGAATCTATGGAAGAAGCGTCTATTCTGTCTTCGGATTTAAGACATTCGTTATAATAGCCGCCTTCCGGGTGTTCTTTCATTCTTAATTTTTCTACAAAGTATTTTCCGGTAAACAAACAAAAAAACCTCCCAAAAGATGATACATACATTGTAACATTTTTTGGGAGGTTTTTAAAGAGTTTAATCAGAAAATCTTATTTCTATTTCGCGTTTTTTACGCAGGTAATAAATGGTTCCCAGAACTGCACTTATCAGCCAGCCCAAAGGATATCCAAGCGCCACCGCCATAAAAGAATCTGTATATTGTGTTACCATAAAAAGATATATCTGGCGGAAAACCACGAAGGAAAAAAGCCTTATGGCTGTGGGGAATCTGGTATCGCCGCTGCCGCAAAGTGCGCCGGAAAGTACGGAATTCATCGCCACCAGAGCGTAAAAAGGCGTCATAAACCGCAAAAGAAATACGCCGTATTCTATAACTTCCGCTTCTTTATTAAAAAGAGCGATAAGATGCGGGGCAAAAGCAAGTATCGGAACCGTTACCGCGGCGGTTGCCGCAAAAGCAAGGATAACCGCGTATTTTGTACCCTTTTCCGCCCTTTTTACGTCATGCACGCCAAGGTTCTGACCCACAAAAGTGGTGATGCTCATGGAAATACTGTCCAGCGGGATTATTGCAAAATGATCTATTTTGATATATGCGGACCATGCCGCCATAACGGAAGAACCAAAAGAGTTTATATAAGACTGCACAAATACGTTGGAAAAAGAAGTTATACTTTGCTGCAAAGCCGTTGGAAATCCTATATGAAAAATCTCTTTCATTACATATTCGTGCATTTTAATATTCTTCCAGTGCAGCTTAAAAATTCCGTTTGTTTTTGTAAGGGTTAAAAGAACCAGCACAGAAGATATTATCTGGGAAAGAACGGTTGCGTATGCTGCGCCCGCAACGCCCATTTTAAACAGAATTACAAAAACAAGGTCAAAAACCACGTTTACAACAGAAGAAACCACAAGAAAATAAAGCGGCTTTCTGGAATCCCCTACCGCACGCAGAATCGCCGCACCCATGTTGTAAATCATAAGAGAAGCAATGCCGGAAAAATATATCGTAAGATAGGTTCTGGATTCCGCAAAAACGTCATCCGGCGTTTTCATAAATTCCAGCATATACGGCACCATAAAAACGCCTATGGCGGTTGCAAATATGCTTAATACAAAAATCATCGCAACAGCGGTGTGTACCGCATCCTGAACTTTTTTCTCGTTCTGGGCACCGAAGTTTCTTGCAATTACAACAGAAGCACCGCTGGAAAGTCCCGTAAAAAAGCCGATCAGCATATTTACTATCGGCGTTGTTGTTCCAACTGCTGCCAAAGCCTGTTTGCTTACAAAATTTCCTACTATTATGCTGTCAACAGCCGTATAAAGCTGCTGAAAAAGATAACCAAGCGCCAGCGGAAGAGCAAATTTTATTATGCGCGACCAGATATTGCCTTCCGTCATAAGAACTCCGCTTTTGGAAGCCACTTTATCAAATCTCTTCTTTCTTTAAAAATATCCATAATGAATAATAAACTTATATTTTTTCATTTTCAAGGGTTTTTATACAATTCTCTGTTTATGCAAAAAGATGATGAAAAAATTTACATTTTTTTGAGTATTTTTAATTGTTATTAGTTTTTTATGTTCAAATTTTTTCTTTTTTGAATTTTTTACTTCAAAACACTTTAATAAATAGCTGTTTTATGTTATTCTATATAAAGAATTTTTTCCGGAGGTCCATAAGATGAATTACATATATCTTATACTTGGTATTGTTCTTGGCCTTGTTTTTCTTGGCAGAGGCAAAAATACCAGAAACAAAAAGTTTATTCCTTATGAAGTAAAAACAAAGCTTAAAACCAAAAAAACTATGGAAGAATACGAAGAATGGTGCCGGCGCGAAGCCACCGGATGTTCCCTTCTCGGCGGCGGATTTGTTGTTTTCGGCATTTCTGCAACTTTTATGGACAGCAACGCTCTTATCAGCACGATTATTGCGGTAGCTTCTCTTCTTCTTTTCCTCGTTGGCTTTTTTATGCGCATATATAACAACAAAAAACACCTTAATCATTATTTTACAAAATAATAAAAAGGCAGCAATAAACCCGACCGGCGGATCAACCGCAGGCCGGGTTTTTATTTTTTATCAAAATTCTTTTTCTGCTTCTTCTATATGGTTTCTTATCGCGTTTTCGTTTTCAAGGCAATAGGCATAAGAAGCTTCCATAAAATCCGTTATGCTGTTGTTTTTATAAAGTTCGCTTATTTTATCAAGAACAGGCTTTCCGTTTATAATCATATCGAAAAAATAAGGATAAACACAGCCGCCGTCTTCCCTTGGAAAATACGGATTTATCAGGCTTAATCTATCATCGCTCATTATGGCTTCCACAACCATTTCGCTTAATATCCATTTAAGCGATGGGGTTTCGTACTCTTCATAGCTGTCGCCAAAATGTTTGTTCCACACATAAAACCAAAAATAGTGAATAACCTCGTGAATGGATAATCCCAAAGCTCCTCTTTCGCTGTTAAGATAAAAAATATCAAAATACTTTTCCTGCAAAAATCTTGGGCAAACGGGGTTCATTGTTATGTTGCCCGTAAGGTCATTAAAAAGCAGTCCGGAATCCAGTTCAAACGCTTCGGAAAGCGCATCCTCGATTTGGCTTCTGTAATTCTGAAAATGCTCGTTATACCGGATTATCTTGCTTTCCAGTTCATCTTCTATATTGCCGTAAACTTCTTCAAGAACTTTATAAATATATTCTTTCTTTTCTTCAAAATTTCTTTTTTCAAGTTCGGTTTTATCTATCTGCGGGTAAAAATACAGAACGGAATCGCTCCAGAAAGGCGTTTGTTCATCTGTCTGGAAAAGCATAATGCTTTCTATAGAATATTCATATCCCGGATTTTTATATGTGATATTCATTTATGTCCCTCTGAATTTTTAAGAAATCATCTGTAATCGTCCATTTCGAACGTAAAGGTTCCCACTTCGCCAAATTCGTCATAATCTATTTTTTTGCCCGGAACGGCAAAGCCTTTGCTGTGAGAAATAGGCGTTACTTCCACCATTTCTCCGCGGTTTTCCATCCAGTCCAGGCGGCAGAGAATTATACTTGTGCAGCAATAATAAATATCAATAACGTCTTTTCTTACCGCAAGATAGTCTGCCCCATCGTGGGAATAGCAAAGAGCCGCGCAGGATTCTTCCCCTTCAAGCATATCTTTGATTTTTCTGATAAAGGCTTCGTCTTTTTCGTCTTTTATAAGTTCGCCTTTTATAAAATCCGCAATAAGAAGATAGTTTTCTTTTCCGGCGGCGGTAAAACCGTCTTTTTCAAGAATATCGAAAACATTGCTTTCTTCCGGAAAGCCTTCCATCAAAAGCGCGGAAATATTTTCTTCCACCGCTTTGCGGTAGGTCATAAGGCTTACGGTTTCTCCCTCGCGGATTTTACCTTCCACAAAAGGAATAATTGGATCGTGGCAAAAACGGATATAATCTTCGCCGAAAAGCGGAGCTTCCTCGCAAAGAGTTTCTTCGTAATTTTCAAAAGGTTTGCCGCCGTTTCTTACCACTCTGTAAATTTCTTCGTATTTAATCTCTTTTGAAGCCGAAAAAATCATTTCCACAGTTTCCGCAAAAAGAGAATTTATATCTTCTTTTGAAAGTTCGCTTCTGTTTTCAAGTTTTTTCAGCTTTGCGGAAAGTTCTTCTTTATCCGCAGAATTAAGTTTTTCTATGGCTTCTTCGTATCTCATTTTTTATTCCTCAATCAATCATCGCAAGTTCTTCGGAATCGCTTAAAAGTCCGACTATAAAAAGAAAATATTCCGGAGCTTTTCCGTTTTCTATCCAAAGTATTTTTGTGCCGAAAATATCTTCCGCCGTTTTAACAAGGTTTCCGCCAATGGCATCTATTGCCGGACGGATATCGTCTTCGTGACGGCAGGGTTTGCCCTTTGGACGGGTGCAGCGCTTGCATTTTGCGCAGTGGCCTCCATCCAACGCAAAAGAACCCGGGTTTGCTCTTTCCAAAGCAAGGATCCATTTGCTTGCAAGAATATAGTTCTGGTGGCGGATTCCAAGCACAAGGCTGTCTATTTTCTCTTCGGTCATTCCGTGCTCGGCAATATCGTCTTCCAGATACATTTTAAACGCAAAAAGGTGCAGATATTTATATTTATTCCAGTATTTTTCCTTTACGTCAAAGCTGTATGGCGGGCATCCCCATTTTGCGCCGTAATTTGGGCACATTTTGCAGCATTCGATAAATCTTTCCACTTCCACAAAATCCTTTGCGTAATCCACGGAAGAAACTGCTTTATATTCCCTTTCTATGCTTTTTATTCCTTTTGCTTTTCTGAAACGAATCATAATCCAATCACCTTTTATTATTAAAACTATGTTTTATAATATCATAAAGCCCGGTTTATTGCAAATCTTCGGCAAATTTTTCGCATATAACCCGGTATGCCGGAGCATAGGCTTTTTTATATTCTTTTGTATGGCTTACCATTTTTCCGTCATAATCCGCAAGATATTCTTCCAGTTCCTTTGCGGAAAAAGGAGCTTTTTCCGCTGCCGCAAGATTTTTAAGCACGGTTGTTTTTTCTTCAAAATCTGATTTTATTCCGTTTTCCGCGGATTTTATAAACACTTTACAGATTTTTTCTGCCGGTATGTTCTTTGCTTTTGCCGCGCAAAGATCAATTCGCGCGTATCCGCTTCCGATAGATTCCAAAAGCCGAGCACGGCTATTTTCTTTTATATTTTCCATCTCATTTTTGAGCATGCTCAAAGCCTGTTCTTCGTTTTTTATAAGATGTCCGCAGCCAAAAGCGCTTTGAAAACAAAGTTTTACCGCATCCTGCGGAAGCATAAGCGGATATTTTTTAAAGTGAAACAATAAAATATCTTCAAATCCGTTCAAAAAAATCATTCTCCCCTGCCGGATAAACCAAAATTTACTATTTGGTACTTGAATTATTCATACCCGATGATTTATGATAATTATAATAACATAAAATAAGGTATTTTAACAGGTGTTTTGATGAACCGTATTTTTTCTTTTAACGGAATTTTAAGTCTTCTGGAAAAATTCTTTGCGCTGAAGCTGAACCGCTCTGCGGCGGCACTTTCTTATTTTTTAATAATGACGCTTTTTCCCATGCTTATCTGCGTACAGTGGATACTTGGCATATTCGGAGAAGACATTATACTTTTTCTTGAAGAATTTTCCTATATAATTCCTTCCGGGGTACTTTCCATAATAGAAGAATATCTTGTATATACGGGATCGCAATCCGGCGGTCTTCTTGTAGTAGGCGTTGTTACCGCAGTTTATACCGGCGCCGCCGCATTCAGAATGCTTTCGGATTCCCTGCGCGAAATTTACGAAAGCCGCGGCGGAAACGATGCCGCAAGATTTATTTTCAGCTTTGTTTATGCGGTTGCTTTTCTGCTTATGGTCTATCTTTTTGCTATAATCGTTATTGCGGGAAGATGGCTTATAAACCTTTTGGAACCTGTTTTTGCGGCAATAGATTTTATAAATCTTATTGACCTTGCAAACCTTTGGAACTGGTTCCGTTTTATAATCCTTGACGTTCTTTCCGCAGGAATGCTATATACCGTATATTATTTCAGCGCGTGGCGCAGTCCGTATAAAATCAGCGTTCTTCCCGGCGCGGCAATAGGTTCCGTGCTTTTTACCGCCGTAAGCGGATTCTTTTCATGGTTCATAAGTTCTTCGGTAAAATATTCCGCAGTTTATGGTTCACTTGCTTCCGTTATAATTCTGATGCTCTGGCTTTATATTCTTGCGAATATTACCCTTATCGGCGCACTGATAAACAAGGAATTAAGCGAGCACAAATCCGATCCGAAGATGAAACTTCATACCGACGTACACAGCTTTATAAAGAAAAAGCAGTAAACAAAAAAGCTCCCTTTATACAAGAGAGCTTTTATAATATTCGTCTATCAGTCCGAAAACGTCTTTTGGTTTTCCGCGCAGAATAACCCTTGGGGTTTTGTATAATCCATCAAGGCTGAAATTTATATCTCTGTAATTTTCGTTTGTTATGCGGTAACAGAAAAATTCCGATATTCCTTTAACGTCCGCCTTTGGCAAATCAAGGATAACGCAGGTTTCTTCTTCCTTTTTGCTGTCGTTAAGCATAAAATCATAGACTGTGCTGTTGTTTTTTGCCACA
The DNA here is from genome assembly GCA_015067125.1 of Oscillospiraceae bacterium. Taxonomy (GTDB): domain Bacteria; phylum Bacillota; class Clostridia; order Oscillospirales; family Ruminococcaceae; genus UMGS1668. The sequence goes on from SVNB01000045.1 coordinate 11,939, forward strand.
ATGCTTGGGCGCACGGCAGGATTTCTGATAAACGCATCCACTTCTTCCGGGGTAAAATGCCACATTCCGTTTATCTTTTCGCCTTTAAGAATTCCAGAAGAAATATAGTTGCGAATGGTGCGGTCGGAAAGACCGGTTATAAGTGTAAGATGATTTATAAGATAAAGTTTTTCTTCCATAATGAAAACTCCTTTTTTTATTTACTTGCCGGCTGCAATTAAATTATACCGCCGGAAAAATCGCTTTTCAATTTGAAATTAAGCGTGTTTTTCATATCCGCAACCAATAGTTGACATACAGTTGGTAGTCTTTTTCGGATTTTTTTGATAAGATAAAGTCACGGAGGTGATAAAATGACTCTTGGTGAAAGAATCGGAAATTTAAGAAGGGACGCCGGATATTCCCAGGAATACGTTGCGGAAAGCCTTGGGGTTTCCCGCCAGGCGGTTTCCAAATGGGAAACAGACCTTTCCAGCCCGGATACCGAAAACCTTATAAAGCTTGCGGAATTGCTTAATACCTCGGTGCAGTTTCTGGCAACGGGAAAGGATTTTTATTTTCCGGAAGGAAAACCCGTTCAGGAACGCAAAAAGATAAAAATAACAAAAAAGCTTGTTATAAAAATCATCGCGATAATTATCGGAACAATGCTTTTTCTTGCCGCGGCGGCTTATGTTCTGATCGGACTTTTCGGGCCGGTATCCGTTGATTCCGCCGCCTGTTCCGGCGGTTACCGCACTTTTCTTTATGATAAATATTCGGAAGAATTCATCAATACGTTTTTAGAAAACCTTGATTATTATGACGAAAGGCACCCGGTTTTTACTTCTGCAAAACCTTGCGGCAGCGAACATTTTCAAATATCCTCTTTCAGAAGAAATGTCAACGTTACCATTACGGTTATCGGAGAAACGGAAATCGGCAATGAATACCCCTATAAAGTTATTTTTAAAGGCAAGCGCATCTGGTATGATACATATAAATGGGAACTTGTTTCCATAACAGAAATGGACCCCTTTTATATTTTTAATAAAAAATTGACGTAGCAAAAATAATTAAAACAAGACACCCTCCGGAAATTCCGGAGGGTGTCTGTTTTATCAAAGCTCTTTTTTCGCTTTATAAATTCTATCAAGGGTGTTTGCAAGAACACGCTTCGGGCAGGCAATATTTATACGCTCGAAGCCTTTACCGCCTTCGCCGAAAACGTAGCCTTCGTCAAAAATCGCCTGCGCTTTATGTACCATAAAGTCTTCCAACGCTTTTTCGTCCATGCCCCATGCCCTAAAATCCAGCCACATAAGGTAAGTACCCTGCAAACGGTGAACTTTTACTTCCGGCATATTTGCAGCAAAATATTCTTCGACAAATTTTCTGTTTTCGTCAAAGTACAAAAGCAGCTCGTCCAGCCATTCCTCGCATTTATCGTACGCAAGCTCGCAGGCTTTGTAACCGAAAATGTTAAGAGAGAAATATCCCCTTGCGGCGGTCATTTTGTTTCTGTATTCCTCGTTTGGAATAAAGATATTGGAAGTTTGCAGACCCGCAAGGTT
>SVNB01000046.1 GCA_015067125.1 Oscillospiraceae bacterium
CCTCTGCGAAAACAGAGGGATTTTTTTTCGTCAAACTCACCTTGCGGTGAAGCCCTTACAGGGATGCAAAATGTGTTTGCCGGCGGCACATTTATATTAATTAGGTCTATAATATATCAGGCTGCATTAAAGGTGATTTTTAAAGTGCTTATTTGTGCGGTTTTTAAACCTTTAAACTTAATCTTTCCAATCTCTTGAAACCTTTTGGAAAATATGATATATTAAAGTGTAATATTATTAATTAACTATGAGGTGATCACCATGAAAAGAACGGAGCTGAGGCTTATTTTTGCCTCTCCGGAAGCTTATGCCGACCAGACCGTTAAAATCTGCGGCTGGCTTCGCACTTCCCGCAACTCCAAATCCATCGGCTTTATCGAACTTAATGACGGAACCTGCTTTACCAATATTCAGGTTGTTTACGAGGAAGAAAAGGTCAATAATTTCAAGGAGATCAATAAACTCAACGTTGGCTCCGCTGTTTCCGTAACCGGCAAAATCCTGCTCACTCCCGATGCAAAACAGGCTTTTGAAATCCACGCGGAAGAAATTATTATCGAAGGCGAATCCACCCCGGATTACCCTTTGCAGAAAAAACGCCACAGCCTTGAATATCTGCGCACCATTGCGCATCTGCGCCCCAGAACCAATACTTTTTCCGCTGCTTTCCGCGTAAGAAGCGCCGCTGCTTTTGCAATTCATCAGTTCTTCCAGAGCAGAGGTTTTGTTTATGTTCACACTCCGCTTATCACCGGTTCCGACTGCGAAGGCGCAGGAGAAATGTTCCGCGTAACCACTCTTGATCCTTCCAATCCGCCCAGAAACGAAGACGGCAGCGTTGATTTCAGCCAGGATTTCTTTGGCAAAGCAACCGGCCTTACCGTTTCCGGCCAGCTTGAAGGCGAAGCCATGGCAATGGCGTTCAGCAACATCTATACCTTTGGTCCTACCTTCCGCGCAGAAAAATCCTATACCCAGCGCCACGCCGCAGAGTTCTGGATGATCGAGCCGGAAATCGCTTTTGCGGATCTTGCAGACGAAATGCAGCTTTCCGAAGATATGATAAAATACATCTTCCGTTACGTTCTGGATAACTGCCCCAGAGAGATGAAATTCTTTAACGATTTTTACGATAAAGGCCTTATCGAACGTCTGGAATCCATCTGCAAAGCGGAATTTGTGCGCCTTGATTACACCAAAGCGGTGGAAATCCTTTCCGAAGTAAAAGACCGTTTTGAATACCCCGTATATTGGGGCTGCGACCTGCAAACCGAACACGAACGCTATCTTACCGAAGAAGTTTACAAAGCTCCTATTTTTGTAACCAACTACCCGAAGGAGATAAAAGCGTTCTATATGCGCCAAAACGACGACGGCAAAACCGTTGCCGCCGCGGACCTTCTTGTTCCGGGCGTTGGCGAAATTGTTGGCGGAAGCCAGCGCGAAGAGCGCCTTGACGTGCTTATCGACCGCATAAACGAACTTGGCCTTAAAGAGGAAGATTACAGCTGGTACCTTGACCTTCGCCGTTACGGCGGCTGCAAGCACGCCGGCTATGGCCTTGGCTTCGAACGCATTATTATGTATCTTACCGGAATCCAGAATATCCGCGACGTTCTTCCCTTCCCGAGAACTACCGGTTCCGCAGAATTCTAATATCAAACAAAGCCGGAAGGGTCTTTCCTTCCGGCTTTTTGTTTGCCGCCCTTGCCTGAATGGAAGTGAACCGCAACGCGGTGCAGGGATTCTTTTCGGGTTTTCAGAAAATTTGTTTTTATTGAAGGGGATAACAGCAGTGAAAAAACTCTTTAAAAACGGAATATGCCTTTTGTTTGCGGCGGTTATGTTTTTCGGCATTGCTGTTACTGCAAAGGCGGAAGAACACGACCACAGTTTTGGCAATTGGTATTCTGTCAACGAAGATACTCGCAGCCGCGCCTGTTCCTGCGGAGAAAAGGATACTGTATATCGCCTTCATCTTCCGACAAATTATTCCGGTACTGTTTTTGTCGAAAATAATCCCGGCGGATTTTACTGCGGTACACGCAACGTGTCAGATGTTTTGAACATAAAAGAAGGAACTTTTTCCAACGGAGAAATAACCGTTGCAGTTGAAGGCACAAAAATAACAGCAACCGGAACCGTCTCTAAAACGGCCTATTTTGATTTGCAGACAGGCACATTCGGCGTTCCTGATTATAAACGCGACCCCGGTTATTCTCTTCCGGACGGAAATTATCGCTTTACTTTAAACGGAAGCGGTTCCCGTATGCCCACAGTCTGCATTCGCACCCCAGATGGTCAAGGCAATCTTATGGTTTTCAGCCAAAACGGAAAAGCTGACGAAAAAAACAATATAAAAAGTGAAGATTTTGGTATTCCTTATCTTTATTTTCCCAAAAATGCAACATATGATTATTCCGGAAATCTTGTTCTTACTATTGGTGCAAATTCCATTTACGATACACAAATTTCCAAAGTTGAATTTATACAAAACAGCGGCGATCTGTATGTTGATGGTTTTTTGTGGTCCGCCGAGGGCAATGCTGATATTTTTGGCTATCGGGAAAATAGGATTAACAGAAAAAACGAAATAATTTACAGTCCCGATAAAGGATATATCAGTATTTTTTCCGTCCAGCCAGTCGGAAAACTTGAAGTACAGCTTAACCTTGCAAACAATTCCAAAATAAACGCATACGGCTGGCGGCTTAATATGATGTATGCGTGTGACAATAATTACACACGGCTTTTTCCGATTACACAATCCGGAGAATACGAAATGGCAATAAAGTTAGCCGGAAGACCGGATTTCATCGGAATGGGAGCACACGGAAGCGAGCAAATGACCGATTTTTCTGTGTTTATTGATGGCACTGAAACAGCTCTTGAAAATCTTGTACTTTTTACCGAGTGGGAAAACATTAGAATAATCCGTAAATCCGATATGTACGACCCGGCCGATGAAGCAACCGTTGTAGGCAAACACTTCGTCGAATATCTGTTTGATGAAAAAGGACTGACCGTAAACCAAACAGTTGAATGGCTTACAGAAGACACCTGCTATTACAGCTATATGATGATGTTTCCGGTAAGAAGAAAATACAACGAAATCCAAATAACCGATACATATTATGATGATTTTAATTTTACAGAATATAATGTTTCTGATGAAGGATTTACCGGATATCCCGTACAATGGACAAGCGGTGCCTCAAAAATGACTTTGCTTTCCAAAAAAAGCGGCATTACCGCAACCATGGAATCACTTGCAACAACAGAGCTTTTGGGCGGAAGCTACAAGATGTGCTCAAACTCCGCATCATATAATAAATTATATTTTACTGTCTGCGGTGCTCAAAATACAGGGTGTCCCGTTTCTGCCGGCGATATATGGAATACAAGCACACGATACGAGGTCGTTATAGAAAACGGAACAGAAATCAATATGGATATACTTTTCGGCGATATCAACCTTGACGGCAAGGTAAACACCATAGACGCAAACTATGCCCGCAGATATGCCGCGGGGCTTCTTACCCTTTCGGAAGAACAAAAGCTTGCGGCGGACGTTTCCGGCGACGGCGAAATAAACGTTATAGATTCTTCGCTTATCAGAAGATACGTTGTCAAATATATAGATTCCTTTCCCGCAGAAAACAAATGAGGTCACTTTATGAAAACGATTATCACCATTCAGCATACCCAGTCCGTTCATCACACAAACGGCATGGTCGGTTCCTGGACGGATTGGGAGCTTTCTCCGCTTGGTAAAAAACAGGCCGAAAACATAGGCAAAAACCTTGCGGCAGAACTTTCTGCCCGGTACGTTATGTATTCTTCCGACCTTTTGCGCGCAAAGCAGACCGCCGAAGCGGTTTCTGCATATCTTGGAACGGTTCCCGTGTACAGAACGGAACTTCGCGAAAGAAACCTTGGCGAAGCGGTGGGAAAATCCGTTGCGTGGCTGCGCGAAAACATGGAAAAACCTGAACGCACCATTGATGACAGGCTTTTTCCCTCTGCAGAAAGCCGCCGGGACGAATGGAACAGGCTTAAACCCTTTTTTGACGAAATAACAACAAACGATGAAGAATATATAATAATAGTTTCTCACGGCGACCTTTTAAGCGTTTTTAACGCCATGTGGCTTGGTCTTTTGCCGCAAAGCCTTGAAAAAACCGAACTTTTCGGCGTTTCCGGCGGCGTTTCTTTTCTTTTTGAAAACGCCGAAGGCAAACGCTTTATCAAAAAATTAAGCGATACTTCATATATGAAATAACGAGGTGACAACATGAAAAATTATCTTGAAATGACCGCAAAAGAACTTGCCAACGAAAAAGAAATTCTTGAAAAAAGATACGCAGAGAAAAAATCCCTTGGATTAAAACTTGATATTTCCCGTGGCAAACCCTGTTCGGAACAGCTTGCTCTTTCTTTGCCCATGCTCGACCTTGTGAATTCCAAAACAGAAAATTTTAAATGCGAAAACGGTTTTGATATCCGTAACTACGGCGTTGTGGATGGCATTCCGGAATGCCGCCGCCTTTTCGGAGAAATCCTTGATGCTCCGATGGAAAATGTCATCGTCACCGGCAACAGCTCGCTTAATCTTTTTTATGACCTTGTTGCCCACGCCATGTGCCACGGCCTTCCGGGCGGAAGCGCGCCCTGGTGCGAATGCAAAAACCGCAAACTGCTTTGCCCTGCCCCGGGTTACGACCGCCATTTTGCCGTTGGCGAACTTTTTGGCTTTGAACTTATCACCGTAAATATGAACCCCGACGGCCCGGATATGGATGCCGTTGAAGAGCTTATAAAAGACGAAAGCGTAAAAGGCATAATCTGCGTTCCAAAATATTCCAACCCGCAGGGAATTTCTTATTCCGCAAAAGTTGTGGAACGCTTTGCGAAGCTTTCGCCTGCGGCGGCGGATTTCCGTATTTTCTGGGATAACGCCTATGCAGTTCATCATCTTGATTTTGACGGCGACATGGACGAAATCCCTTCGCTTCTTCGCCTTGCGGAAGAAAACGGCCGCGGCGATATGGTCTATATGCTCGGTTCCACCAGCAAAATCACTTTTCCCACCGCAGGTCTTGCGGCGGTGGCTTCATCTGCGGCAAACACGGCGGATTTAAAACGTATGCTTTCCTTCCAGAACATAGGCCCGGATAAAATCAACCAGATGCGCCACGTGCTTTTCTTTAAAAACGCCGAAGGCGTGCTCGCACACATGAAAAAACAGGCAGAAATAGTCCGTCCCAAATTCAATACCGTGCTCGGCGTGCTCAAAGAAGAACTTGCCGAAAGCGGCATAGCAAAGTGGAACACTCCAAAAGGCGGCTATTTTGTTTCTGCGGAGCTTATGCCCGGCACTGCAAAGCGCACCGTTGCCCTTTGTAAAGAGGCAGGCCTTGTTCTTACCGGAGCGGGCGCCGTTTATCCCTATGGAAAGGACCCTGAAGACAGCATTTTGCGCATTGCGCCCACTTTTGCACCGGCGGTGGATCTTCCTGCGGCAATGGAGATTTTCTGCATTTCCGCAAAACTTGCAGCTATTGAAAAACTTGATGTTTAAGCCAAAAAAAGAGAGGTTTTGTTATGTATATTTTAGCTTCCGGATCTCCCAGAAGAAAAGAGCTTTTAAGCCTTATTGTGCCGGAATATGAAATTTTGGTTTCCGGCTGCGAAGAATCCGTACCGGAAGGCACCCCTGCGGAAAAAGTTCCGGCAATTCTTGCGGAGCAAAAGGCTCTTGCGGTTGCCTCGCTCCGCCCGGAGGATACCGTAATCGGTTCCGATACTGTGGTGGTGCTCGATGATGAAATTTTCGGTAAACCGAAAGATTTTGCCCATGCTCATCAGATGCTGCGTGCGCTTTCCGGCAAGCGCCACTTTGTCTATACCGGCGTTGCCGTTGCAGAAAAGGGTGGCGTGCGCTCTTTTGTACAGAAAACCGAAGTGGAATTTTACGAACTTTCTGACGAAACCATAGATAATTATATTGCCACCGGCGAACCTATGGATAAAGCCGGCGCGTATGGCATTCAGGGCAAAGGCAGCGTGCTCGTAAAAGGAATAACCGGCGATTATTTTAACGTGATGGGCCTTCCAGTGGCGGAAACCGCCCGGTTTCTTGGCATTGTAAAGTGATTTTTTATTGGGAAGTGCTTTTATGAAAAAACTTTTGAGCATACTTTTTGCCGTGATGTTTATTTTGAGCACAGAAGTGGCGGCAAGGGCGGAAGAAAACGATATCGTTCCTCTCTCCACTCAGATACCCGTTCACCCCGGTCAGCTTGTGGGTGAAACCTGCGAAATTATCGAAAACGAAATTTATGGCTGCATTGTGGGTTACGAACTGAAAAAAGGCCGCACCCTTTCCATAAGCGATAGCAATTATGTGTTTTCCGTACGAGTTTTTGAAAACGGAAACTATTCAAAAATGCTTAAACAGGCAACAACTGCCGATTTTACCGCAACAGAAGATATGACCGTCGGAATGCTTATTCGCAAACCGGATAAATCTGCCCTCACCGAAGAGGAAGTCGCTTCCGTAAAAATTTACGATACCCAATACGGCATGAAGGATGTTCCCGGATACGTTCACCGCTTTACCGTTGATGCCGAAACCATTGAAGGCGGCACAGCGGCTACCCGTGCGGCTGTTTTCCTTCCGGAAAGTTATTCAAAAGACGGCGAACCCACAAAACTCATCGTTATGACAAACGGATATTCCGCTCATCTTACCGAAAGCGTATGGAACGGCAATACCGCCGATAATGTGGGTGTTATCCGTAATTATCTTAATGCCGGTTATGCTGTTTACGTTGTTAACAACACCGCAAACAGAACCTCCAAAACTCCGGATATCGGCTGCCCGCAGCTTGTGGACAGTTATTTTAAAGCTTATGAGTATATCCGGAAAAATTTTAACGTGGAAGAAAAAATCTCCATACATTCCCGCTCCTTCGGAACTTTTGCCGCTATAAGAATTATGCGCGAAGCACCGGAGCTTATTAAATGCGCCGTTATGACCGGTCCAAGGGTTTCTGTTAAAACCGAGTGGCCGGGCCTTGATAAGACATTTATTGCAAACCGTTTTGGATTTGAGGATACTACCGGAAGCACCTATGAAACCGAAAAAATGACAGGTCACGATCCATATTCAGATATCGACGGAGAAGATTACAAACTTCCGCCCACTTTCTGGATGCTTGCGGAAGGTGATTCCACCTCAAAACCGGTTGAATTTATCAAAAAGCTTGAAAACCATGGCAACAGCGTAAAAAGCAAAATTTATTCTGGAATAGACCATACCGGAATATGCACCCTTAATCAGAATATCCCTTTTGAAGATGCTTTGGCATTTTTGAATGAGCATCAGGCGGAAACGGAAGAATGGAAATACATTCCCGTTTCTGTTAACGAAACCAGCACCCATATCGCGTACAAAATCGAAGACGGCATTTTGACCTTCCGGGACCTCGGCGATACTTCTCTTAATAACTTTGGAAAAATGCCAAACTATTCCAATCTCTCTCGTGAGAATCCAACCGATTACACCATTACAGAATGGTACCTTCGCAGAAACGAGATAAAAACTGTTGTTTTTGACGAAACAATTTCGCACATCGGTCTATATACCTTGGTCAACCTTAATGGAATTACCGAAATATATATCGAAAATCCTTTTGCAGAAGTTTCTGTCAATGCCGTATTGTTCAATGCTGTAAATAGAACTGAACCACTTGATATATATGCCGCTTCCACTATAAAAACCGTTGACAGATGGATAAGAGGCGGCGGCAATCGTAAGATTTCCGAAGTTATTGCCGAACCAACAATGTTTTTTACTGATTTTGAAGAATATGCAGAAAGTTTCAAAGTTCTGGAAGATACTTTGCTTTCCGGCCAAAACGTAAAATCCGAAGATATTATTAAGTCTATAAAAATTCTTAAAAACACACTTTCTTACGAATACGAACTTTCTGATTATAAAAAATCTATAATTGGAGCAGAAAATATTATTGAACTTCTGCAAACAGCCGTTTCCGGTTCCTGCGGAGAAAATCTTACCTATAAAATCATTTCTTCTGAAAAAGAAAACAATCTTGAACTGCATATCACCGGTTCCGGAGATATGGAATATTATACAGATGTCGATTCTGCTCCATGGGCAAAACTTGCAGAAAATATAAACTGCGTTCGGCTTGATGATAACGTAACTTCCGTTTCGGAAAAAGCTTTTTCCAAAAATACTGTTTTTTACGTCAATATAAATTCCGAAGCATACGCATGCATCAAAGAAAAAGGCCTTGATTTTAAACTTGATAAACTGCGTATTATTTGCATCGGTAACAGCCACACCGCTGATTATTCCGAATTTTTACCAAACATTATAGCGGATCTTAAAAATGCCGGACTGGAAACAGAAATAACGATAAACAAGGCAACCATAGGAAGCATCGGTCTTTATTCCGGAAGAAACAGCAATGTAAACGCAACATACCGCTCTCATCTTGCGGCAATAAATGCCCAAAGCGGTGCCTATAACAGCCTTAAAAACAACCGGTATGACCTTATCATTATTCAGGACTATATGGAATCCGTTGTGGATACTCCGGAAGTATTTACTGCAGGCCTTGGTTCTTTTATTGAAAAAATAAAATCAATTGCCAAAGAAAACGGCAAAGGTGAACCGGAAATTGCATGGTTTGCGGACTGGGTCGATATCCGCTCCTGCGGAGGCGATAGTGCCCTTTATGATGGGAACGGATATAAAATCAAGCTTGAAGTTTTGAGCCGCGAAGAGGTTTATCAAAAATCCCTTGCAAATATGTTTGCCGTCGAAAAAGCCATTGCAGAAAATGCGAAAAATATGCCGGATTTTGTAATCCATGGTTCCACAATAAAACAAAACGCCATCAGCAGTTATTTTGGAACAACAAAAATCTTTGATAAAAACGCATACTGCATTCTGGAACGCGATACCACTCACCTTTCTTATGAGCTTGGAAGATATACTTTCGGTGCCGGAGTTATGACAGAAATCTGTGAACATTACGGAAATTCACTTTTCGGAGAAGCCGGTTCCGTTGATGTTGCTTCTGCTCTTACTCTTTCAAATGGTCCAAACGCCGATGGCGATGGAAGCCAGTATTCCGGTGAGGTAAATAATCACACCCTTTCTGTAATAAAAGAAATTATAAGCCATACAAAGGAATTTGTTCCGTCGCAATATATTGCCGACCCACTTGATGTGGTGGCAGAAACTATACTCAGCATGGATTTCGATTTATCCCTTGTACAAAACGAAAGCGAGCTGGCACAACAAATAAAAAAAGAGGTTGAATCCCTTTTTGAAGACGTAAAAATAATATCTTTTGCATCAACCGAATATCTTTCTTCAAAAAACTATAAAATCGTCGTTACTTTGCAGTGCGGATACAGCATAAAAGAAATTATTTTGGAAAAATGCCTTTTCGGCGATATCAACCTTGACGGCAAGGTAAACACCATAGACGCAAACTATGCCCGCAGATATGCCGCCGGCCTGCTTACCCTTGACGAGCGGCAGAAGCTTGCGGCGGACGTTTCCGGCGACGGCGAAATAAACGTTATGGATTCTTCGCTTATCAGAAGATACGTTGTTAAATATATAGATGTTTTCCCCGCAGAAGAAAAATAATCCGATAAAACCGCAAACAAAAAAATCCGCCACGCTGTGACGGATTTTTTATTATGCACTTTTATTTTCCGGTGGAGCCGAAGCCGCCCTTGCCCCTTTCCGTATCGGAAAGTTCCTCGCAAAGAACGTATTCCGCGGCCATAACGGGCATTATGGCCATCTGGGCGATGCGATCCCCGGGCAGAACAGTATAGTCTTTATCAGAATGATTCTGAAGTCCCACGCAGATTTCTCCGCGATAGTCGGAATCTATAACACCTACGCAGTTGCGCGGCGCAATGCCGTGTTTTATGCCAAGGCCGCTTCTGGCAAAGATAAAGGCGCCATAGCCTTCCGGAACGGCAATGGCTATTCCGATAGGAACAACCGCGCTGCCGCCCGCAGGAACGGTTACAGGCTCTTCCGTGCAGGCATAAAGATCTGCGGCGGCGGAACCCGCTGTTGCAATTTGGGGTACGACTGCGTTTTCACGGATTTTTTTTACTTTAACCTCAAACGCCATAACGTCTTTTAAGCTCCTCTACTTCTCTTGCAAGCTTATCTGCGCGGCGGTTTGCTTCGTCAACTTCCATTCTTGCCCTTGCGGTATCGCCCAGGTATTCTTTAAGCTGGGAACGGATATGGTCGCTGTTGGCGGATTCTTTTTTGTATTCGCTGAGGTACGCAATGGCGCAAAGCACCAAGGCGTCGTTCATAGAAAGGGTGGGGTTTCTGGTCATAAGGGCGTCGATATCGTCGCTCATTTCTTTTGCAAGGTCGCGAACATAGCCTTCCTGTTCGGAAGTTGCCACGGTATAGCTTGCTCCGGCAATTTCTATTTTAATTTTATTTACGTTGCTCATATCAAAATTTCCTCCGATTCGTCAGTTATTGACAAGATATATTATAGCACGATAAGCTTTGCGGTTGCAACGCTTTTAAGCATCGCTTTTAAAAGAATTTTATTCTTTTTAAGAAAGTTTTTGAATATAATTCAAAAAAACTTGTGGAGGGACCATGGCACTTATCGAACGACCGTATAAACGCTCTGCGGCGGTGGAATACGCCAACCGCTGGGCATATTTTCGCAATCCCGAATATTATGATTTCAGTCCCATAGGCGGGGACTGCACCTCTTTTGCAAGCCAGTGTATTCTTGCCGGCGGCGCACCGATGAATTTTACACCCACCTTTGGCTGGTACTACAAAAGCCTTGATGACCGTGCCCCGGCCTGGACAGGCGTTAAATACCTTTTTAATTTTCTTGTGAACAACAAGGGCATCGGCCCCTTTGGGCACGAGGTTGGAATTTCCGAAATAATGCCCGGGGATATTTGTCAACTGATTCTTGATACGGAAGACTGGCAGCACACCCCGGTAATAACCTCCGTTGACGGCGATACGCCCACTTTTGATACGGTAAAAATCGCGGCACATTCTTATGACTGCGCCTGCCGTCCTCTTTCAAGCTATGCAATTTCTTCCGTAAGATTTGTCCATATCGACGGAGTGCGCATCGAAGAATAAAAAAAGCATCTGCAATATGCAGATGCTTTTTTCTTTATATTCCCTTTTTATAAAGAACATAAGAATAAATTATCGGAACGACCGCCGCAATAAAACAGGCAAGAAGCACCCATTCCGAAAGAATAAACGCATTGATTATAAAAATCAATCCGCAAATCACCATAAGCCAGCCCGCAAGACGGTGAGTCCTGTTCCAGTTTTCCTCACTGTTAAGAGTCCAGGGAATCTTATATCCGAATGTATAATTCAGCCTTGCCTTCGGCAGATAGTTTCCCAGAGCAATAAAAATAACTCCCATCAAAAGGCAGCATATCATTCCGATGTTCACGCTCATTCCAAGCGCATATGCATAGGTAGAACCCATTACCAAAAGCGCAGTTGCCGGAAGAATCCAGTAAACGATTCCTATAGCTTTTTGACCGATATTGCTTCTTTTGGGGTCGGCATAAGTCACCGCAAGACAAATTACGTGGAGTGCCGCTATAACCGCCGGAATTCCGAAAACTGTAAAAGCCTTGGAAGTCCAGCCGTTCGGTTCGTTGTCGTTTCCCCAATGTGTCGCCATAGTTTCCGGAAGCTGATCCCAGAAAATAAGTCCCACCGCTATCGGCAAAAGAATAATAATCGTCGTTATAACAAGAAGTTTTTTATTAATTTTCATCGCTGTTCTCTCCTTTAAACTGTGCAAACCAGAGCATTATCTCCTCAAAAACCGAGGTATTAAGTTCATAAAAAACAAAGTTTTTTTGCTTTGTTTCATAAACAAGGTCAGCTTTTTTAAGAATCGAAAGATGATACGATATTGTAGCGCCGGTCATATCAAAATGAGAACCGATATCCCCGGCGGACATTCTTCCTTCCCGAAGCATAAGCAGAATCTCTCTGCGCACCGGGTCCGAAAGCGCCTTGAAGGTTTCCGCAAATCCCATTCCATTTTTCCCCTTTCAGCAATTTTCAAAAATCCAGCCGGCAATATCAAAAATCACGTCCTCACCAATATGTCTTTCGACCGAAAATTCCTTCGTGGCTTTCGAAATATCGTCATAAAGTGCCGGCACAAAACAGTGATTCAGCCCATCATAAAGCTTAAAACTCACATTTTCTTTATCGCCCAAAAGCTTTTTGTATCCATCAAAATCCTTTTTGCTGACCTGCAAATCTTTGCTTCCCTGCATTACCAGAACCGGCTTTTCGATGTTTTCAAGATATTTTTCCGCCGGATGAAGACCCATTTCCTTAAAATAATAAAGATCGACTCCACCGGCATATTTGCGTTTTTTGGCTTCCTCATCAGAAAGCGAATACAGCCCTTCAAAGCTCTTGCGGAACTTTTTATCCTGTGCCGAAGCAACCCAGCTCATGATCTTGCTTTTTCCGTTTTTCATTTCGTCAAGCTGGCGAAAAAGCACTTCTTCCAGTTTTGCAAGGGTTCCGGCCATAAGAATAAGTCCTTTAAAATTTCCGCCTTCCGCATCAATTCGCGGAGCAAGCATTGCGCCCATGCTGTGACCGATAATAAAAACCTTTTCCGAATCGATGCGCTCATCGTTTTTCAAAAGGTTCGCCGCCGCCACCGCGTCTTCAATGACTTCCTCTTTAACGGTAATGCTGCCCGTTTTAAACATTTTTCTGCCGTGGGCA
>SVNB01000047.1 GCA_015067125.1 Oscillospiraceae bacterium
AAAAATATAGTTACTGAAATAACTGATTTTGATACCGATACCCTCGTATATGGAAAATGTTTTGTTTTTACAGGAATTCTTGAAAAAATGCTCCGTAAGGAAGCAATGCAAATCGTTGTAAATATGGGTGGTTTCTGTGGGGATACCGTAACCAAAAAAACAAATTATCTTGTTCTTGGCAATAATGATTATTGCTCTACTATTAAGGACGGAAAAAGCACGAAGCAAAAGAAAGCAGAAGCTTTGATTCTTAAAGGTGAAGACATCGAAGTAATTTCTGAAAATGTTTTCTATGAAATGATTGAAGAATAAAAAAGCTCCCGAAACAAATGTCGGGAGCAAAAAGTCATTACTTTTATCATTCGATATTGAGCTGTTGTTTAAGAGCACTTTGAAGAGTTGCGCTGAAATTAATATCTTTTTTCTCTGCCATTTCATTAAGCCACGCTGGAATGGAAAGTGTCTTTTTTACTGCTTTATTATTAAAAAACTTTCTGTATTCGATAGTATCGCATTGAATTAAAGAAACAAATTCATTTGAATCATAGTGCAGCGCTCTTATATCGGAAGGATCCGGAATTTTTTCTTCCTTTTCTTCCAACTCGTAAAGCATTAGACAAAGCGCATCCTTTGCCATATCCATAGCTTCTTCAATTCCCTTTCCGGAAGTAAAGCAGCCATCAACATCATCAAATCTTACGGAATAATATCCGTTTTCTTCTTCCGTAAAAATCGCCGGATAAACATATTTCATCATCATAAACCTTCCTTCTGTTGATATTATATTTTTTGCAGAGGGGCTTTATTCAAGCCCCGCCGCTTTTTTGATGCTTTTAAGTGTTCCTATCGGAACTTCCTCTTTATTGTGTCTGCCAACGGTGAACCTTTTTTCAGTCATTGGACTAAACCATATTTCATGGTTTGCACCTTCTTTTTCAAGATAACAGCCGTTCTTTTTAAGGAACTTTTTTAGTTCACTGTATGTCATTTTATCACTTCCCTTCCTTAACTGTCTGAATACATTATAACACGTGTTAATACGTATGTCAACACTTTTTTACGTATTTTTACGTATTTATTTAAAAATTGAACTGTTTCCATTTTGGAAACGGTTCAGTTGTTGCAAAATTTGCAACAGGTGTTAAGAAAGTCATTACTTTTGTTATTACTTTCTTTACTTTTGTTATTACTTTCTTTACTTTTGTTATTACTTTCTTTACTTTTGTTATTACTTTCTTTACTTTTGATATCAAAATAGAAAAATCCCGCTCCGGAGCTGCCATCCAAAGCGGGATAAGGTACAAAACTACAGCGCAAAGGTAATTTTGTACCTTTTATATTAATATTTTTTTAAAGAACTGTCAATATAAAAGGAGAAAAACGATGGACGTTCTGATGTATTTAAGAAAATCCCGTGCGGAAGAACTTCACGATACCACCGAAGAAACGCTTCGCCGGCATAAAGAACAGCTTGTAGCCCTTGCCCAGCGAATGGGGCTGCATATCATTCTTACGTTTGAAGAAGTGGTTTCCGGCGAAAGCTTGTATGCACGTCCGCAGATGCTCAAAATGCTGGAAGCCGTGAGCACCGGAAACTATTCCGCCGTGCTCGTAATGGATGTTGACCGTTTAGGCCGTGGATCCATGGCGGAGCAGGGAATAATAATGGATACATTCCGCCGTTTTAACGTAAAAATCATCACCCCGGATAAAACGATAGATCTCTGCAAGGATTCCGATGAAGAGCACTTCGAGATAGAATCGCTTTTCGCCCGCCGGGAATTGAAGATTATAAAAAAACGTCTGCATCGTGGAATACAGAAATCTGTGGAAGAAGGCGCGTACCTCGCAAACGCACCCTATGGCTACCATAAAGCCGTTGTGGACCGTCACCCCACTCTTGAAATCTATGAACCGGAAGCATTCTACATCAGAATGATTTTTGATTTATACGTTAACCAGGGCGTGGGTACCGAAAGCATTGCACGCCAGCTCAACGCTCTGGGTGCTCATCCTGCCCGCTCCGATAAGTTTTCCCGCGGAAGCGTTGCCTACATCATTAAAAACCCCGTCTATGCCGGAAAGACGGTCTGGGATAAACAGCATTACGTCGTAGAAAACGGCGTGCGCCATTCCTACCCTACTCCGGAACGAAAGAAAGTAACCAACGGTATCCACCCGCCTATTATTGACGAAGAAACGTTCTGCCGCGCCCAAGAAATTATTGATAAAAAATGGCACAAAAAATATTTTGATGGAACAGTTCAAAATCCCCTTGCAGGCTTGGTTTATTGCGGAAACTGTGGGAACCTTATGGTGCGCCACCCTGCCGGGAAGAGAACAAAAATTCCGTTCCTCATGTGCCGAAATCCCGGTTGCATTCCAACACACCCCACCGAAGAAGTAGAAGCGGCCGTTCTCGCCAACCTGCGGGAGCAGCTTGCCGTAATCGATGCGAACGTAGCGAACGCCGTTCCCCCGGACGTCACTGCTTACGATAACGCCATATCGGCAGCAGAGCGAGAGCTTAAAAATCTTGCCAGCCAATTATCGAAAACCTATGACCTTTTGGAGCGAAGCGTCTATGACGTTGATACCTTCCTCGACCGCCGGAATTCCATCAACGAACGCACGGAATTTCTCAAAAAGTTTATCGTGGAACAGCAAGACAGAAAGCAAGCAGTTTTGGAGTCAGACCAAGGTTTTTTGGCTCAAAAAACCCACTCTGTTTTAGACGTTTACGAGGCTTCCGACGCCGCCCAAAAAAACGCACTTTTGCGCATGATTATCGCAAAAATCGTATATAGCAAAACAGGCAGAAAACGCTCTGATCCGTTCAACGTTTTGGTAATTTTAAAAAATCCTCCAACATGGACAGTCCATTGATAAAGATTGCCTTGAAGATCTTCAGGTATATTTTACAGAAACGGAACAGGCAAAAATCGACCGGGCAATAAGCGTAAAAGCCAAAAGCGTCGAAGTACTTAACGTTTTTCTGGAAGTAGAGCCCATTCCCTTCAACCGCGGATTTTATTCCGTTGATATGACCTTTTATTTTCTTGTTAACCTTTCTGCGTACTATACACCTGTTTCCACCGCGGATACGGTTACGGGAGTTGCGTTCTTTTCCAAAAAAGTTATTCTTTACGGAAGCGAAGGCAACGTAAAAGTGTTCAGTTCCGATGTTTCTATGGAAGCTTCCGGCGTGATTTCCGATAACCCCAGAGCGGTTGTTCAGGTGGTTTCGCCCATTGTGCTTCACAGCAGATTTGCGGATAACTGCGACTGCGATTATTACGTTCCGGAAATTGCTTTTCCGGAGCCCATCGCAAATCTTTTTGAAGGGAATTTTTCTGTTTCCGGTACAAGAAGAGTGCTTGTTACCCTTGGACTTTTTACCATTGTTCAGTTGGAACGCAGAGTGCAGATGCTTATTCCGGCCTATGATTTCTGCATTCCCGGAAAAGAATGCGTTACAACAACCGATGACCCCTGCGAGGTATTCAAGCATATCAAATTCCCCACCAGCGAATTTTTCCCTCCGCGGCTTGAAGACAACGATATCGGCGTATGTTCCTGCGGCTGCGGCTGATGCTCGAAAAGAAAAACCGTGCTCAAAATTTGAGCACGGTTTTTTGTTTACCAGACAAACGGAATAAGCCTGTGTGCCGCCTTTCAGATTATCTGTGAAGGTCGGGTTCCCGGAAGGTATAGGGAAGAACGTCGCTGAGCTTGTGTTCTTTAAATTCATCTTCGGATTTTCCGATAATTACGGTAAAATCATCGGAACAGAATTCTGCCATAACCTGGCGGCAAACTCCGCAGGGATAGCAAAAATCCACCGGAGGATTGCCCACAGGGCCGCCCACAATGGCTATGGCGGCAAATTCTCTTTCGCCTTCGCTTACTGCTTTAAAAAAAGCGGTGCGCTCCGCGCAGTTTGTGGGCGAAAATGCCGCGTTTTCTATATTGCATCCACGATAAACTTTTCCTTCTTTTGTAAGAAGAGCAGCGCCTACGGCAAATCCGGAATAGGGCACGTATGCCATTTCTCTTGCGGCAAGGGCTTCTTTCACAAGTGTTTTGTTATCCATAATAAAATCCTCCTTTTGGGGTACTTCTGATTGAATGATATCATAAAAAATACGGTTTATCAACAAATAATTTTTTGGATAAAAAACGACCGGTTTTATCCGGCCGCTTTTAAATTTGATTTTACCAATCCAGCCATTTGTTTTTTCGGCGAGTGCTTCTGCGGGAATGGGGCCAATTACTTTTTTCGGTTCTTCTCTGCCCTTCAAGCAGCATTCCCAAAAAACATTTAGGTTTTGGTCTATAATAAGAAGTTCCCATAAGGATTTTTATAAGTGATCTTCTGCGCGGCACCAAACACACTTTCCTTTTTATATTTATGATATTATATCAAAGCTCCGAAATTTCAAGTTCGTCTTCCTTGATTACGTTCATCTTCTTTCTGGAAAGAAGTTCGTACATAACCGGAATAACCACAAGGGTCATAACCGTTGCGTAAAGCAGACCGCCGATGCAGCAAACAGCCACCGGCTGAATAAGGCTGGAACCGAAGCCAATGCCAAGCGCAATGGGAACCAGCGCAAGAATGGTGGTAAGGGCTGTCATAAATATAGGGCGAAGTCTTGTTTTGGAAGCTTCTATAACAGCTTCTCTTCTGGGCATACCGGATTCTCTGAGCTGGTTTATGCAGTCAACCAAAACAATACCGTTGTTTACGATAATACCCACAAGCATTACAAGGCCTATCATGGCAACAACGCTTATTTCAAGTCCCCATATCATAAGAGCGATAAACGCTCCGGTAAACGCCAGCGGAATGGTAAACATAACGATAAACGGAGAGCGCAAAGACTGGAACTGCGCAACCATTATAAGATAAACAAGAATAATGCCTATTCCAAGCATTTTTACAAGTTCCCACATGGCTTCCATAATACTTTCGTTTTCGCCGGAAAATTCATAGGTAACACCTTCCGGTGCGGCATATCCCGCAAGAGCGTCTTCCACGTCGGAAGCCACAAGCGTTACGTTTTCGCCTTCGGCAATTCCCGCGGAAACGGTAAGGTATCTTCTCTGCGAGGTTCTTCCGATGCTGGAAAGGGTATTTCCGTCGGTAATTTCCGCAATATCGGAAAGTTTGACCTCCGCTTTTGTTCCATCCTGTTTTGTTACTTTGAATACGTAATTTTCTATATCTTTTCTGGTAAAGTTCTGCGCCTGTTCAGAAATAATCACAATATCATATTCGCCGTTATCCGTATCAACAGTTGCGGCAGAAACGCTTTCTGTAAGCTTGCCTGCAAGTTCCTGCAAAACCTGTGCAACGGTAAGGCCGTTTTTCATAGCTTCGTTTTTATTTACGCTGATATTTATGGTAGGTTCGGTTTCTTCTTCGCCTGCGGAAACATAGGATATTCCGTCAACGGTGCCGATGATCTCTCCCAGTTCTTTTGCGGCAAGGGTGATATCCTCAATATCATTACCGTAAACGTTAACGCTTATACCGCTGCCGGTAAGCATGCTCATGGAATCCATCATTCCGCCGGTCACCGCAATATTTGCAGAATCGCTGTATCTTTCGGCAATGCCGGCAATGGCCCTGGTTACCTTTGCGGCTTCTTTTTCGCCTTCGCTATCCAAAAGAACGTACATAACAGCGGAAGTTACGTCGGAACTGCCGCCGCTCATGCCTATCATGCTGGTCATTCCACCGGAAAGCATTGTACCAACCGTCTGCACGCCTTTTACAGTCTGAACGTCCTTTGCAAATTCATCGCAAATTTCCGCAGTATCTTCGAGCACAGAACCTTCCGGCATATTGATATTAACGGTAAGCTGGTTGGATTCAAAGCTCGGCATAAAGATAAATCCGCGGCTTATGCAGGCGTATGCGCTTGTGCCCAAAAGCGCAACAGCAAGGATTATTACAAGCACTTTTGCGTTAAGGGCAAAGTTTATAACCTTGCCATAGGCACGCATAAACGCTCCTTCTTCTTTTTTCTTTTCCTTAACTTTTTTAAGCACCGCCGGGGACATCGCGGGAATAAGGGTAAGCGCAATTATAAGGCTTGCGATAAGGGAATATGCAATGGTAAGCGCCATATCCTGGAAAAGCTGTCTGGTAATGCCTTCCACAAATACGATGGGCAGGAAAACGCAGATAGTGGTAAGAGTGGAGGAAGTAATTGCTCCCGCAACCTGCGATGCGCCGGAAACAGCGGCTTTTACCGGAGAAAGTCCAAGGCTTCTTAAACGATAGGTGTTTTCTATAACAACTATGGAGTTATCCACCAGCATACCAATACCCGCAGCAAGACCGGCCAAAGAGATAATATTAAGGGTTACGCCGCTGAAATACATAAGCACTATTGCAAAAACAACGCTTATCGGAATGCTGAGGGCAACCATAAAGGTCGGGCGGATATCGTGCAGGAATATAACAAGAATCACTATTGCAAGAACGGCGCCGATAATCATGTTTTCCAGAACGGAACTGATGATTATATCAATATAATCGCCCTGGTCCATAAGAGGAGAAAATTCCAGACCTGCATACTTATCTTCGAGCTGTGCAAATTTTTCGTCAAGGGATTCCGAAACGGTTGCGGTTGCGTAGTTGGACTGTTTATTGAAAGAGAGAATAACGCCACGGCTTCCGTTGATGCTTGCATAGGTTTCATCGGAGTTATCCGTATAATTTATATCCGCAATGTCTTCCAGGGTTATTGCGCCAAGTTCATCCATTCCAAGGTCAAAAAGCACAAGGCTTCCGATATCATCAACGGAATCGAATTTATCGCCCACACGCACAAGAACTTTTTCGCCTTTATCTATAACATATCCTGCGGGCATTTCAAAGTTCTGGGCAAAAAGAATGGTCGCAACGGTTTCAAGATTAATCGTTTCGCTTACGTCGGCAGCGCCAAGGGCTTCTTCCATGGCGATATCTATTTTTTCTCTGTTTGCTTCAAGCTCCGCTTCTGCTGCGGTTATCTGTTTGGAAGAAGCAGAAAGCTGCGCCGCGGAGGAATTAAGCATATTTTCTGCTTCTGCAAACTGTTTCTGTGCTTCCTGCTTTCCGGCTTCGAGCATTGCATCACCCTGTGCAAGCTGAGATTCCGCTTCGAGCAGCTGCGCATAGCCTGCGTCTATTTCGTTAAGATACATATGGCATGCCGCAATGCCCATGGTAATTTCCGCAACCGCGTCGCACACGGTATCGGAACTGTATCCGTATTCCGCAAGAGCTTCGTCTATATCGGAAAGATAATTTCTTACGGTTTCAAGACCAGCTTCGATTTCTTCTATTCCGTTTACAAGCGCTTCGTAAGTGCTGTATTCCTCGCCGGTCATTTCATAGATAATTTCGTCTATTTCGGAAAGATCTATATCCTCGTTATTATCAACGTAATCCTTTACTGTCTGCAAGGCAGTAAGGCTTGTGGAAAGGGCAATTTCGCTTTGTTTAAGGGTTGCAACGCTAAGGCTTGCTTCGATAAGTTTATCATAAGCTTCATAAAGCTGATCAAGCTGATCGAGAATTTCTTCTTCTGCCTTTTGAAGTTCCCTTTTTGCAGATGCAAGCTCCGCTTTTGCGCTGTTAAGTTCGCCTTCGCCTTTTGCAAGCTCTTTTTCTGCTTCTGCTTTGGCTTTTTCAAGTTCTTCTCTGCCCTTTTTAATTTCAAGATTGCCGGCATAGATTGCGTTTTTTCCGCTTTCAAGCTGTTTTTCCGCATCATCTATTGCGGTATAGGCCTCATCAAACTGTTTGATGATTTCCATTTCTATTCTGTCGTTAAGCTCTTCGATTTTATCTTCGGAAATAACAAGCTCCACGCTGCGGCTTATCATACCTTCGGCAGAAACAGATGCAACGCCTTCCACGCCTTCCAGCTGGGACATAAGGGTGTTTTCCACAAAAGAGGTAAGCTCGTATTCGTCCATATCCTCCATGCTTACGGCAACAACAGCGGTTGCAAGCATATCCGGATTTATTTTGAGCATTATCGGAGTTCCCACGCTGTCATCCCAGCCGGATTCCAGCTGACCGATGGCATTTGTGATATCAACGGACGTAATGCCAAGATCCGTACCTTCCGCAAATTCCAGCATAACCATAGAAAAGTTTTCTGCCGAAGTGGAAGAAATATTGTTTATGTTATCAAGCCTTGCCATGCTTTGTTCTATGGGTTTTGTAACGGTTTCTTCCACCTGTTCCGGAGAAGCTCCCACATAAGTGGTGGTTATGATTATGTAAGGAAAATCCATACTTGGAAGAAGATCCGGAGTGAGCTTTAAAAACGAAACCACGCCAAGAACAAGAATAACTATAATTCCTACAAAAACCGTATATGGTTTTTTAACGCTGAATTTTGAAAACATATATCACACTGCCTCCCCTTCGGCTGCTCTTTTAATAAAATTAAGCTTTCTTACAAACTTGTTTTTTATATCCGAAGTATCCTCTTTTCCGCAGATTATCTGCGGAAGGGCACTTTGAAAAATGGATTCTATCACACCGATTATATCCATAAGTTCCTCTTCGTCTTTTATCTTAAGATTTCCTATTCCCAAAGAAGAACAGGCTTCCAGCCTTTTTTCTCTTTCCATATTTTCTATGTATTCGGAAAGCGGTTCCAGCTTGTTTACGTTAACATAAGGAATAACGTGATCCACTATATTGATCATACTTTTTTCTTTGCCCGCGTTTACTATTTCATCAAAAACGGTTTCGCAAAGTTCAAAAATATCCCCATGAACGGTGGAAATGCGTTTTATTACACATTCCTTTATTTTTTTCGAGCTTTCCTGAATAAAATAATCAAAAGCATCGTCTTTATTTTCAAAATACTGATAAAAACTGCCTCTGGGAATTCCGGCATTTTTTATAACCTGGTTTATTGACATTTCCGGAAAAGAAACGCGCTGAAGCTCCGCATAAAGCGCGTTGAATATTCTTTGTTTTTTCTCTTCGGAAAGATTATTGAAGGTCTGGCTCGGCAAAGTGCTCCCTCCGTTATTATGACATATTGTCATAATAATATCACTTATAAATATATATAGTCAATATATAGTGTTATTCATCAACAAAAATTTATTATGAAAAAACGGAGCGTTTCCGCTCCGCTTTTTCGCAAAAAAAGAGAAAATGCATTATTTCATGCTGTTTTCATAGGATTCTACCATCTTTTTGACCATCTGGCCGCCGATGGAGCCTGCCTGGCGGGAAGTAAGATCGCCGTTATAACCGTCTTTAAGGTTAACGCCTACTTCGTTTGCAGCTTCCTGTTTAAATCTTTCAAGAGCTGCTTTTGCCTGTTTGTTAGAGCTGGACATTGAATATACACTCCTTTTATTGATTTGCGTTTGCAACATTATTTTGGCTTTTTAAAATAAAAATATAATTGGAAAAATATATAAATTTCCCTTTTGATTTTTTGATTAAAAAATCAAAAATTTTTCAAAAATAGTATTGACATTTAAAATTATTTTGGTATAATCCTAATTGCAAACAGTTCTTATTTAGGAAGTGACAAGATGAAAAACACCATTCAGAAAACAGCCATTATGAATGCTCTGATGGCACTTGATCATCCCACGGCGGACGAGGTTTATGACTGTGTTCACTGCGAATTCCCTTCCATCAGCAAGGCGACTGTTTACCGGATTTTAAACCGTATTTCCGAAGAAGGAGAGATTCTTCATCTTCAGATTCCCGGCGGAGCAGACAGATTTGATACCACACTTTGCGCGCATCATCATTTAAAATGCAACAAATGCGGAAAAGTCTGCGACGTTTCTGTTCCTGAACTTGACGGTATAGAAAAACGAATCAAAGAAGAAAACGGTTTTGCCATCGGCGGGTACCGCCTTGTTTTCAGCGGACTTTGTGCTGACTGTATTTTTAAGAAAACAGATTGAATTTTTTGTGAAGGGAGATTATAATATGGATATCAAAGCTTTGTTTAAAATCTCTTACGGTCTTTATGTAGTATCTTCCAGAGAAGGCGAAAAAGACAACGGCTGTATCATCAATACCTTTTCACAGGTAACAGATACTCCCCTGCGCGTAAGTGTTACCGTAAACAAGCTTAACCTTACCCACGATATGATTAAAAACACCGGAGATTTTACCGTTTCCGTACTTTCCACTTCTGTTCCGTTCGGCGTTTTTCAAAACTTCGGATTCCAAAGCGGAAAAACCGCGGATAAATTTGCCGGCGTAAAAACAGTTCGCGGCGAAAACGGCGTTCTTCGTCTTGCAGAAAACATCAACGCATTTGTTTCCGGCAAAGTTTGCGAAGAAGTTGACCTTGGCACCCACACAATGTTTATTGCGGATGTTACCGCGGCAGAAATCCTTTCTTCCGAAGAATCCGTAACATACAGCTATTATCAAAGCCATATCAAACCCAAACCCCAGCCGCCAAAAGCAAAAAAAGGCTGGCGCTGCCCGATTTGCGGATACGTTTATGAAGGCGAAGAACTTCCGGCAGATTTTGTCTGCCCTCTCTGCAAACACGGCGCTTCTGAATTTGTACCCCTTCAAAATGAAGATAATAAATCTACTGAAAAAGGAGAAAAAACTATGGAACTCAAAGGCTCTAAAACCGAACAGAATCTTATGACCGCATTCGCTGGCGAATCTCAGGCAAGAAACAAATACACCTATTTCGCAAGCAAAGCAAAAAAAGAAGGTTATGAACAGATCGCAAGACTCTTCCTTGAAACCGCAGAAAACGAGAAAGAACACGCAAAACTCTGGTTCAAATACCTTGGCGGCATCGGCACAACTGCAGAAAACCTTCTTGCAGCAGCAGAAGGCGAAAATTATGAATGGACCGATATGTACGCAACCTTCGCAAAAGAAGCTCGTGAAGAAGGCTTTGAGGAAATTGCTCTTCGCTTCGAAGGCGTTGGCAAGGTAGAAGCAGAACACGAAGAAAGATACCGCAAACTTCTTGCAAACGTAGAAAACGGCGAAGTATTCCAGAAAGGCTCCATCGTTATCTGGAAATGCGCAAACTGCGGCCACATCCACGTTGGCGAATCTGCTCCTGTTGTATGCCCCGTATGCGCACATCCTCAGGCATATTTCGAAATTCAGGCAAAAAACTACTAATAAGTTTTATAGCAAAAAGAGCACCGCAGCCGCGGTGCTCTTTTTAGTATAAAAAACCGGCGGTTTTTTCAGCCGCCGCTTATGCTTTATTTATGTGCTTTATGAGTAAGCAGATATTCCGCCCATGGTTCGTAGGTTTCTTTTTCAAAGCGGATTCCGTTTGTGGTTTTTTCCGCAAGAAGGGTTCCGTCTTTTTCTTTGAATTCCTCTGCCATATCAAGTATCCAGATATTGTTTTCGTTGGCGTACTCAACAATATACTCGTTTATCTCGTTGATTTTCTCGTTGGTAACGGTATATCCCCTTTTGGCAGCTTTTTCTTCATTTATAGGAAGAATCGGCTGAATGTAAATATGTGCTTCCGGCTGGACGGCAATGATATCTTCGACAAACGCCACGTATTTTTTTACAAAAGTCGGGCGGTCCATCCAGGAAACGCTCTCTGCCGAAATTATGATATACACAGCCTCTATATCCTCAAAAGTTCCGGCATATTCCGCAACCGTAAGCATACCCTCTTCTGTTTTAATCACTTTTTTGGTATTAAGGGTATTCATATCTATGCCGGTGCCGCTTGTGTAAGCAAATTTGGAATGTTCAAAATAACCGATGCTGTGTGCCTGGGATACAAAATAATCTCCCACAAAAAGCGAAGTTTTAAAAGAATAATATCCGTCGCTTTCTGTTTTGGGAACAATTCCTCCGCGGATTTCCGGTTCCTGTTCTTCCGCAGGATCTTCCCCGGAAAGTTCTTCATCGCTGGAACCGACTATTACGATTCTGTCTTCTTCATCTTCGGAACTGTTTTCTTCCAAAAACTGTTCCGGTTCTTCTTCCTCGTTTTGGGTAAGAAAATCGTTTATAAGTCTTGCAAAACTGATAAACGCATCCGGAAGGCTGTAATCCCTTTCTGTACCTTCGGGGTATTTTTCTTCTTCATACTGCTGCCAGCCGTATGCAACAAGACCCGAAATTAAAAGAACAGCGGCAACAATAACAGAAAGTCGAACAAGCTTTGTATATTTTTTTGTTCTTACAACACTGTTTTTTCTTTTAAAATTCAAAAGCTGTTCTCCTTTCTTTTTAATGTATCTAAAATAATATAACACGCAAAAACATTTATGTCCACATAAAAATTGTTAATTTTAAAAAAATTCATTGTCAAAAATCTTCTTGACGGAACGGTTAACATCATATATAATACTATAGTCAGGAAAAAACTTGCTAGTGTAGCACAGTCGGTAGTGCAGCTGATTCGTAATCAGCAGGTCGCGTGTTCGAGTCACGTCACTAGCTCCAGACTTAAAAATCCCCTTAAACAAGCCGTTTTTGGGGATTTTATTTTATAAGTTTGCACTATGTAAAGTTGTTTATCTTTACATATCTTTGGTTTTTCCATTTTATTCTTTATGCCCGATATTTTTAATATTTTAAAAAATTATAAAAAATTTTGCAAAAATTTTAAAATAATGCTTGCCTTTTGCTTTGGGTTATGCTATAATAACCCTTGCTGACGATACAGCATCTGGGTGTGGCGCAGTTGGTAGCGCGCTACCTTGGGGTGGTAGAGGCCGTGGGTTCAAGT
>SVNB01000048.1 GCA_015067125.1 Oscillospiraceae bacterium
CTTTACTGCGGAAGAGATAAAGCACTATGCCTTAACAAGAACATATCAGATTCTGCGTGACAGCGAAAGCGAAATTTATGATGATTCCGGCGAGCTTGTGGTTCCGGAAGACCTTGTGGAAGATTTTGCGAAGAATGTGCTTGCCGTTGATGATTTTTGCGTTTTGGCTCCGAGCAAAGACGGGTATTATCAGGTGCCTTACAGCGGAAGATACCTTAACGCGGAATTTTCCAAAGTGGAAACCGAAGGCATTTACGTTGTTGCAGTTATGGATTTTTATGATCTTGACGACAACGACCGAAAAGGCAAAATGCTTTGGCAGATGGAATACGGATTTATTCCGCTGGAATATAATCAGATGGAAGTTTTCTTCCGGCCGGTTTACGCAAGACTTCTTGCCGGAGAGGAAAAATAATTTTATAAAAACGCAGCGGCGGAACTTTTGGTTCCGCCGCTTTTTTACGGGGTAAAACACAAGAGTTGTAAAAAAAGCTTAACTGCAGGGTTCTTTTATAAACTGCCGGTGCATTTTATTGAAACGTCGTAGGGGCGGCCCTGCGGTGAGCAATTTGGCTTTCTTTACACAAGGTAGGCTTTCTATAGGGACCGTCGTCCCCGACGGTCCGTTTTTTCGGAACGCTGAGGACAGCGTTCCCTACGGTGGGCAATTCAGCTTCCTTGCCTAAATGGAGGTTGCCCTCCGGGTTCTTGGTTATCCCTCTTCCGTCACGGCGTTGCCGTGCCACCTGTACTCTTGCGGTACCCAAAATATTCTGCGGCATACGCCTTGAATATTTTGACCGCGGCGCCAAACCCTGCTCGCTGTTTCGCCCACTGGGCGCGCTTCACAGGCTTTGCTCTCTGGGAAGGCTGAACGGAACGGTCAAGACCGTTCCCTACGGTGAATTTGAAAACATTAACTTTCAACTAAAAAACTCTGCGGAGTACTTTTTTGAAGATTTTCTGCATAGAATTTATAAAAAACTTTGGCAGAGAGGTATTTTATGGACAAGAAAGCGCTGAACCGAATATTTTCCCTGCGGAAGATAAGACAAAAGGCCGTCGGCGCGGTTTTGTCTTTTTTAAAGGTGGCGGCGTTTTTTGCCGGGTGCTTTCTTGGAATGTTCTGCGTGCTCAAATCTGCAGAAAGCGGTTCTGATCTGTTTTATTACGCAATGGCATTTGCCGCCCCCGGCAGCGCGATAGAGCTTTTGCAGGAACCCGTTTTTTATGACGAAGCGGATCTGAGCACACAGATTCCGGAATACGAAACCGATAAGCAGCCTTTTGAACAAATTACGGAAAAACCGAATGATGTACCCGAAGATACGGAGCTTTTTCTGCCGGAAGTTCCGGAAAACCGCCGCGGAACCGTTACGGAAACGCAGTATTCCGCAAAAGAGGGCGGACTTTACGTGGCCTTTGGAAACGCAATTATCAAAAACTGCACCACACACAGTGCTCAGAAAATAAAATCAAAACTTGCCGAAAGTCACGAGTTGTTTTTGAGCACGGAAATAGGTTCTTTGCCGCAGGTGCTGATATATCACACCCACGCAACGGAAGGTTACGAGCCTTTTGACTGCGGTTATTTTGATACCGCGGGTACCTGGCGAAGCACTGATCCTGACAAAAACATGATAGCCGTGGGCAACGCTTTGGAAGCGGTGCTCGAAAAGCAGGGGATAGGCGTTATTCACGACGGCACCATGCACGATGACCCCAGCTATAACGGTTCTTATCAGCGCAGTGCCGTTACCATAAAAGGCCATCTTGATGAAAATCCCACTGTGGAAGTCTGCCTGGATATTCACCGCGACGCCATAGAACCTTCCGAAAAAGAGATAATAAAGCCAACCGCTGTGATAAACGGCAAAAAAGCCGCCCAGATTATGATAATTGCCGGCTGTGATGACGGAACTATGAATATGCCCGATTACTGGGAAAATCTGCGCTTTGCGGCGGCTTTGGCCGATAAACTGGAAGAACTTTATCCGGGCATAACAAGGCCGGTTCTTTTCGATTACCGCAAATACAACATGGATCTTTCGCCCGGGCTTTTGCTTATAGAAATAGGCGCCACCGGCAACACCCTTGAAGAAGCAAAATATTCTGCGGAGCTGCTCGGCAACGCTCTTGCGGAGCTTTTGGCTGAATAATCTTTTAAAAAAACGCCCACACTTTTAAAAAAAGGAGGCGTTTTTTATGTCTTATTTTATTCGTGCGCTGGGCGTTACGCTTTCTGTTACCTTGCTTTTGTTTGTTTTTATCATCGGTTTTGATTTTATCGGTACAGAGGCTGCTCAAAGCGGTTTTTCTTCCGGAACGGCCTTTGCTTTTGAGCACGGGGACGGCGCGTTTTACGGAGAAATCTTTGGCCGAAGTTTTTACGCGGATATTTCTTTTTTGGAACCCGCTTTTTCGGCCGTGAAGAGTCTTTCTGTTTTTCTTCCTCCGGTTTTAAAATTTGTTGTTCGGGGAATATATTTTTTATTTTGAGCACGCAAAAAGCCGCCCTTTAAAAAGGCGGCTTTTTGCATAAAGTCGGGCAATATTATTTTGCGGGGTCAATAAGAATTTTTATATCTGTTCCGCTTCCGGAAGTAAGGCGTTCGAAGGCCTTTTGGGTATCTTCAAGGCTTACGGTATCGGTTACGAACTTCATAACGTCGATTTCTTTTTCCGCAATCATTCTGATGGTATCTTCGAATTCCTTGATGGTATATGCGATGGCGCCGAATACTTTAAGTTCTTTCATAACAACCATAACGCTGAAAATTTCTTCGGGTTTTTGAGAAACACCCACAAGAACAATGGAACCGCCGTTTTTTACGGTAAAAATGGCGCTGTTTACAGCGGGCGCAATACCTACGCATTCAAGAACGGCATCAAATCCGCCCATGGATTCCGTCATTGCTTTTACAACAAATTCCGGATCTTTTGCATCGAGGTATTTATCCGCAACGCCAAGTTCAACGGCTCTTTTTCCGCGGTTTTCGTTCGTTTCGGAAACGCACACAAGAGAAGCTCCGGCTTTTTTTGCAAGCATTGCACAGCCAAGACCGATTACGCCGCCGCCGATTACAAGAACTTTTGCGCCTTCTTTAATATTTGCAAGGTTTACCGCATGAAGGCTTACCGCGGTGGGTTCCACCATTGCGCCTTCTTCATCGCTTACGGAATCCGGAAGTTTTCTTACCATATCCGGGCGGAAGGAAGTTTTTTCTGCCATGGAACCGGGGTTATCAAGGGTAAGACCCAATGCGTGCGCCCAGGTCTGTGCGCAATACTGATGATTTTCTGACTTGCAGGCTTCGCATTCTCCGCAGGGAGAAATGGGAAGAGCAGTTACTCTGTCGCCGACTTTAAGGTCGGTTCTGCTGCCGGGATCAAGAACAACGCCCGCAAATTCGTGGCCCATAACAAGACCTTCCGGTGCGCCCGCATCCCAGTTATGTATATCGCTGCCGCAGATACCTGCTTTTTTTACTTCGATAACAACTCTGCCTTCGGAAGAAACGGGTTCTGCAATTTCTTTTACTTCAAGGCTTTTTACTCCATTAATGGCTACGCATTTCATAAAAAAATCCTCCTGTTTATTTTATTTGACACCAGTGTATCATATTAGTATAATAATATACAATATAGTTGTTAATGATTTGACACTGTTTTGGAGGAAAAGTTTCATATTATGGAAAGAAAACCCTATAAAAATTCTGTTGAAAACAAAAGCCGAATTATTTTCTCCCTTGCGGAAATTCTGGCAAACAAACCTTTTCACGCGGTTTCTGTAACAGAGGTATGCAAAAAAGCCGGCGTAAGCAAAAACACTTTTTACCGGCACTTCAAAAGTCTTTCTGACGTTATATATCAAAGCATCGGTGAAATAAATAACCGGCTTGTTGAAGAAGCTTTTTCTCTTGCGTCCAATCAGGTTTATGATTTTATTCTTCATGTCTGCAGCGGCTGGTATGAAAACCGTGTGCTTTATAAAGGATTTACCCAGGACGAAACCATCTATATTATCCGCAGCATGATACGCAGGGATATAATTTACTTTTTTGAAAAAAACAACATCGAAAAAACCGAAGACGACCTTTTCTTCGAGTTTTTTTCCGCTTCGTTCTGTATTTTTCTGCGGTGGTGGGCACTGCACGATTTTGCACAGCCGCCGGAAGAAATTGCCGAAAGGATAAAGGAATATCTTTACGGCAACGTATTCGAAGAACTTTCCAAATATCTTTAAAGCGCCGTTTCTTTTATAAAATCCAGACCAAGTTCCGGAAAAACCGCAAGAGAAATTCCTGCGGCAATAAGCGCCGCGGCGCGCTGCGCAAGAATATCAATATCGTTGGAAGAAACGCACACCTTTTCCTTTCCCGAAAAAGCCGCCGCGGTGGGCGTACCGATGGCAACGCATGGAACGCCCAGATACTGCGCGTTTAATGCGTTTTTTCTTTCGCAGATTCCGGAACCGGGCGCAAGGCCCGCATCTGTTATCTGCACGGTTCTGCATATATGGAATATGTCTTCCGCCATAAGGGAATCTATCAGAATTACTCCGGCCGGAGAAAATTCTTTTACCGCCGCGCGCACAAGCCGGCCGGGTTCCATGCCGGTGCGGCCTTCTGTTCCGGGCGAAAGCAGAAAAAGCTTTTTTTCTCCAAAGCTTTTGCAAAAAGTTCTGGCCGTAACTTTTGGGCCTATGGAATCCGCCGTTAAAAAGCTACTTCCCAACCCAACGGCAAGGATATTTCCGTCTTTTGGCAAAAGTTCCCGAAGTTCCGCCGCGACGGCTTCTGCTTCTTCATCAAAATTTTCGTACGGCAGGCGAGGGGAATCCGCTTCTATGGTAACGTATCTTCCGGCAGGCTTTTGAAAAAGCTTTTCTTCCTGCGGATCTATTAAAATTCTTGTGATTTTGGTTTTTCCCCTGAAAAAAGTTTTTGCTTTGGAATATTCCGGAAAAATTCTGTCAATTATTTCTTTTGCAAGGTCGGTTTTTATTGACATTTAGGTCCTTCCTTTGTTATAATGATTAAGTACCGGCACTTTGCAGACCGTGTTAATGCAAAACCGGCTTATTTTTGCCTGTTCATAAATATTTTTTGTGATAATAAGGCCAAAAACCCTTGACAGAACGGATATTTTCGTGTAAGATGATTATTTGTGAATGTATCCGATATACGAAGGAGGTGTAGTTAATGCCGAACATTAAATCTGCAAAAAAGAGAGTTAAGGTTATCGCAACCAGAACCGCTCGTAACAAAGCAATCAAAACCAACCTTAAAACCAACATCAAAAAAGCCGAAATCGCTTGCGCTAACGGTGCTGAGGATAGAGAAGCCGCAATCCGCCTTGCAATCAAACGTGTTGACCAGGCCGCAGCAAAAGGTATCCTTCATAAAAACACTGCAGCAAGACGCAAATCTGCTCTTGCAAAAAAACTTAACGCAGCAAACGTTTAATTGAAAAAGTTTTTAAAATTACGCCTTCATCTTTTGATGAGGGCGTTTTTTGTTTGCCATGCAAGCAGCCCGCAAGCTGCAGAGCAGCCAAGGACGGCGGGGTATAAATTTTCGGCTGGATTTGACGGGATAGCATTTCTCTCCCTCTGTCACCTACGGTGCCACCTCCCTCGTCAGAGGGAGGTGGCACTTCGGGTTGCTTTGTTTTGCGGAACGGTCAGGGCCGTTTCATACGGTGGGCAATTTGGCCTTCTTTACACGAGGTAGGCTTTCCGTAGGGACCGTCGTCCCCGACGGTCCGTTTTTTTCGGAACGCTGAGGACAGCGTTCCCTACTGTGAGAGATTTGAGTTCCCTTGCATAAAGGGGAGGTGGCCCTCCGGGTTACTTGTTTGCGGCGGGAGCAAAGGCCCCCGCCCTACTGTAAATTGGTTGCTTTGTTTTGCGGAACGGTCAAGACCGTTCCCTACGGTAAATTTGAAAACGGATTTTTATTTATCCTTTGGCTTAAAAAGCAGGGCGGCGGCAAAAGCAAAAACTATCGCGGCGGTTATGCCGCCCGCGGCTGCGGAAATTCCTCCGGTAAAAGCGCCGAGGACACCGTAATCGTTTACCGCGGCGCGCACGCCTTTTGCCAGCAAGTGCCCGAACCCGGAAAGGGGAACAGTGGCGCCCGCTCCGGCAAAATCCGCAAAAGGTTCATAAAAACCAAGCGCGGAAAGCGCGACCCCTGCCACCACAAAACCCACCAGTATTCTTGCCGGGGTAAGTTTTGTTTTATCTATAAAAATCTGGCCGATGGCGCAAAGCGCCCCGCCGATAACAAAAGCTTTGAGATATTCCAAAATATTATCTCCTTTTTTATTTATAGGTGCGCACGGCTCTGCGGCCGCGCAGAAACAGTCATAACCGTTCCCCAAGGCGGGCAATTTGGTGCCCTTGGCCTCAATGGGAAGGCTGCCCTCCGGGTTACTTGTTTGCGGCGGGAGCAAGCCCCGCCCTACGGTGGGCAATTCGGCCCCCTTGCCTAAATGGGGCTGGATTTTTTA
The DNA here is from genome assembly GCA_015067125.1 of Oscillospiraceae bacterium. Lineage (GTDB taxonomy): Bacteria > Bacillota > Clostridia > Oscillospirales > Ruminococcaceae > UMGS1668. The sequence goes on from SVNB01000048.1 coordinate 6,517, forward strand.
ACCGCCTGCGGTTAAAAAAGACTGGGGAATTCTTTTATTAATTACCGGCTGGATTTGACGGGATAGCATTTCTCGCCCTCCGGGTTCTTGGTTATCCCTCTTCCGTCAAAACCTGCGGTTTTGCCACCTGTACTCTTGCGGTGCCCAAAATATTCTGCGGCATACGCCTTGAATATTTTGACCGCGGCGCCAAACCCTGCTCGCTGTTTCGCCCACTGGGCGCGCTTCGCAGGCTTTGCTCTCTGGGAAGGCTGCCCTCCGGGTTGCCTTATTTTGCGGAACGCTGAGGACAGCGTTCCCTACGGTGAGAAATTTGTGCTACATTGCATAAAGGGAGGCTACCCTTCGGGTTGCTTTGTTTTGCGGAACGGTTAGGACCGTTCACTACGGTAAATTTAAAAAATTCCGCCTTTTTCCGAAGAAAAACACACAAGGTGGGCAACGCCGGGTATGGTTTCGCCCTGCTGAACGCTGGTGGGGCTCATAAGCGCGCCGGTGGAAACCGCAAGAACTTTTTTAAGTTCTCCGCAGCGCAGTTTTGGCAGAATATGGCCGCTTATAACCGCGGCACTGCACCCGCAGCCGGAAGCGCCGGATTCCACCTGCTGTTTTTCCCGGTCGAAAAGCATAAGGCCGCAGTCGTCATAGTTTTTACCAAGAGGAAATCCTTCTTTTTCCATAAGCTTTTGCAAAAGCTCCGCGCCCACTGCTCCAAGGTCGCCGGTTAAAATCAGATCATAATCCGTCGGATCCGTATAGGTATCCCGAAAAAACTGCGAAAGGGTAGAGGCGGCGGCCGGCGCCATGGCTGCGCCCATATTGTTCTGGTCGTTTATGCCAAGATCTTCCACCGTTCCAAAGCAAACCGCCTTTACATAGGGCGGTTTTTCTTTTGCGGAAATCACCGCCGCTCCTGCGGCTGTTGCCGTCCACTGGGCAGAGGGCGGTCTTTGACCGCCGTATTCCAGCGGAAAACGGTACTGCCGTTCCGCGGAACAAAAATGAGAAGAAGCGCAGGCAATGCAATGCTTTGCCGTGCCGTCCGCAAAAACAGCGGCCAGGCCCACTGCCTCTGCAAAAGTGGAGCAGGCTCCGTATAATCCGATATAGGGCACTTTTGTTTTTCTTGCGGAAAAAGCCGAAGCAATGCACTGGTTCAGCAAATCGCCCGCAAAGATAAAATCCACTTCCGGCATGGTAATTCCGCTTTTTTTAACAGCCGCAGCAGAGGCAAGCTCCTGCATTTTGCTTTCTGCTTTTTCCCAGGTTTTTTCTCCAAAGCGCGAATCTTCGTTTATAAAATCAAAATCCGCCCCGATGGGGCCTTCGCCTTCCTTTTTTCCGCCCACGGCGGCGGAGCCGGAAACGCTTACCGGCGAATCTATCACAATAGTCTGTCTTCCGATTTTGTGTGCCAAAAAATCACCTCGTTTTAAGGTTAGTTTTTGCACGGCAGGCGAAAATATGTAAAATAGTTTGTTTTTATTTGATATAGAAAAGCAGCGGGCAAAAGGGCAGGGGATTTTTTTGTAAAATTACGATATATTTTTGAGAAAGCGCCGTAGGGGCGGCCCTGTGTGGCCGATATATACTTCCCCTTGAGGGGAAGTGGCACGGCGCAAGCCATGACGAAAGGGTGTTTTTTGTTCTCATCCCTCTTCCACCGCCGCAAGCGGCGGTCCCCCTTCCCCTCTGGGAAGGCTACCCTCCGGGTTACTTGGTTGCGGCGGGAGCAAAGCCCCCGCCCTACGGTAATTCGGTTGCTTTGCGGAACGGTCAGGACCGTTACCTACGGTGCTGTAGCAAACGGGCGGACAATTTCCGCACGTTTTTATATATTCATTAAATAATATATAATTCCGTAAACAACGGAAGCAAGAACGCCGTAAACTATAACCGGGCCGGCGATAGTAAAAATCTTTACACCCAGGCCGAGCACGAACCCTTCGCTTTTGTATTCCATTGCCGGGGAAACCACCGCGTTGGCAAAGCCGGTTATGGGCACAAGGGTGCCTCCGCCGCCGAATTTTGCTATTTTATCATAAACGCCAAAGCCCGTAAGCAGGGCAGAAAGGCCTATCAGCGTAATGGAACACGCGGTGGAAGCCGAAGGCGTGCTCAATCCGGCGTTCATATAAAAATTGAGCACCGCCTGCCCGATGGTGCAGATCGTGCCGCCGATAAAAAAAGCTCCGGCAAGATTTTTTGCGGATTTTGTCTTTGGCACGGCTTTTTCGCCCATTTTTTTGTATTCATCCGGAGAAACGGACATTTTTTCACTTCCTTTATTAATTCTGCGGTTATTGTTTGTTTTTTCGGAAAAAATATTCCCGAAAAAACTTTGCGGAGTGAGAGAAATGAAAAAATGGTTTTTACCGGGAATCACCGGCTTTTGCGCCGGAATTCTTAACGGGCTTTTTGGCAGCGGCGGCGGGATTATCGCTGTTCCTCTTTTTGGCAAAAGCGGCCTTGAACCAAAAGAAAGCCATGCCACGGCGCTTTTTATGATGCTTTGCCTTTCCGGACTTTCTGCGTTTTTATATTATCAGAAGGGCGTTATTTCTTTTGAAGAAGCGGCGGTGTTTTTGCCCGGCGGCATTGCCGGAGCCATTGCCGCGGCACTGATTTTTAAAAAAATCGAACCGGCTTTGCTGAGAAAAATATTCGGCGGATTTGTAACTTTTTCTGCCGCAAGAATGCTTTGGGGTGTTTTTTCCGAATGGATATAATGGACAGCGTTATTGGTTTTTTCGCCGGTGCGGCCGGCGGAATGGGCATTGGCGGCGGTGGGATTCTGCTGCTTTATCTTACCGCTTTTGCCGGTGCGGAGCAACTTTCTGCCCAGGGCGTAAACCTTGTTTTCTTTCTTTCCACAGCGCCTTTTGCCCTTGCCGGACACATCAAAAACCACTTTGTAAAATGGAAAAGCGCGACAATTTCTGTGGTTTTTGGAATACCCGGAGTATTTTTGGGCTTTTATATTGCAGAAAGTATTAATAAAACCCTTTTGCGCGGTGCTTTTGCTCTGCTTTTGCTGTTTATCGGCATTCGCGAGCTTTTAAGAAAAAACTGAAATTGCGCAGCGGTTTTTCCTCCGTTTGCGGTTAAAAAAGACCGGGGGATTCTTTCATAAATTATCGGCGCGTTCAACGGAAAGGTTGTAGGAGCGGCCCTGTGTGGCCGACCCTACGGTGGGCAATTCGGCCCCCTTGCCTAAAGGGGGCTGGATTTTTTAACCGCCTGCGGTTAAAAAAGACTGGGGGATTTTTTTATAAATTATCGGTGCGTTCAACGGAAAGGTTGTAGGGGCGGCCCTGTGTGGCCGCCCGGAAGAAACGGCGGGAGCAAGCCCCCGCCCTACGGTAAATTCTCAAACCAATTTTCCACTTTCAATTTTCAACTCAAAAAGCCCTCCGGGTTCTTGGTTATCCCTCTTCCACCGCCGCAAGCGGCGGTCCCCCTTCCCCTCTGGGAAGGCTGCCCTCCGGGATACCTGTTTGCGGCGGGAGCGGGTGCCCTGAGTGCGAAGCACGAAGAAATACCCTTGGGGTACCCCCGCCCTACAGTAAATTCTCAAACTAACTTTAAACTAAAAAAAGCACCCCGGGGGGTGCATTTTTTATATGGAATCAACTGTTTTTCTGAACACTTCCAAAAAAGTTTCTTCGCCAACAGTATTTATCTTCATAAATACCGCCTGGCTTCCGCCGGAAGTTATGCCGGAAACAATCATTTCTTCGGAAGATTTAAAAAGCGTGACCGTAAGGCTTACCCGGTTATTTCCAAAGGCGCTGTATCTTTCGTAAACCTGCACCGCGCACATTGTTTCTTCGGAAGAAAAACGGCTTTCATCCTCCAAAGAAGCAGAAGCGCTTGCTTCGAGAATTCCGTCTTTTATTTTTTCGAGAACAATGTCAAAATCGCCGGATATGCGGCGTTCGTATTTTGCCACAAAAACACCCTCTTTTTAAATTATGTCGATAATCACAAGTTCCGGACGGTTAAAAACACGAGGAATTGGCGTGGATTCTTTTGCAAGACCGCGGCTTACCACAAGGGTTGTGCCGTTTACTTCGTAAATTCCGCCGGCATATTTGGGGAACAAGCCCTGTCCCGGAGCGTAAATTCCGTTGAGCACACCGGGGATTCTCCACTGGCCTCCGTGAGCATGACCGCAGAGCACAAGGTCAAAACCAAGCTTTGCATATTGCTCGATATATTCCGGACGGTGCACCAAAAGCACGTTAAAGGATTCTTCGAAGTGGTAATTCTGCGTGGTCTGTTCCATATGGGCAATCTGTTCGGTTATATCTTTATAGGCCGTAACGTCATCAAAACCGTAAATATCCGGAGTGGTGCTCACTGCAGAAATCGCTATTTTTGTATGGATCCCATCAAGCACCGTAATGCCGCAAGAACGCACTTTTTCCTTATAATAATCAAGTTTTTCGTGTCTTACCTCGTGGTTGCCGGAAACATAATAGCAATCATATTCCGCGCCCAAAACCTTTAGCGCGGCAATGGCGTTTTCTTCCGGCATTCTGCGGCTGTCAAAAATATCTCCGCCAAAAAGTATGATATCCGGATTTTGAGCACGCACCGCTTCGATAAGATCGGATTGATCTTTTCCGCCATAGGTGCAGGCGTGCAGATCGGTGATAAGGGCAATGCGCAAAGGGGTTTCGCTGTTTTCGTTTTCCACCGTATAGTGCACGGTTTTAAGGCGGCTGTCTATGGCAAACACCGCAATGGCAAGGGAAGCGATTATTATGAGCACGATTAAAACAAGTTTTTTATTCATTTTGTTCCTTTCATAGGGGTCAGTCGGCAGAATCCTCCGGTTCGCCGATATAGGTGAAGCGCTGATATGTTTTTCCGTCACGTTCAACGGTTTCTTCCCACATGGAAGCAGGGCGTACCCAAAGGCCGTGCTCGCCGTAAAGCTGGCGATAGACCACCATTTCTTCCAGTGTTTCGCTGTGTTTTGCGGTGCCCAGCACCTGATATTCTTTTCCCTTAAAATGTCTGTATCGGCCGGGTTTTATCATAAAAACAGCTCCTTTCTGCTGTGAATAGACGTTGTTTGCGGTATCCTTATGGGATTCTTTTATAATTTGCCGGTGTGTTTTATTAAAACGTCGCAGGGGCGGCCCTGTGTGGCTGCCCGAAAACACAGCCGAGCAAACGAGGTAAAATGAAAATCCGTTGCCGACCCCGAGCGGCGACGGTGGATATTCGGAATTGCTATCTTTCGGTGGTGAGTTTATTCCCCCTTAATTTTAAGGGGGAGTCGCTCGCGGGAGCGAGCGGGTAGGGGTTTAAAACTTTTCTTTTCAGGTACTACCCGGTTTCTTTTGGTTTCAAAAGAAATGGGGTAGTATTTCTATAAAACGGCAAACCCTCCGGGTTCGTTTGATGAATCCCCTCGCCACTTCGTGTCCCTCTCCCATTTGACAAAGGGCGTATTGCCCTCCGGGTTCTTGGTTATCCCTCTTCCACCGCCGCAAGCGGCGGTCCCCCTGTACTCTTGCGGTGCCCAAAATATTCTGCGGCATATGCCTTGAATATTTTGACCGCGGCGCCAAACCCTGCTCGCTGTTTCGCCCACTGGGCGCGCTTCGCAGGCTTTGCCCTCTGGGAAGGCTGCCCTCCGGGTTGCTTGGTTACGGCGGGAGCAGGTGCCCTGAGTGCGAAGCACGAAGAAATGCCCTTGGGGTACCCCCGCCCTACTGTAAATTGTTGTTTTTGCGGAACGGTCAGGACTGTTCCCTACGGTGAGCAATTTAGCCTTCTTTACACAAGGTAGGCTTTCTGTAGGGACCGTCGTCCCCGACGGTCCGTTTTTTCGGAACGCTGAGGACAGCGTTCCCTACGGTGAGAGATTTTGGTTCCCTTGCATAAATGGAAGGCTAACCCTCCGGGTTCTTGGTTATCCCTCTTCCGTCTGCTTCGCAGACACCTCCTCCTCCGAGGAGGTAAAAACATCGGCAAACGGATATTTATCCTTCTATAATATCACGGACGCATTTGCCGGCAAGAATATACCCTGCGGCCGGCGGCACAAAAGATATGCTGCCCGGAGCGTGGCGGCCGCCTTCGGAATCCATGGCGGCTTTTTTTGCTTCCTCGGTGCTGAAAAGCACGGTTTGCTTTTCTATGCCGCGTTTTTTAAGTTCCCGGCGCATAACCCTCGCCAAAGGGCAGCCG
>SVNB01000049.1 GCA_015067125.1 Oscillospiraceae bacterium
ATGCGTAAAAAATGCCGATGCCGCTCTTACGGATTTTTTCGCTTTTCTTGGGGCAAAACACGTTGAAAAACGCCGCTGGACAAATTCCGCATTTGGAATATCCGCCTATTTTGAAAACGGTTTAAGCACGGATATTTCCTTTATGCCCACAGATGAAATTCCCATTCGCTCTTCCCCGTACAAAATTGTTCTGGCCAAAACGGAAAAATTTTCCTCCGCGGTAAATTCCGCCGCCGAAAAAACTGAAAAACAGCCAAAAAATTACGGAATCGATGATTCGATACATTATCGTTTTATTAATGAACTGCGCTATGCGGAAATTGCTTTGCTGCGCAAAAATTATATCTTCGCGGATATTTCTTTAAACAATGCAAGGCAGCTTTTGCTGGCCGCAGAAGCTGTTACAGAAGGCAAAAAGCTGCATCAGTTCAAGGCATACAACACCCTTTCGGAAGATTTTATCGAAAATCTTAAAAGCACATATCCGCAGAACCTGAATTACGAAAGCATAAATTCCGCAAAAGAAAACCTGCTTTCGCTTTATATCAAAACAATTAAAAACAGCAAAATTTTCACTTTTGATGAATCGCTTCTTTGCCTGATAAACTGTTTTGAATAAATTCACAAAAAATCCCCGGATTTTCGTCCGGGGATTTTTTATTTGAGCACCGTTTCCAGTGCTTTGAGCACAGCTTCGTTTTCATCTTTATCGCCGGCAAAAATACAGAAATATCCGTCTTTGCAATATACAGAAATTCCCATATCCATCAGCTTTTTCGCTCTTTCCTCCGCTTCTTTTACTTTAAAGAAAACGCAGTTTGCCTTGGTGCGGTAAAGGCGTTCTATCGCATCGTATTTTATCGCAAGCTTTTTTATTCTTATATAAAGACTGTCGCGGCTGTCGATAAGTTTTCTTTGGGCGGTTTTAAGCGCGGAATCGTGCTCAAAGATAACTTTTCCGGCGGCCTGATCGGCGGCGCTTATGCAGCAGTCAAATTCCGCAAGGCCTTTTCCGCAGGCAAAAACGGAATTTCCTCCAAAGCGCATTTTTTTGAGCACTACGAGGTTTTCGTATTCCGGAAGGTATTTGAGCACGGAAACGCTTTCGTCAACGCAATAGCTTTCGTCAACTATTATTTTTGCGTTAGTATCGGAACAAAGCTTTATAATATCTTCGGCAGAAACTTCCAGACCGGTCGGGCAACAGGGATTTGTAAGGAAAACCGCTTCCGCTTCGTTTTCATTTACCGCATCGGCAAGCGCCTGTATTCTTATTTTCATATCCGGCGCTTTTTTGAGCACAACGGGTTTTGCGCCGAATGATGCGGAATAATTTTCCGCGGAAATATCGTGCTCGAAAACAAGCATTTTGGGTTCGGAGGCAAAAATTCCGTTTAAAACCGTGGAATAATCTTTTCCGGCTTTAACAAATTCCGGCTTTGTGCCAAAAAATTTTGCAAAACCCGCGCAAAGTTCTTTTGCGTATTTATCCCCTTCGATTTCTTTATTCAGTTCTCTTGCCTGTTCAACGCTTTTGGAAAAGCAGCCCTCTATATCAAAGAAAAATCTGCTTCCGTCAAGATAAATCATAAAGCAACTCCTTTTTTACATATCAAAAAAGCTCATCTGTCTGCTTTCCGGAAGGCCTTTCAGCACTCCGTTGGTGCGAAGAATATCCATAACGCCGGAACCTATGCCCGCCCTTGCGGAAACGTCATCAACAGAAAGATATTCGCCTTTTCTGCCCGCTTCTTCCAGCGGTTTTGCGGCGTTTGCACCAAGACCTTTAAGCGAAACAAAAGGCAGGCGCAGTTTTCCGTCTTCCGGAACGTATTTTGTGGCGCTGGATTTATAAAGATCAACGGGAAGAACCTCCACTCCCCTTGCAAGCATTTCGTTTGCAACTTCAAGCATAGTAAGCTGATCTTCTTCGCCTTTATTAAGGTTTTCCATAGCGCGCATTTCTTTAATGCGGCGTTTTACCGCCTCGTGGCCCTTCATAACGATACCGCCGTCAAGGTCATCTCCGCGAACGGTAAAAATTGCTGCGTAAAATTCCACAGGGTGATAAACTTTAAAATAAGCAAGCCTTATGGCGCCTATCTGATAAGCTGCCGCGTGGGCCTTCGGGAACATATATTTTATTTTAAGGCAGCTGTCGATATACCATTCCGGAACGCCGCATTCGCGCATGGCGGCCTTGTGTTCGTCCGTAAGAAGCTTTTTTGCCTTGCCCTTACGGGTGATTTCCATAATTTTAAACGCCATACTTGGGTCAAGCCCGTAGCGGATAAGGTCGGTCATAATGCTGTCACGGGTACCGATAACGTTTTCGATGGTACAGGTGCCGTTTTTGATAAGCTCCTGTGCGTTGCCCAGCCAAACGTCCGTACCGTGAGAAAGTCCCGCTATCTGGATAAGAGCGGAAAAATTCTTCGGCTGGGTTTCAAGCAGCATTCCGCGAACAAACCCTGTGCCAAGTTCCGGAAGGGCAAGGCTGCCCGTCTGGCAGTCTATATCCTCCGGTTCCACACCAAGAGCCTTTGGCGAAGTGAAAAGGCTGTAAACTTTTTCATCGCTCATGGGAACATCCGTTACAAGAAGTCCGGTCATATCTTCAAGGTGTTTGCAAAGGGTCGGAACATCGTGTCCAAGCTCATCAAGTTTAAGAATAGTATCGTGCAAAGCGTGGAAGTCGAAATGGGTGGTAAGCATATCGGATTCCGCATCGTCCGCAGGGTGCTGCATCGGGCAGAAGTCTGTTATATCGTATCCGGTAGGAATAACTACCATGCCGCCCGGGTGCTGGCCTGTGGTGCGTTTTACGCCCGTACAGCCCATGGCAAGGCGGGTTTCTTCCGCCTTATGATAGACTATTCCCTTTTCTTCGCAGTATTTTTTAACGTAGCCGAACGCGGTTTTATCCGCAACGGCGCCGATGGTGCCCGCTTTGAAAACATGGTCTTTTCCGAAAAGTTCTTCTGTATAGCGGTGTGCCCAGAACTGATATTCGCCGGAAAAGTTAAGGTCTATATCCGGCGCCTTATCGCCGTGGAAGCCAAGGAAGGTTTCGAAAGGAATATCATGACCGTCCTGTTTATATCTTGTTCCGCATACCGGGCAGTTTTTTGGCGGAAGGTCAAAACCGGAACCCACTTCGCCTTTTTCAAAAAATTCGCTGTGGCGGCAATGGGGACAGACATAGTGCGGAACAAGCGGGTTTACTTCGGAAATACCGCTCATGGTGGCAACAAAAGAAGAACCTACGGAACCACGGGAACCTACCTGATATCCGTCCTCGTTGGATTTTGTAACAAGCTTCTGGGCGATAACGTAAAGCACCGCATAGCCGTGTTTTATAATGGAATCCAGTTCTCTTGCAAGTCGTTTTTCCACCAGTTCGGGGATTTTTCTTCCTTCCGGAGTTTCTTCGCCGTAAACCTCGTAAGCTTTTTTCCAGCAGCGGTTTTTAAGGTCTTCTTCCGCGCCTTCGATATACGGAGTATATGTGCCGTCCAGAATGGGTTTAAGTACCTCGCACATATCCGCAATACGGTTTGGAACGGTTATAACAACTTCTCTTGCCTTTTCTTTTCCAAGATAGGCAAATTCGTCAAGCATTTCTCTTGTGGTTTTAAGATAAAGCGGAGCCTGGTTGCCCGCATCCGGATATCCCTGTGCCGCCTGGATTATTTTACGATAGTCAGAATCTTCCGGATCGAGGAAGTGAACGTCGCCGGTGGCTGCAACGGGAATACCCAGTTCTTCGCCCAGTGCAACTATCTGCTTGTTCCATTCACGGATCTGATCCTCGTTTTCCACTTTTCCGTCCCGGACCATAAATTCGTTGTTGCCCACAGGCTGAATTTCGAGAAAATCATAGAATTTTGCGATTTCCACCAATTCATCGTGGGATTTTCCTCCGGTAACAGCTCTGTAAAGTTCTCCGGCTTCACAGGCAGAACCGACTATAAGGCCTTCCCTATATTTTATAAGAAGGCTTTTGGGCACTCTTGGGCGTTTTTTATAATACGTTACATGAGCCTGAGAAACCAGTTCATAAAGGTTTTTAAGGCCGCGCTGGGTTTTTGCTATTATAATCTGATGATATGTAGGAAGTTTTCTCGGGTCCGCCCCGCGAAGAATTCCGTTTACGTTTGCAAAGTTATCTATGTGCTCGCTTTCGCGCAGCTGCTCCATCATTTTAACAAGGATAAGCGCCAGTTCTCTTGCATCGTCGCAGGCTCTGTGATGGTTAAACGGAGCAAGTTTTAAATGGTTAGCAACGGTATCCAGCTTGTGGTTTTTTATATCGGGATACATGGAACGGGCCATCGCCACCGTATCGGCATAATCAAATTCAAATGGAATTCCGCATCTTTCGCCCGCTGCACGCAAAAATCCGGTATCGAATCCGGCATTATGTGCCACAAGGAATCTGCAGTTTCCGCAGAATTCATAGAACATCCGCAAAGCTTCTTCCTCTTTGGGCGCTCCGGCAACCATATCATCATCAATGCCCGTAAGTTCGGTAATGCGTTCCGGAATATGCTTTTCCGGATCGACGAAAGTATTGAATTCCTCTTTAAGTTCGCCGTTTACTATGCGCACCGCGCCGATTTCCGTCATTCTTTCCGTTGCGGCGGAAAGACCTGTGGTTTCCAGGTCAAAGGCGATTATTTCTCCGTCAAAAGGTACTTCCGCATCGCCGAAAACCGCCTTTACGGTATCGTCAACAAAATAGGCTTCCACGCCGTAAACCACTTTAAAGTTCGGGTCTTTAAAACCTTTCGCGGTTTCCGCTGCTTCCGGAAATCCCTGCACCACTCCGTGGTCTGTAATGGCAATTCCCCTGTGTCCCCAATCATGGGCACGCTTAACAAGCTTTGCCGGCGGCGTCATAGCGTCCATCTGGGACATATTTGTGTGGCAGTGAAGTTCAAAACGCTTTTCTTCCTCGTCATCAGTTCTGTGAAGCCTTTTTACTTTACATATATCTCTGGGGCGAATGGTAACGTCATGTTCGTATTTATCGAAAGAAGCCTCGCCTGCCACCACAACGGTATCTCCGTTTTTAAGGGCAAGCACTGCCTCTGCCTCTTTTTTCTTTGCAATAATTTTAAGAATATTGGAGCTTGTAAGGTCTGTTATCATTACGGAAACGATAACGCTTTCTCCGTCACGGGTTTCTCTGCTTTCTATGGAGAAAATATCTCCCCATACCACAACCCTACCGCTTTGCATATCCACGTCACAAAGCTTCATCGGACGCTGTTTTATGGGGCGTCCCAAAACAACTTCCATACTGCCTGCATCTATGGGCAGTCCGGTGGTATCAAATCCACCGTTGCCGAATGGAACGGGTCTTGCGGCTTTTGGCCTGGGTGCTGCGGCACTGCCGTTTTTTGCCTTTGCTTCGGAATAGGAAACAGAAGCGGTTTTGCGTTCGCTTATCTCTTCTATTTCCGTAATCCCGCAGAATTCCGTATTTATTTCCACGCCGAATTCTTCGCGCACAATATTGCGCATAACAACGTCACAGCGGTTATTAAGAAGAATTTCCGCACCGCCGTGAGCAAGCTCTATTTTAAAAGTTTCGTTTTTAAAAGTAACTTTGCTATCGCTGAAAAAACCGTTTATTGGAACACCGCGCATATTCGCTTCAAACGCAATATCCTCAAAATAATCCGCAGAAAGCATAGAAGGCGCATAAACAGGAATAAACCGGACGTTTTTAACGCCCAGTTTTTCGCAAAGTTCCTTTTGTGCGGCATAAAGTGCCTTTTTATGTATCGTCTTTTTCGGAGCGATTTTTGCGGTTACTTCCCTGCTTTCCATATCGATATTCATACCGATTATTTCCGCAGAGGATATCTCTTCCAAAAAATCCATTCCAAAAACTTCCGAAACTGTTTTTCCCATTTTTACATCCGTCCGATTTCATCAAGCAGCGCCGGAAGAATCTCTTCTTCCGGAACTTTTCTTAATATTTCGCCTTTTTTAAATATAAGGCCGCATTTATCTCCGCCGGCAACACCGATATCCGCTTCTCTGGCTTCGCCGGGGCCGTTTACCGCGCAGCCCATAACCGCAACGGTAATCGGCTTGTTACAGCCGCGCAGAGCCTCTTCAACTTCGTTTGCAAGTTTTATAAGGTCAATTCTTGTTCTGCCGCAGGTCGGGCAGGAAACGATGTTTACGCCGAAGTCACGCACTCCTGCCGCTTTAAGAATATCCTGTGCTGCATAAATTTCCCTTACCGGGTCGGCAGTAAGGGTAACGCGTATGGTGGAACCTATTCCGTCCACAAGAAGGCCGCCGATGCCTATGGCGTTTTTTATAACGCCCATGTGCTCGGTTCCGGCTTCCGTAACGCCAAGGTGCAAAGGATAATCGCATCTTTCCGCCACAAGTCGGCAGGCATCTATCATGGTTTTTACGTTACTGGATTTTATGGATATTACTGTATCGGTAAAACCGTATTTTTCAAGAATCGCAACGTGATCCATCGCGCTTTCCGCAAGGGCTTCTGCCGTGGGCGCGCCGTATTTTTCAAGCAGACGCTTATCAAGGCTTCCGCCGTTTACGCCTACTCTTATGGCAACTCCGGCGTTTCCGCAGGCTTCCACAACCTGTTTTGTGCGTTCTTCGGAACCTATATTACCCGGATTTATACGGATTTTGTCAACACCGTTTTCCACCGCCGCAAGGGCAAGGCGATAATCAAAATGAATATCCGCCACCAGCGGAATGGAAATCTGTTCCTTTATGGCAGGAATAAGCTCCACCGCCGACATATCCGGAACAGCCGCGCGGATAATTTCGCAGCCGGCTTTTTCAAGCTCCAAAGCCTGTTTAACGCTTCCCTCTATATCCGTAGAGGGAACGCTTATCATGGACTGTATGGCAATGGGGTTGCTTCCGCCAATGGCGATTTTTCCGATTTTAACTTCCTTTGCCAAAAGATCAGCCTCCCGTAATAAGTCTTGCTATATCGTTATAGGCCACTATTATCATAAGCAGGAACAAAAGCCCCATACCCACGGTATGGATCATTCCTTCCACTTTTTGGTTAATGGGTTTTCCGCGAACAAGTTCAATAAGCATAAAGAATATTCTTCCGCCGTCAAGGGCCGGCAGCGGCAAAAGGTTGAATACTCCAAGGTTTACAGTAACCACCGCAAGAACAAGCAGAATTCCTTTATAGTTTGTGCTTGCAACCGCATCGGAAATGGTATCTGTAACTCCGATAGGACCGGAAAGCTGGCTTATGCCGAATTCTCCGCCTATAATATCCCCAAGCGAACGCCACACAAGCTTTACCAAAGACCAGGTCCAGCGGAAAGAATAAGAAATTCTTCCACCAAAAGTGGGTTCTTCGCCAAGAATGCTGAAATCCAGCACAATGGACTGCATTCCATTAACTTCGCGAGTATCAAAAATCACTTCTTCAAGATGAAGTTCTTCTCCGTTTCGCAAAACGTCCATGCTCACAACGCCGTCGGTATCACGAACAAGGGAATACACTATATCATAATCACAGCCGGCTTTTTCTTCGTTTACCGCAAGAATGGTATCTCCCGCCATAAGGTAATTTGCGGAAGAAGCCCCTTCGGAAAAAGAAGCAACGGTGGTGGTTCCCAAAAGCGGCTGACCGCAGGTAAGCACCAGAACCACCGCAAAGCCAAGAATAAGGTTCATAATCGCGCCGGCGGAGGTGATGATTATTCTTTTCCAGACCGGGCAGGCCATAAAGCGGCGGTCGTCATCGCTTTCTTCGTCCTCGCCTTCCATGGCAACAAAGCCGCCGATGGGCAAAAGGCGCAGAGAATACGCGGTTTCTCCCACAGTTTTGGAAAAAATCTGCGGACCCATACCGATGGAAAATTCGTTTACTTTAACTCCTGCCCATTTTGCGGTTGCAAAATGACCCAGTTCGTGAAAGAAAATCATAAAACCAAAAAGCAAAACAGCTATTACAACGCTCAAGGTAATATCTCCTTATTAAATAAGTGCAAAGGCAAATTTTCTTGCCTCTGTGTCTGTTTCAAAAACATCTTCAAAATTGTCGCCAGCCGGAAGAGGCATTTCGACAGTTTTTTCAACAATTCTGGGAATATCGGTAAAACCGATTTTTCCTTCAAGAAAAGCCGCAACGGCAATTTCATCCGCCGCGTTGAATGCGGCCGTTGCCGTTTTGCCTATGGAAAGGGCATATCTGGCAATATTGGTGGAAGGAAAAGCTGCGTTATCCTGTGCATAAAAGTGCAGGGTGCAGATTTTCGCAAGATCAAGACTTTCCACAGCGCTTTCGCATCTTTCCGGATTGGTAAGCGCATACTGGATTGGCGTTCTCATATCCGGAACGCCAAGCTGCGCCAGAACCGAATTATCGGTAAATTCCACAAGAGAATGCACAATGCTTTCTCTGTGTATAACCACATCAATATTATTCTGCGAAACCCCAAAAAGATGTGCGGCTTCTATAATTTCAAGTCCTTTGTTTGCCATTGTGGCGGAATCTATGGTCACTTTTCTGCCCATATTCCAGGTTGGGTGATTAAGAGCATCCGCAGGTGTGACTTTTTCAAGTTCTTCCGCCGTTCTTCCAAAAAACGGTCCGCCGGAAGCGGTTAAAATCAGCCTTTTTATGCGGCTGTAATCCCCTTTTGCCTGCAAACACTGAAAAATCGCGGAATGTTCGCTATCTACCGGAATTATTTTTACTCCGTGTTCCTTTGCATAATCCATAACCCTTTTTCCGCCGGCCACAAGGGTTTCTTTGTTTGCAAGGGCAATATCGTTTCCGGCTTCTATTGCGGCAATGGTTGGTTTAAGGCCGGCAATACCGGTAACGGCATTGAGCACGATATCGCAATCGGCAGAAGCTGCTTCGAGCACTGCTTCTTTTCCGCCGAGCACGGTTATTCCCGTGCCAAAAAGTGCGATGCTCAAGCGCTTTGCGGCTTCTTCATCATACATTGCCACAAGCTTTGGCATAAACTCTTTTGCCTGTTTTTCCATAAGTTCAACGTTGCTGCCTGCGGCAAGCGCCACAACTTTATAGCCAAGCCTTCTGCAAACGTCAAGGGCCTGGGTTCCTATGGAACCGGTTGAACCCAGTATAGAAAGGCGCTTCATAAAAAAGCCTCCTTTTAAATCTATAAAATTATTGCCGCAACAAAGCGGCAATAAAATAATATCCTTAATTTTTGTATTTTAAATGAACGGAAAGTAAATATTCCACATATAAAGAAGCGGCACTACAAAAAGCCAGGAATCAAAACGGTCCAGAACGCCGCCGTGGCCGGGCATAATATTGCCGTAATCTTTAATGTTAAGCTGGCGCTTTATTGCAGAAAAACAAAGATCGCCCAAAATTGCCGCAACCGCGCCTACTGGGAGAAAAATCACAAGGTTAACCCAGTTTACGCTGTAACCTGTAACCATACCGAAAATAAGCGCAAACGCACAGCAAAGTATCACGTCGCCAAAAACTCCGCCTATAGCGCCTTCCACAGTCTTTTTGGGACTGATTTCCGGGCAAAGCTTGCGTTTTCCAAAAAAGTATCCGCTGAAGTAGGCGCAGGTATCGTTAAACCATGCAACGGCAAGGCTTAACATAACAAGAAAATACGCAATGGTGCTTCCGTAATTGCGGAAAAGAAGAATCATGGAAAAGATTTTTGGAATTATTATAACCGCAAAAAATGCCGCTGCAGCATCGTTAAATTTTATGTTATCTTTATCCGCAAGCACAAACAAAAGAATAATTCCGGCAAAAACATAATCCACAAAACTTGCTATGGAAGAAAAAGTCTGATAATACGTGCTGGAAAAAAACGCGGCAAAAACTGCGCATACAGCCAAAAATCCTCTGTTTTTTGCAAGGCCTACGGCATTTATAACTTCATAAACCGCAATAACAGAAACAAGCGCTATTGCAACGTCAAGCACAGGAGTTTCAAACAATAACAGCACTGCGGCCAGAATAACAAGCGCAACAACCGCAGAAATTATCCTTGTTTTCAAAAATTTCACCTCTTATATCATCAGACGCCGCCAAACCGGCGATTTCTTTTAGAATATTCCTCTATAGCCGCATCAAGATCCGCTCTTGTAAAATCCGGCCAAAGAACATTCATAAAAACAAATTCGGAATATGCGCTTTCCCACAAAAGAAAGTTAGAAAGCCGTTCTTCCCCGCTTGGACGGATTATCAGATCCGCTTCCGGCGTGCCGGAATAAAGCCTTGCGGAAACCGTATCTTCGGTAATATCTTCGGCAGATAATCTGCCTTCTGCAATATCTTTTGCAATTTCTTTTACCGCGTGAACAATTTCATCCCTGCCGCCGTAATTAAGCGCAATCTGCACGGTGGTTATAACTTCGCCCACGTCGGCGTTTTCCGCTTCTTCCATCATGGCGCGCAAATCCGCATCAAAAGGCGTTTTATCGCCTATAAAGCGTACTGCGACCTGTTCGTTGGCAGCTTTTTTCATGTTTTTAAGATAGTCGCGCATAAGGTTCATAACCCCATCCACTTCTTCTTTGGGTCTTTTCCAGTTTTCCGTGGAAAAGGCATAGACAGTAAGCCATTTTATGCCAAGCTCTTTGCAGTATTTGGAAATATCCACAAAAACCTCGGCACCTTTTTTATGGCCCATATTACGCGGAAGGCCGCGTTTTTTTGCCCAGCGGCCGTTTCCGTCCATGATAATGCCGATATGCTCCGGCAAAATAATTTTATCGGTCATATCGGCACCTCCGTAAAAATCAGATAATCAGATTTCCATAATCTCTTTTTCTTTTTCCGCAGCCATTTTATCAATTTTTGCGACAAAATCATCGGTAAGCTTCTGAATATCTTTTTCAAGATCTTTAAGGTCATCTTCGGTGATGAGTTTATCTTTAAGCTGCTTTTTGCAGAAATCATTTGCGTCGCGTCTGTGGTTGCGAACGTTTACCTTTGCTTCTTCTGCGTGTTTGGAAACAGTTTTGCAAAGATCTTTACGGCGCTCTTCGGTAAGAGGCGGGAAAACAAGACGAATGCAAACGCCGTCGTTCTGGGGCGGAATGCCTATATCGGAAGCATTGATTGCTTTTTCTATGGATTTAAGGCAGCTTCTGTCCCAGGGCTGGATAACAAGAATTCTTGCTTCGGAAACAGAAACCGCTGCGACCTGGTTGATAGGGGTCATGGCGCCATAATATTCAACGCTTACTCTGTCAAGAACGCCGGGGTTTGCGCGTCCTGCACGGATGGAAGCGTAGTCGCTTGCAAGCACAGAGATGGTTTTCTCCATTTTTTCATTATAGGGAATAAGCTGTTCTCTCATAATGTCCTCCTTTTTAGGTGAAAAATGTATTTATAAAGCCGTTTTTTAAAAGGAAATTCACCCTTTTCCCTTTACGGCAAAATTAACAAAATCAAAAATATCAGCCGGTAACAACGGTGCCTATATTTTCGCCCTGAACAGCCCTTACTATATTATCGGGATCATCAAGGCTGAAAACAAGAACGGGCATATTGTTATCACGGCAAAGCGCTGCGGAAGTCGCATCCATAACGGCAAGCTCCTTATCAAGCACTTCTTTAAAAGTAAGGGTATCATAGCGTTTTGCATCATCAAATTTGTGCGGATCTTTATCATAAACGCCGTCCACCATGGTGGCCTTAAAGAAGATATCCGCATTTATTTCCACCGCTCTTAAAGCGCTGGCAGTATCTGTGGAAAAACAAGGTCTGCCGATGCCGCCGCCAAAAATCACAACACGGCCTTTATCAAGATGTCTTATAGCTCTGCCTTTGATAAAAAGCTCCGCAATTTCCGGCATGGAAATAGCCGTTTGAACCCTTGCGTTTACGCCCATCTGTTCAAGGGTATCGCCCACAGCAATGGCGTTGATAATGGTTGCAAGCATTCCCATGTGGTCGGCTCTGGTTCTGTCCATATTTCCGCTGGAACGTCCGCGCCAGAAGTTTCCGCCGCCAACAACAACGGCAACCTGTGCGCCAAGTTCCACGCATTTTTTAATACTTTCGCAAATGGGGGTGATAATACTGAAATCAAGGCCAACGCCTTTGGGGCCTGCAAGGGCTTCTCCGCTGATTTTTATAAGCACCCTTTTATATTTAAGTCCCATGTCAAATCGCTCCAATCGTCATAGCCGGAAGAAGCTTATTCCTCTCCCTATTCTATATTATTTTACTATAATAAAGAACAGATGTAAAGATTAAAATAGGATTTTTACAGTTTTAGTTTTTCACATTTTATTTATTATAGTATAGATATAAAAAAACACCCTGCCAAATGGCGGGTGGCCATAAAACAGTTTCAGTCCCGGTAGGATTACCTGCCGGGACTGTTCTTGTACAACTTACAGCAATGTGATAAAATGGACAAAACAATTAGACAAACTTGAATTTGCAGGAATAATTAGTAATTCCACTTAGATTCTCCAAATAGGGGATGTCGTTTTTCATAGAAAAGAGGTATGCTTTTTCTACAAACAACAAACGGAGGTAGAGAAAATGAATCAACAAGCAACGGGAAAGTTTATAGCACAAAAAAGAAAAGAGAAAAGCCTTACACAGGAACAGT
>SVNB01000050.1 GCA_015067125.1 Oscillospiraceae bacterium
AACTGCCGCCGCCATGATGATAATATCCGCGCAGGCGGCTCTTTCTGTTACTGCGTTATACATATCCTCCGCGGATTCCGCAAAAACGGTGCTCACGCCATAAGGCGGGCGAATTTCTGTTTTTCCGCTGATAAGAGTGACCTGTGCGCCCATGGTTTTTGCCATTTTCGCAAGGGCATAACCCATTTTTCCGCTGGAACGGTTGGTAATAAATCTTACCGGGTCAAGGCTTTCTCTTGTGGCGCCCGCTGTTACGAGCACGCGCCTGCCCAAAAGCTGCTCATCGGCAAAAAGGGCTTCTTCTGCCGCGCAAATAAGTTCTGCCGGCTCCGCAAGTCTGCCGCTGCCAACGGCGCCGCAGGCAAGTCTTCCGCTTTCGGATTCGATTATTTCCCAACCGTCCGCTTTAAGCTGAGCAAGATTACGCTGTGTTGCCGGGTTTTCAAGCATTCCTGTAAACATTGCCGGAGCAATTATCTTTTTGCACGAAGCCGCAAGCACCGTGGAAGTAAGCATATCATCCGCAATGCCGTTTGCAAGCTTTGCAATTACGTTTGCCGTTGCCGGAGCTATAAGCACCGCATCGGCAGTTCTTCCAAGGTTAACGTGGGCAACGGGGTCGGGGCCTTTTCCGTCAAAAAGAGAGGTGTAAACGTGATTTTTGGTAAGCGCTTCAAAAGTAAGCGGCGCAACAAATTCCGCCGCGTGCTCCGTCATCACCACGTTTACGTTAACGCCTTTTTTGGTAAAATATGAAGCGACCTCGCAGGCTTTATATGCCGCGATGCCGCCGGAAATTCCGAGAAGAAGATTCTTCTTTTCGGGCATATCAGTCTTCCTCCACATTTACCTTGTTTACGCGGTATTTATCGTCAATAAATTCCGCAATGGCAATTTTAAGCGGTTTTTCGGAAATGATTTCGTGGTTTGCTTCTGCGTCTTCGCTGATTTTGCGTGCGCGTTTTGCAATGGCAACAACGTTGGCATAGGGGCTGTTAAGCTGGTTAAGATTGTAGGTATCGTTCGGGTTAAGCAAGGTTTTCTGCCTCCTCTAAAATTTGTTTAAGGACTTCCTGCATGGCAGCTTTGCTGCAGCGTTCGCCCTCTATAATATCTTTTATTTTCACGGCGGCGTTTTCCACCGTGTCATTCACAATAAAATAATCATACATATCCGGAGCTTCGTGAAGTTCGGAATATGCGGTATGAAGACGCTTTGCAAGGCTTTCTTCATCTTCGGTGTTTCTTCCGATAAGGCGCTTTTTAAGTTCTTCTATACTTGGCGGAAGAATATAAACAAGAACGGCTTCCGGCAGCATACGTTTTACGTTTTTTGCGCCCTGGATTTCTATATCAAGAATAACATCCTTGCCGTTTAAAAGTTTTTCTTCCACGGCGCTTTTCGGCGTTCCGTAATAATTGCCGCTGAATACGGCGTGTTCGAGCATTTCTCCGGTTTCTATATCGTGCTCGAACTGTTCTTTTGTTTTAAAACTGTAGTGGACTCCGTCGATTTCGCCTTCGCGCGGTTTGCGCGTTGTGGCAGAAACGGAAAAATAAAGGTTATCCTCGATTTCGAAAAGGCGTTTTATAGTGGTGCCTTTTCCCACTCCGGAAGGACCGGAAATTACAAGCAAAACTCCTCTTCTACTCATCTTCGCCCTCCGAAGTCATTCTTGCTCCAACGGTTTCCGGCTGGATACCCGAAAGTATAACGTGGCCGGAATCCATTACAAGAACGGTTTTTGTTTTTCTTCCAAAAGAAGCATCCACAAGGGTTCCTTTTTCGCGCGCTTCTGTAATAATTCTTTTAATCGGCGCGGATTCCGGAGAAACCATCGCAATAACTCTGTTTGGATTGATAAGGTTGCCGAAACCGATATTTACAAGCTTCATGCAAAGGCCTCCGTTTTATTCAATATTCTGAATCTGTTCGCGGATTTTTTCAATTTCGGATTTAACGTCCACAACAATCTGGGCAATTTCCACATCGGAACATTTGCTGCCGGTAGTATTGATTTCTCTGTTGACTTCCTGAATAAGAAAATCAAGTTTTCTGCCAACGGGTTCGCTAAGTTCCACAATTTCTCTAAGCTGGGCAATATGGCTGCGAAGGCGCACGGTTTCTTCATCAACCGCAACTTTATCGCTGTAAATGGCGGCTTCCTGCACAATTCTTGCTTCGTCTATCTGTTTGCCTTCAAGAACTTCAAGCATTTTATTATAAAGGCGTTCGCGGTATTCCTTAACGGTTTCCGGGCTGCGTTTTTCAATGATTCCTACTTTTTCTTCGATATACGCGGCACGGTTAAGAACGTCCGCCTTCATTTTTTCGCCTTCGGTTTCGCGCATTTCCACAAATGCTGCGGCGGCTTTTTTGGCAACGGATTCCACGTCCGCCCAAAGAGCGTCTTCATCGGTCTGGGCTTTTACCACGGTAAAAACGTCCGGAAATTTTGCCACAACGGAAAGAGAAAGATCGTCTTTAAGGTCAAATTCGTCTTTTACGCTGCGCAGCGCATCAACGTAGCTTTTTACCACTTCTTTATTAATGGTTATTTCCTCGTTGGTGCCTTCCACCGTCTGGATCATAACGCCCACGTCCACCTTGCCGCGGCTGATTACGCCGGAAAGAAGACGTTTTAATTTTTCTTCAAGAAATCCGCAGGAACGGGGCACCCTTGCGGAATATTCAAAATAGCGGTGATTAACAGATTTTATTTCCACACGGATGTTTCTTCCGTTAAGAATCTCTTCCGCGGCACCGTAACCGGTCATGCTTTTAATCATTTTTTATTCCCTCATCTTTTAAAAAGATTTATGAAAACACGGCGGGAGCAAGCCCCCGCCCTTCTTTATAATTTCAGTATGGGAGGCTTTATGCCTATAATTTTCTAATATATAATATTATACTTTAAACAGGGCGTTGTCAAGAAAAAGGCGGTAAATTTTGGTTTGCGGGTATATTAAAATTTGTTTTCTCTTGACTTTGCTGTTTTAAAGTAATATATTTATATAATAAGGCAAAATTTGTTTAATAATACTTTTTTGAGGAGTGTTAAAATATGCTGGCAACAGAAAAAACTATGGAAAAAATCGTCGCACTTTGCAAAGGCCGTGGATTTGTTTACGCAGGTTCCGAAATTTACGGCGGTCTTTCCAACACCTGGGACTATGGCCCTCTTGGTGTGGAATTTAAAAACAACGTAAAACGCGCATGGTGGAAAGCCTTTGTTCAGGAAAACCCCTATAACGTAGGTCTTGATGCCGCCATTCTTATGAATCCCCAGGTATGGGTGGCTTCCGGCCACGTAGGCGGTTTTTCCGATCCTCTTATGGACTGCAAAGCCTGCAAAACCCGCCACAGAGCAGATAAACTTATCGAAGACCAGACCGGAATTTCTCCCGAAGGCTGGGAATTTGATAAAATGCGTGCATTTGTTGATGAAAAGAACGTTGTTTGCCCCAACTGCGGCGCACATGATTTTACCGATATCCGTTCCTTCAACCTTATGTTCAAAACCTTCCAGGGCGTAACCGAAGACGCAAAAAGCCAGATCTATCTTCGTCCGGAAACCGCACAGGGCATTTTTGTAAACTTTGAAAACGTACAAAGAACCACCCGCAAAAAAATCCCCTTCGGCGTTTGCCAGGTTGGTAAATCCTTCCGTAACGAAATCACTCCCGGCAACTTCACCTTCCGTACCCGCGAATTTGAACAGATGGAGCTTGAATTTTTCTGCAAACCGGGCACCGACCTTGATTGGTTCGCATACTGGAAAGATTACTGCGAAAACTTCCTTCTTCGCCTTGGCATGACCAAAGAAAACCTTCGCCGCCGCGACCACAGCCCCGAAGAGCTTTCTTTCTATTCCGTAGGCACCACCGACTTCGAGTTCCTCTTCCCCTTTGGCTGGGGCGAACTTTGGGGCGTTGCGGACAGAACCGATTACGACCTTTCTCAGCACAGCAAATTCTGCGGACAGACCCTTGACTATTTCGATCCCGAAACCAACGAAAGATACGTTCCCTATGTAGTAGAACCTTCTCTTGGCGCAGACCGCGTTGCTCTTGCCTTCCTTTGCGATGCTTATGACGAAGAACCCGTTGGCGATAAAGACGTTCGTACCGTTCTTCATCTCCATCCGGCTCTTGCTCCTTTTAAAGCTGCTGTTCTTCCTCTTTCCAAAAAACTCAGCGAAGGCGCTCTTAAAATCCACGATGAGCTTGCAAAACACTTTATGGTCGATTATGATGAATCCGGTTCCATCGGCAAACGTTACCGCCGCGAAGACGAAATCGGCACTCCTTTCTGCATCACCTACGACTTTGAATCCGAAACCGACGGCTGCGTAACCGTTCGTGACCGTGATACCATGGAGCAGGTAAGAATGCCCATCAGCGAACTTGTTTCCTACATCGAAGAAAAAATCGTATTCTGATTTTAAATTCTGATGAACTTTTAAAAGCCGGAAAAGCAAAAAAACTGCTTTTCCGGCTTTTTTTACTTTGCAACCCGCGGTTGCAACCGGCGGTTGACAAATTGACCGGTGCGGTTTATGGCTTGCCACCGCAAAAAAGTGTATGATTTCATCGAAGGGAAGAAAAGCTCTTCCAATTTTTATAAACGAGGTGAAAACATGATTCTTGCAGATAAAATAATCGAACTGCGTAAAAAAGCCGGTTTTTCTCAGGAGGAACTTGCGGAAAAAATGGGAGTTTCCCGCCAAAGCGTTTCCAAATGGGAAGGTGCTCTTTCTATTCCCGATCTTGATAAGATACTTCTTTTAAGCGAAATTTTCGGTGTTTCCACAGATTATCTTTTAAAAGACGAGCTGGGCGACGAAGTTCCTTCGCCAAAAGAAGAAATAAGCGAAAGTGCATTCCGCAAAGTTTCTATGGAAGAAGCCAACGAATTTATTAAGGTAAAAGATGAAACAGCACCCATGGTTGCCCTTGGCGTTGCGCTTTGCATACTTTCGCCCATTACAATGTTCTTCCTTATCGCAATGCAGATTTCCGGAAAAATCGGAATTACCGAAAACGGCGCCGGCGGAATCGGGCTTATAGCGCTGGTGCTTCTTGTTGTTCCCGCTGTGGCGCTTTTTATCACCAGCGGAATGAAGACCGGCCGTTTTGAATACCTTGAAGAAGAACCCATAGAGCTTGCCTACGGCGTTGCCGGAATGGTTAAGGAACGCCAGAATAAGCTTCGGGATAAACATATCCGGGATTATGTTATCGGAATCTGCCTTTGCGTTCTTGCGGCAATTCCGCTTTTCATCGGCGCCTTTTTTGAAAAGGCCGATGGCGAAGTTTTAATCGGTCTTTGCCTTACTCTTATGATCGTTGCCGCCGGAGTGTATATCCTTATCCGCAACGGTATTCCCTGGACTGCGACAGAAAAACTTTTGCAGCAGGACGATTATACGGTTGAAAAGAAAACTTTTGAAAGGAAACTTGATCCGATTTCATCAATATATTGGTGCATTGTGACCGCGGTTTATCTCGGCTGGAGTTTTTACACCATGAAATGGCAAATGACCTGGATAATCTGGCCCGTTGCCGGCGTTCTTTACGGTGCGTTTGAAGGAATTGCGCATTATCTGGATAAAAAATAAAACACAAAAGCGGAAGGAAAATTTCCTTCCGTTTTTTGTCATTTTTAGTCAATATAACTTGATACTTTGCCTATTCTGTGATAAAATGAAGTGTATTATTTTTTCGTAAAGGTGGTTTTGATTATGTGCGAAATCAAAAAGATCCTTCCTGATTCTCCGGAATATCAGCAAATCGAAAAACAGCTTTTTTTCAAGGGTGAAGAAACTCTTTCTCTTATCGAACATTTTTGCCGCAGCGAAAGTTCTTCTATTTATGCGGCCGTTGAAGGCGAAAATGTAACGGGCGTTTGCGTAACCGATCCTTCCACCGGTGACGTTATGCATCTTCTTTTCATCGGCGTTCACCGCGATTACCGCAAAAACGGCGTGGCTTCCGCCCTGCTTGACGGTGCCATTGCGGACCAGAAACCCAAAGCCGTTGTTGCGGAAGTTCCCCAGAACTCTTTGGATTTCTTTACCAGATACGGTTTTTGGGCAGTGGATTTTGGCGAAGACCTTTCCGGCAAAAACGTATATTACGCAACTTACAGAGTAAAATAATAAATCTGATTTTCTGGGCGCAGCTTTTGCTGTGCCCGTTTTTTAAAGAGGTGAATATAAATGCTTGGCAGCGAAGGTTTTGATTTATGGGCAGACGGATATGACAAAAGCGTCGGACTTTCTGATGAAGACGGAACATATCCCTTTGCCGGATACAAAAATATTCTTAACGCCATTTTTAACCGTGTGCTTGGTTCTTCTGCCAAAAACGTACTCGATATCGGCTTTGGAACGGGCACTCTTACTTCAAAGCTTTATGAAAACGGTGCGGAAATTTACGGCCAGGATTTTTCCGAAAAAATGATTGCCGCAGCACAAAGCAAAATGCCCGGCGCAAAACTTTATCAGGGCGATTTTTCCAAAGGTCTTGTAAATCCGCTTAAAGAAAACAAATACGATGCCATAATCGCCACATATTCTCTGCACCATCTTACCGATAAAGAAAAAGTTTCTTTTATCGGCAGTCTGCTTTCTTTGCTGGATGACGGCGGAAGCATATATATCGGCGACGTTGCCTTTTTAACCCGTTTTGAACTGGAAGAATGCAAAAAGCAAGCCGGAAATGAATGGGACGACGAGGAAATATATTTTGTATTTGATGAAATAAAAAAAGATTTTCCGAAGATGAAATTCGAAAAATTTTCTGACTGCGCCGGCTTGCTTTCTCTGCAAAAATAATTTTTTAATAATATTGGCGCAGATGATTTTGCCCATATTAAAATGATAAAAAATAAAAGCCGCTCTTTTGGGAGCACTTCGTAAAGAAGTGCTCCTTTTTCTTTTTTTGGATAGTACAAATGCCGCCCCCAAGCGGCGACGGTTGCATTAAAAAACTGTGGGAGTAGGTACCCTGAGTGCAAAGCACGAGGAAATACTCTTGGGGCACCCCCGCCCTACGGTAATTGGTTTCCTTGCCTAAAGGTGGCTGGCACGCCCATCAGAACAAAGGTGTGACTGGGAGATTCTTTTATTAATTACCTGCTGAATTTGACGGGATAGAATTTCTCTCCCTCCGTCACCTGCGGTGACACCTCCCTCATCAGAAGAAGGCTACCCTCCGGGTTCTTGGTTATCCCTCTTCCACCGCCGCAAGCGGCGGTCCCCCTTCCCCTCTGGGAAGGCTAACCTCCGGGTTGCCTGTTAACCCTCATCCGTCTTTTCGGCCTTTGGCCGAAAATCCACCTTCCCCCAAGGGAAGGCTAAAAACACCCTTCAGTCAGCTGTGCTGACAGCTCCCCTCAAGGGGAGCTAAACGGAACGGTCAAGACCGTTCCCTACAGTAAAATGAACGGATTTTGGGTGTAAAATCCGCTGCCCGCAAAATCTGCGGACAAAAAAACAGAGGCACTTCCTTACGAAGTGCCTCTGCCTATAGCGGCTCTTTTTTTACTGTTTTCTGATTAGAACACCGGAACAACGGAAACGCCGTAGCTTTCTTCGATGAATGCTTTAACTTCTTCGCTCTGTACTGCTTTTACAAGAGCAAGAGTTTTTTCGGTTGCTTCTTCGCCGTTTCTTACTGCGATGATGTTGCCGTAGATCTGTGCTGCTTCGGAATCTTTTGCTTCGGTTTCAAGAACGGTACCGTCGATTTCTGCGGCGATTGCATAGTTGCCGTTGATTACTGCAAAGTCAACGTCTGCAAGGATGTTGGGAAGCTGTGCTGCTTCTGCTTCAAGGATTTCGAGGTTTTTGGGGTTATCAACGATATCGAGAACGGTGATGTTGAAGCCGTTGGTGTTATCAACAGTGATAAGGCCAAGATCCTGAAGGAGGTAAAGAGCGCGTGCTTCGTTGGAACCGTCGTTGGGAACAGCAATGGTTGCGCCGTCTGCGATTGCGTCAAGAGAAGCGGTTTTTCCGGGGTAAATGCCAAGAGGTTCATAGTGGATTACAGCAGCGGAAACAATATCGGTTCCGTGTTCTGCGTTATAGGTATCGAGGTAAGGGGTGTGCTGGAAGTAGTTTGCGTCGATTTCGCCGGCGGTGAGGGTTTCGTTAGGAAGAACGTAGTCGGTGAATTCAACGATTTCAAGGGTCCAGCCGTCTGCTGCAAGAACTTCTTTTGCAACTTCAAGGATTTCTGCATGAGGAGCAGGAGAAGCGCCTACTTTGATGGTTTTTTCATCAGATTCGGAAGAGCATGCTGCAAAGCTGAAAACAAGAATAAGTGCGAGTACAAGAGCGGTAAGTTTTTTCATGGTTTTATCTCCTTTTTTTAATTACTTGTTTCTTTTATCAATTTTTTTGGCCGCAAGTTCAAAACACATCTGTATTGCCTGAACAATTACGACTATAAGCACAACAGTTACCCACATAACGTCCGCCTGATAGCGGTGGTGACCATAGCGGATGGCGATATCGCCCAGACCGCCGGCACCAAAGGCACCTGCCATTGCCGAATAACCTATAAGGGTTATTGTAGTGATGGAAAATCCTCTGATGAGGGAAGGCACTGCTTCGGGAAGAAGCACCTTGCTGGAAATCTGCCAGTTGGTTGCGCCCATGGTTTTGGCCGCTTCCACAACGCCGGGGTCAACTTCCTGCAACGCGGTTTCCACCATTCTTGCAACAAACGGTGCCGCCGCAATGGTAAGAGGAACAATTGCTGCCACCGGGCCTATGGCCTTGCCGACGATAAATCTTGTAAGCGGAATAACCGCAACAATAAGAATTACAAAGGGAATCGAACGGCCGATATTGATTACTGTTCCAAGAACGGTGTTTATGGTTTTGTTGGGGCTGATGCCGTGGGCATCGGTTATAACCATCGTAACGCCAAGCGGAAGACCTATGATATACGCAAAGATCGTTGATGCAAAGGTCATAAGCAAAGTTTCGTATGTACCTTCAAGAAGCATATCTTTGTACTGCATAAAGAATTCCATCATTCGGCATCACCTCCTTCGGCGATGTTCGAGATACCAAGAAGAAGTTCCGTTGCGTGGTGTTTGGGGTTGGAAAGCACTTCTTCTGTGGCACCCTGTTCAACAAGTTCGCCTTCGTTTATTACAGCCACGTGGCGGCATATTGATTTTACAACGCCGATTTCGTGGGTGATTATAAATACGGTAACGCCAAGCTTTCTGTTAATATCCTTAAGAAGTTTAAGAATAGCTTTTGTGGTAAGGGAATCCAGCGCGGAAGTGGGTTCATCGCAAAGAAGAATGGAAGGGTTGTTTGCAAGGCCCCTTGCTATTGCAACTCTCTGCATCTGTCCGCCGGAAAGCTGGCTTGGATATGCATCGGCTTTGTTTTCAAGTCCTACAAGAGCCAGAAGCTCATCGACTTTTTTGTTTATATCGGCTTTTTTCCAACCGCTTAATTCCAGCGGAAAACCGATGTTATCGCGAACGGTTCTTTGCATAAGAAGGTGATATCCCTGAAAGATAACGCCGACTTTTTTGCGAAGTTCGATATTTTCTTTTCCGGAAAGTTCCGTTATGTTTCTTCCATCGATATAAATTGCGCCGCCTGTGGGTTTTTCAAGCTGTGCAATGCAGCGAAGAAGCGTGGATTTTCCTGCGCCGCTCATTCCGATGACGCCAAAAATATCTCCGGCTTCAACGTGGGTGCTTACCCCGCGAAGCGCGTGGACTTCTTCGGAAGTCTTGAATATTTTTGACAGGTTTTCAATACGTATCAAGGTTTATCTTCTCCTAACATCTTTTTCCTTTTTCGGGGATATAAAAAGCTCCCGTCCTGCTAAAAGGACGGGAGCATAAAACTCTCGTGTTACCACCTTTTTTCGCTTCTGCGTCACCGCAGAAACCTCGTCGGGTACTATCATACCCCATCGCTTTAACGGGCGAATCCCGTCGCAGCCTTACCGAAAAACCGGCTCGGTGCGCAACTCCAAGGCCATCTTCAGCGCGATCAGTTCGTTTTCCTTTCAGCAAACGGAAAATCTCTGTGGCCGCTTCCTGCGCCTACTCTTCTCTTCATCGTCTTTGTTTTATTTGGCTTAATGAGTGCATTATATACCCCTTTTAAAAGAATGTCAACCCTTTTTTGAAAATATTTTTTAGCACTTTAATCCGCTGCAACAAGCTTTATCACCGCTGCGGTTATATCATCGGAATGTCCGTCGCGGCGCCTTTCATAAGCCGTTTTTGCAATATCTTCGGCAATTTCTTCGGCAGATTTTTCCGCAAGGCTTTTAAGCTCCGAAGAAATCCAGTCGCTTCCGGATGCGGTAACGCCGTCCGTTACCAGAAGAACAATATCCCCCGCCCCAAGGTACATTCCGCTCTGCTCATATTCCGCGCCGCCAAGAATCCCCGCAGGCAGCGATATGTTTTCCACCTTAGAGGTTCTTCCGTTTTTAAGCACAAAAGAAGCTTCGGCACCGGCTTTATAAAAATTTGCCGCTCCGGTATATAAATTTATGGAAAAGGCATCTACTGTGGCAAGGGATTCTTCTTCCGATTTAAGCAAAAGGGCGGAATTAACAAGCTTTATCGCCGGCCCGAACCGAAAACCCGCCCGTATCATTCTTGCCACAAGTCCGGATGTCATCATGGAATCCAGAGCGGCGTGTTCGCCGCTGCCCATACCGTCGCTTAAAATCATGTGGGCACAGCCATATTGATCCACAAACTGTTCCGCGCAGTCGCCGCAGAATTTTTCTCCCTTTGCGTTTATGGAAACTTTCGCGAATTTTGCCTCCGCAAGAGGTTTTTCGCAAAAAATAAGCCGCCTTGCGTTTTCTGTATCTCTTTTTACCGGTTTTGCCATATCACACCCGCAAATATCGGAAATTTCTTCCGTTATAGCGCGGATATCCGCCTTTTTAAGCCGCTCCTTTGCACCGGAAACCTCCGCATTAAAAAGTCCCTCTGCCGTATAATAGCAGGTGCAGGCAAAAAGAGGGATCCCTCTGCTTTCAAAAATATTTTTTACCGCAAAAGAAAGTTTTTTATCCACACTTTTTACGTCGGCGGCTTCTGCCGCAATATCCCGAAGCAAAAGCGCCATTCCGTCAAACTGATCCGTTACGACGCTTTTTATGTTCTTTATTTTTCTTTCTGCCGAATTTGCCAGAAGCGCTTCTTTATATTTAATTTTAATATCATTAAAAATATCGGCGTTTTTTGAACAGCGATCGTAAAATTCCGGATCAAATTCCGGTTCTTTTGCGGTTTTTGCGGCGTTTGCCATAGCATAAAACGCTTTTGTTGTTTCGGAATATTTATTTTGCCAGCACAGGGGATTTCTCGGGCATTTTCTGCAGTTTTTATCCGCTGCAAAGTTGAGCACCGTGCTCATTTCAACGGTGTTTTCTTTATTTACCGCCTCCGCAACCTTTTTTGTTGCCAGCGCAATATCAGAAAGTCCGTCTGCCGCCCTGCCCATTTTGGAAAGAACAAGTTCCTTTACCGTAGCAGAATCCGCTGAATTTTCTTCCCGCAAAGCTACGGAAGAAATAAACCGCCCTGCTTTTTCGGGAATGAGCATCAGCATAGCGGAAGCTATAACGGATTCGTAAACCGGAGCATATTCCGGATATTCCGCCGCGGAAAGAAGACAGATTATAAGCCGCACCGCTGTAAAGGAAGCTGCGCACCCCACTTTGCCGAACACCGAAAAAATGCCGCAGATAAGCCCTCCGGCGGCATATCCCGCAAGCACCGTGCTCAAATTTCCGGCAGTAAGAGAAACCGCCGTTCCGGCGGCAACTCCGGCCACGGCGCCGCCGCTTTCTCTTCCGTATTTTGCCGCTGTAAGCACCACAAGCGAAGCCGCTATTCCGCCGACAGAGATTTTTCCGAACGTAATCCCTGTAAGAGAAGCCGCCGCGATGGCCGCGCTCATCATAACGCAGGCTCTGTCACCGCCGGAAAGAGCCATAACCGGCCTTCCGTGCTCAAACGCCGTTCCGGTGCGGCGAAAAAAATATGCCGCACCCGCGCAAAGCACCGTTTCCGCAAAGGCCAATACCGCGTTGTAGCCCGAAATAACCGTTGCCGCCGCATAGCCGAAGGAACATATCGCCGTTGCCCCTGCCGCCGTGAGCACCGCGCCGGTATCGTCACTTAAAAATCGCTCCAGCACAAGCCTTGCCCCAAATACCACGAGCACCGCGCCTATATATTGCAAAGTGTTTTCCGGAAAATCCGTAAATATGTAACCCAGAACAGCACCCGCGGCCGCCGCAAGAACGTTTCCTTTGCTTGCCGCCGCTGCCGCTGCCGCCCCAAAAGGCGCAATTCTTCCGAATAAAGAGGTTTTGGAAGCGGCAAAAGATGCCACCGCCCATATTGCCATGCTCAAAAGATCCGGCACCGCGGCCGTTACTTGTTTTGGCAGCCGGATTTTTTGTTTTGTTTTAACTTCCGTCATATAAAAAAGCTCCTTTTTTGA
>SVNB01000051.1 GCA_015067125.1 Oscillospiraceae bacterium
AACGCCGTCCACAAGGGCAAGCTTTTGTTTAAACTGAAGCTTGGATTCCGTATCGCCTTCTTCGCGGAACTGCTCGCGATATTCATCAAGCAGCGCAAGAAGGTTATCCGCTTCATCGGTGGAACCTACAAATTCGTCATCAATATAAAGGCCATAGCCTTCGTAAACGCTTTGACCGGAACTTCCAAGAATGATGTTTGCAAGTTCTTCCGGTTCGGTAAGTTCAAGGCTGCTTACGGGAACAACCGCAAAGCTGGGGTTGATTTTTTCGATATCCGAAATTTCTGCGGAAGTTCTGCTTCTTATTATTTGTTCGGCCTTGTTATATACGGTTTCATCCGCAATATAGGCAAGGGTTTTGCCGTTGGATTCAAATGCAAGTCCGTATTGAAGAGCGCTGAAGTATTGTATTGTAACAACAAGAAAAACAAGCGCAAGCACCGGCGCAACATAGTTGAAAATGGTGCAGAAGATTTTCCATACAAGAAGGCCCCAGCAGGAAAAAACGTCTTTTATTGCGGCAAGCTTTTGTTCTTTGGAACTTTCTTTGCTTTTTCGCAGAACGTCAAACGCATCGGCGGCCTTGTTGCTGTATGACAGAAAAGCGTGGTATTTTCCTACCAAAAGATTTCTTATCGAAGAATAGATTCTTCTTCCGTGATAAAGAAACCATTCTTTTGTTTCGGATTTTATATATCTTATCTGTCTTGCGGCAAAATGATATCCGCCGCGGACCTGGCGGATAAAGCGGATTCCCGTTATATAGAAAAACTCGTAAATACGGAGATACAGATACTCTGCGGCAGAATCAAAACCGGCTTTTTCATTTTCGGCAGGTTTGATCGACAAAAAGTATGCACCTCGCTTTCAAAAAAATATATGTAATATTATACAAGAAAACACCGATAAATTCAAGCAAGTTAACAGTTTATTATCAATTTTGGGCAAATTTATTGGAGTTTTTAAGAATAAAAAGTCAAAAAAGGAATAAAAAACACAAAAAATGATGAAAAAATGTGCATACTTTTTAAAACAGAATTAATTTTATAAAGAAAAAAGCGCACTCCCAAAAAACGGAGTGCGCATAAATTTTTTATCTTTCTTCGCGGAAGTACGCAAGACCAAGGCTTGCCGGAGGAAGATTGTTTTTCTTTTTGCGGAAGATGATCATAATAAGAACAGCAACCGTTGCAAGATAGGGGAAGATTTCGTAAATAGCGGAATGGATAAACGGAATCTGATAGTAATAGGGAAGCACGGAAAGAGAACCGATTACAAGGGAACAGATAAGCGCTTTAACAGGGCTCCAGGTTGCAAAGATAACAATGGCAACCGCAAGCCAGCCATAGCCGCTGATGCTGTTGTGTACCCATACGCCGCCGGTGCCGTTTGCGGAGTTCATTACAATATAAAGTCCGCCAAGGCCGCAGATTCCGCCGCCGATGCAGGTGGCAAGGTATTTGTATGCCGTTACAGGAATACCGGCAGCATCCGCGGTTGCGGGGCTTTCGCCCACGGCACGAAGATTAAGGCCGGTTCTGGTTTTGTTAAGAAAATACGCAAGAACTATTGCCATAGCAACCGCAATATAAACAAGGAAGTTATAACTGAAAAGCAGTTTACCGATAATCGGAATATCCTGCAGCACCGGAATGCCTTCATCAAAAACAGCTTTTATGACCGTTCCGACAGAAACGTATCCGCCTGCGGCAGTGCCCATAATTTCGCCGAAAAAGTTACCGAATCCGGTACCAAAGGTAGTAAGCGCAAGACCGGTTACGTTCTGGTTTGCACGAAGGGTGATGGTAAGAAAACTGTAAATAAGCGCGCCAAGCATTGCGCAAAGAAAAGCGCATACAACGCCGATTACAGCGGCGATAAGCGCGTTGGGTTCGCCCACCGCTTTTTCATAATAATAGGTTCCGGCAAGGCCGGCAACGCCGCCCATAAACATCATACCTTCAACACCAAGGTTAAGGTGTCCGCTTTTTTCGGTAAGGATCTCTCCGAGGGTACCGAAAAGAAGGGGAGTGGCGGCCAGAACGGAAGCTACAATAAAGTTAAGAAAAGTATCCATCAGTCGTCACCTCCAACAGTTTTTTTGCGGAAAACAAAGCGATAGTTGATGAAAAATTCGCTTCCGAGCATACAAAGCAGGATAAGTCCGGTAAGAACGTCGGACGCGGATGCCGGAATACCAAAGTTAGTCTGAATGGTGTTGGAACCTTTTTGCAGAACTGCAAGGAATGCAGAAATGATTACCATGGTAAAGGGATTAAGTTTGGAAAGCCAGGCAACAACTATTGCGGTAAAACCGTAACCGTTTGCGGTGGTATCGCTTAAAGTATAGTTGGTGCCGCAAACCATCATCCAGCCCACAATGCCTGCGATGGCACCGGAAAGGAACATGGTTCTCATAATAACTTTTGCCACGTTCATACCGGAATATCTTGCGGTGGAAACGCTTTCGCCGACAACGGCAATTTCGTAACCGTGTTTTGTACGGGTCATATAAATATAAATGGAAAATACAAGAGCAAGAACGATTATCCAGCCGATGTGTACGCCGAAAACTTCCGGAAGTCTTGCGGCTTTATCGAACATCGGAATTTTGGGGAACATCTGGCCTTTGTCCATCCATGGGCCAATGCGCAGATATTTTACAAAACCAATGGCGATATAGTTGAGCATAAGGGTAAAAAGGGTTTCGTTGGTGCCCCATCTTGCCTTAAAGAAGGCGGGAATAAGTCCCCAAAGTCCTCCGGCAAGAGCCGCACCGATAAACGCAGTGGTAAAAAGAAGAACGGGCGGCATATCGTCAACGTGAAAAAGAGCAAAATACGTTGCAACAATGGCACCAACGGTTATCTGGCCTTCTGCACCGCAGTTCCAGAACTTCATCTTAAAAGCGGGAGCAATAGCCAAAGCCGCACCAAGAAGCGGAACGGCAATTTTAACGGTGGATTTAAGAGCGGTCGGAGTAAGAAGAGAACCTTTGATGATATCTCCATATACGGCAATGGGGTTGTGGCCAAGGGC
Source organism: Oscillospiraceae bacterium (assembly GCA_015067125.1). GTDB lineage: Bacteria > Bacillota > Clostridia > Oscillospirales > Ruminococcaceae > UMGS1668. The sequence goes on from SVNB01000051.1 coordinate 3,040, forward strand.
AAGAACAAGAAGTCCGCCCAGAATAAGAGCTGCAACAACAGAAAGAAGCCTTACAAGAATTGCCTTTTTGGAAGAAAGTTCCGGGCGTTTTGCAACGCGGATAAGGGGTTCTTTTTTTACGTTTTCATAAGTCATTGTTATTTGCCCTCCTTTCCGCCAAGGCTTGTCATAAGAAGACCTACTTCTTCTTTTGTGGTATTGCGGCCGTCAACAATTCCGCTGACTTTTCCGCCGCAGAGAACAAGAATTCTGTCGCAAAGTTCCACAAGAACGTCAAGGTCTTCGCCAACATAAATAACGGCGGCGCCGCGGTTTTTCTGCTCGTTCATAAGGTTATAAATAGTGTAGGAAGTATTGATATCCAGTCCGCGAACGGCGTACGCGCTCATAAGAACGGTGGGTTCGGATGCGATTTCGCGTCCGACAAGAATTTTCTGTACGTTGCCGCCGGAAAGATTGCGAACGGGAACATTGATACCCGGAGTTACAACTTCCAGTTCGTCAACAACTTTTTCAGCAAGTTCCGCAGGGGATTTTCTGTCAACAAACGGAAGTTTTCCCTTATTGTAGCTGCGGAGCATCATATTATCCGCAAGGTCCATGTTGCCGATAAGGCCCATGCCAAGGCGGTCTTCCGGAACAAAGGAAAGGGAAATGCCCCGTTTGATGATTTCCATAGGGGATTTGCCGTTTATATTCTGCGGTTCGGAACCATCTGCCGGATAGAATATAATGCTGCCGGAAACTTTTTGCAGGCCGGCAATGCCTTCAAGCAGTTCTTTCTGGCCGCAGCCGGAAATTCCCGCAACGCCAAGAACTTCGCCGCCGAAAGCATCAAAGTTTATGTTATCCAAAACGCTTACGCCGTCGTCATTAACGCAGGAAAGATTACGGATTTCAAGGCGTTTTACCGGATTTTCGCACTTGGTTCTTTCGATATTAAGGGTTACGGCATGGCCTACCATCATGTTGGTAAGTTCCTGCGGGTTGGTTTCTGCGGTGATAAGGTCGCCTACATGAACGCCTTTGCGCAGTACCGAAACACGGTCAGAAAGCTCCATAACCTCGTTAAGTTTATGGGTGATGATAACAACGGCTTTGCCGTCGGCTCTCATATTGCGAAGAACGGCGAAAAGTTTTTCGGTTTCCTGCGGAGTGAGCACTGCGGTGGGTTCGTCAAGAATAAGAATATCCGCGCCGCGGTAAAGCATTTTTACAATTTCCACAGTCTGCTTTTCAGAAACGGACATATCATAGATTTTTTTATCCGGATCGATTTTAAAACCGTATTGTTCACAAATGGCACGCATTTTTTCGCCTATGGCCCTGGTATTAAGTCTGCCTTTTTCTTTAAGGCCAAGCACCATGTTTTCCGCGGCGGTAAGAACGTCAACAAGCTTAAAGTGCTGATGTATCATACCGATGCCAAGGTCAAAAGCATCGCTGGGAGAATCGATGATAACCTCTTTTCCGTTGACAAAAATCTCGCCGCCATCCGGATAATATATGCCGGAAAGCATATTCATAAGCGTGGTTTTGCCGCTTCCGTTTTCACCAAGAAGCGCAAGAATTTCGCCATGGCGGATTTCAAGGCTTACCTTATCGTTTGCAACAACGCTGCCAAAGGTTTTGGTAAGGTTTTTAAGCTGTATCGCAGCGGTTTCCAAAAAATCACCCTTCCTCAAAAAGTGATAAATAATAAAAATAAAAAGACTTTTGAAAAATATAATTTTCCGGAAGTCAAAAAACAAAAGAAAAAATTCTTTTGCTTTTTCATCGCCGGAAAAAACAAAAAAATGGGGCCGCCGGTTAAAACGGCCCCATTCTTTAAAAAATTAATTATGCATCAAGAAGAGTGATGCCATCAATGATATAGCCGAAGTAAGGAGCGGAACGGGTTTCGGATTCTTCTACCCATTCGCCTTCTGCGCATTCATAAGGAGTCTGATCCCATACATAGTAACCGGACCAGGGGCCTGCGAATACGTGAACAGAACCGTCAACAAGGCCAGCTGCAACTTCGTCAAGTTTTTCCTGAGTGCCTTCTGCTGCAACAGCAGTGTTAAGCGGGCTGGTGAAGTTTGCGCCTTCTGCATAACCTTCGCACCAATCGGTTACGATTGCTTCGCCGTTAAGTACGCAGTTTACTGCATAGGTAAGATAGATGGACCAGTCTGCACGGGCAGAAATGATGGAAGCTTTGGGAGCGGCTTCTGCCATGTCGGAGTTATATCCGCAGTGGAAAAGACCTGCTGCTTCTGCAGTGGTTGCAGGAGAAGTGTTATCGGAATGCTGGCTGATAAGAACAGCGCCCTGGTCGATAAGGGACTGTGCAATCTGACCTTCTTTAACGGGGTCGGACCAGGAGTCTGCTTTAAGAGTGATCATGGTTGCGGAAGGGCATACGGAACGTGCGCCAAGATAGAATGCAGAGAAGCCGGAGATAACTTCTTCAAAATAGAATGCTGCAACGTAACCGATAACAGCTTCGTCTTCGGTGATGGTGCCGTTTGCAATCATTTCGTTAAGTTTAAGGCCTGCTGCAACGCCTGCAATATAGCGTGCTTCATAAATGGAAGTGAAGTAGTTGTGATAGTTGGAAAGTCCGGAATCTGCGGCCTGGGAACCGGTTGCGTGGCAGAATTCGATTTCGGGATGTTCTGCGGCAGCTTCGGTCATATAATCGCCGTGACCAAAAGAGGTTGCAAAGATGATGTTGCAGCCTGCTTCGATAAGTTCGTTAATAGCGGTTGCGCAGCCTTCGTCTTCGCCGATGTTGTATTTGTTGATAACCTGATCATCGGAAAGTCCAAGGTTTTCCATCATTTTTTTGGTGCCAAGATCGTGGTTGTAAGTGTATCCCATATCGGAAGGATCGCTTACGTGGATAAAGCCGATTTTGATGTTTTCGGCAGTAAGTGCTTCGCCTTCAACATCGTTGTTGCCTTCGTTAGCGGGTTTTTCGGATTCGCCGCAAGCAGCAAAAGAGAGGACCATAACAAGTGCAAGAATGAGAGCAAGAAGTTTTTTCATGTTTTCCTCCTAAAATTTTGCTTTTCAAGAAGCTTTTTTATAAAAATGCACATATACGTGCAGATTTACCGCTGTTATTTACGGAATTCGATCACGTTGTTTTCGGCATCAAGCTTTTCAACAATGGCAAGGGATTCCAGCTGATAGCCTTTTGCGCGGAAGCTGTCGCCGCCGCCCTGAAAACCTTTTTCTATGGCAATGCCAAGGCCTTCCACCGTTGCACCGGACTGATTTACAATATCGATAAGTCCGTTAAGAGCACTGCCCACAGCAAGAAAATCGTCGATAATAAGAACATGGTCATCCGGGTTAAGATATTTTTGGCTTACAAAAACATCATAAGTGCGTTTTTTGGTAAAAGAAGTTACTTTTGAAGAATAAACTGCGCCGTCAACGTTAAGACTTTCTGTCTTTTTGGCAAAAACAACGGGACAGTTATCAAAAGCGGTTGCCGCAATGCAGGCAATGGCGATGCCGGAAGCTTCGATGGTCAGGATTTTGTTTATTTTTTTATCGGCAAAGCGTTTTTTCCATTCCTCTGCCATTTCCTGAAAAAGAGAAATGTCCATCTGGTGGTTCAAAAAACAATCCACCTTCAGGACATTGCCGGCGCGCACTACACCATCTTTGATTATTCTGTCTTCAAGAATTTTCATAAAAGAAGCACCCCAATCATGGCATAAAATGCGATATTTAATATGAAAAGAATTGTAATACTAAATTCACAAATTTTCAATAGTTTTTTGGATATTTCGTCAAAAATATATCAAAAAATCACCATAAAGACACAAACTTTGTATTCAAACACAAGATAAACGGATGCACAAAAATTTTACCGTTTAACCAAAAATAAGAAATATTATACTTTGTGCTTGACGAAAAGACCAAAAAGCGCTATGTTAACCTCAAGGAATATTCTAGCAGGGGAAATTTATGGAACACGAGGTTTTGATAGGTACCGTTAAAAACAAAAATCAGTTAAAAGTCAATCTGGAAGAAAAATTTTATCATATACCTTCGGCCGTGGTGCCGAAAGAGATGCTTCCGGTAAAATATATTGCGCTTTATCTTCCGGAAGGAACTTTTGGCGAAGACGACGGCTGCATACGCTTTTACGGCAAAGTTAAAAGCATAAGCTGCATAAAAAGAAAAGAAATAACATCTCTTCCTTCCGTAAACGGAGAAATGAATTATTACCGTTTTGACGTGGAAGAATGGAAAAGTCTTGCCGCGCCCATAATCCGCGAATGCGGAGGAGTTTACGCAAAAGCTTTTACAAGTCTGGAAAAACTGCTTTCTGCCAAAAAGCTTTCGGATATTATAAACACAAAGCGGGCCGTTGCCAGAAAGATAAAAAACTGCGGCTTTAAAACAAAAGAACTTGCAAAAATAGAAGTAACAAAAGACCCTGTGGGAGTAAAACTTTTGGCCAAAAGAATAAACAAAGCCGCAGGAAAAGAAAAAATCCTTCCGGTACAGATAACGAAATATCTTCTTGAAAAAGGTTATCTTAGAATCGTCTTTGATGAAAAAACAAAAACCGAAAACAGAATGCCCACCGATAAGGGCATCGGTCTCGGAATAGAAAATTTCTGGGAGATAAACAAATATTACCGGGAATACAGCAAGAATTATTACGGCGAGGCGGCGCAGAGATTTATAATTGAGCACCTTAATGATATAATTTTAATAACAGCGAACGAAGCGTATAAAAACAGATAATGTAAAAAAAGAACAGGCACACCGCAGGGAATGCCTGTTCTTTTTTATTGCGAAACGGTAAAAAGGGAATAGAAGTATTCTTTCTTTTTCATAAGCTCTTCAAAACGTCCGTGCTCAATTATTTTTCCGTTTTTGAGCACGAGCACGCAATCATATTTTTTAAGAAGATTTTCGTCAAGATCGTGTGTTACGATTATTCTTGTAAGCTTATCGAGGGATAAAAGCGTACCGAAAATTCTGAATGAAGTTTCTTTATCAAGCGCGGCGGTGGCCTCATCCACAAGCAAAACCGGCGTTTTGCGAATAAGGCTTCTTGCTATGGAAATTCTTTGGCATTCTCCGCCGGAAAGGCCGCTTCCGTTTTCCCCGCATAAAAAATCTTTACCTTTTTCGGCTATCAGTTCGGAAAGACCGGAAAGCGAAGCGGCTTTTTCTATCTCGTTATCAGCAAACCCGCGGAACATGGTTATATTATCGCGTATGGAGCTGTTAAAAACAAACACCTTTTGCTGAATTATAGAGATTATATCGTAAAGCGAAGTGCTGCTTATATCGCAAAGCTCCGTACCGTCATAGGCAATCGTTCCGGAATATCCGCTGTTTCCGCCGGAAATAAGGTTTAAAAGCGTGGATTTTCCACTGCCGGAAGCGCCGACTATGGCATAGCTTTTGCCGGATTCGAATTTAAAATTAACGTTTTCAAGGATTTTTTCTTTTCCGTCATAAGAAAAAGAAAGGTTTTTTAACTCTATTCCGTCGTTTAAAACGGCGGGAACGTCTTTTCCTTCGTCGCGGATATTTGAATATATTGCGTTTGCCAGCTTATCAATAAGCGCGGCTGCGGATTTTCTGTTTGCAAGCATTTCCGGAACAGTGCCGATTGGTTCCGTAACAAGTCCCATAAGCTGCATAAAAATCATAACAACGCCTGGAGTAATTCCGTCTTTTCCGCTTACAGCAAAATACGCGCATACTATAAAAATTCCAAACTGAGAAATAAGTCCGGCGCCTGTTCCGAGCATCTGAAGAACGGTTCCAAGCTTTTTGCGGCGGCATTTGGTTTCTTCCACGGTGCGGTCGGTTTTGGCAAAAAGTTCTATTGCCGCGGCTTCTGCCTTAAAACTTTTAATAACAGAAAATCCGGCAAGGCTGTCTTTAAGTGTGGAAACAAAGCTTTCGTTTTTTACAGAAACTTCTTTTTCCGCTTCGGCAATTTTATTTCCTGCGGCAAGAGAAGCGGCTATGGGCAAGAAAGCAAGCAGAACGGCTGCAAAAGTAAGAGAAGGACTGTACCACAGCATCATCGCAAATGCACCGACGAAAAGAAGACTGTCCATCACAAGGTTAAAAATGTTTAAAAGATAATTCTGCTCAATACTTGCGGCATCGTTGGAAAAAGCGGAAATATATACAGAAGTATTTTCTTTTGAAAAAGCGGATATTCCTTTTTTCATAAGTTCGGAAAAAGCAAAATCCTTGTATTGCCGCATGGCTTTTGAAATAAATTTAGGCTTTGTAAAATAAATAAGCACAGCGCAGAAAACAAGCATAAATATCATGGCCAAAGAAAGTACCGCAAGTTCCAAAAGGGTAAAACCGGTGTTTATTCCGGAAGAAACATCTATAAACTGCTGTAAAAGCCAGGATATCATAAGATTTACAAAAACCTGAAGAATATATGCCGTTATGGCAATAAAAAACGTGATTCTGTTGCCCTTCCAGAACTGTAAAGTGAATTGCCTTTGCAAACTGCTTTTATCCATTTTGCTTCATCTCCTGCCAGATTCCAACAAGAGCAGGGGAACCACCGTTGTTGTATTTTATAGTATTTTCAATTCCTTCAATTGCCGTTTCACCAAAATTATCACCAGCGGAGCCGGGTTTTTCCTTTTTATAAAATCTAATGTTTTCTGCTGAATAATTAGGGTTTGCATCAAAATATTCAGCAGTATTTTTAGCTTCCAAAAGATATTCTTTTGCTTTTTCGATATCTCCGAGTTCCGCAGAAAAATTTGCGCAGGCAACAAGAATTATGACATTGCTTTTATCAAGATAGGAGGTTTTTCCGGGAATGCGGAACATTTCGTTGATGTTTTTACAGACGAGGAGAGCATCAAGTGCTCTCTGACAATTTTTGTCATTTTTTTGATAATAATTTGCAAATCCAAATGCAGTGCGGAAAAGCGATGTAAGGCTGTTAACAAGTGAATCGGAAAGATACTCAATACATTTTGGGTCATCACTGTAAAAAGTGGAACCGATATATCCGATAAGATCATCATACATTCCATTATCATTGTATTTTTTAAGAAGTTCAACAGCTTCACGGTGTTTTCCGAGGCAATCGTATGTTTCCGCAATGTCACGGTAAATTTTTGAAGGTCCTATTCCTTTTTCATTTGGTCCGTTGCAAAGTGTAAGTGCGGTGTTATAAAGTTCAAGAGCTTTTTCAAGCGATGAATCATCGCATTTTTCAAGTCCTTTCATAAAAAAAGTAAGGGCACTTTGATATACGATTTCAAAGTTGTTTGGGAATTTTTTAAGGGCCTTTTCCGCTTCCGCAATAGCTTCATCGTACTTTTTTTCATCCTGAAGAGAATCTATTCTTTCCGCAGTTTCTTTTGCGGAATTATCCCTGACTTTATAGCCAAGCAGTGCATCAACAGAAATTTCAAAAAAATCCGCCAGCTCCATAATAAGAGAAAGCTCCGGCACGGAGGAAGCACTTTCCCACTTGGAAACCGCCCCGACAGAAACCCCCATTGCTTCCGCAAGCTGTTCCTGGGTAAAATTCTTTTGTCTGCGATAGTATTTTATATTTTCGCCGATATTTGATTTCATATAATCATCTCCGAAAAAAGTTTAATGGTACCATGACTATATGATATCACGCATTTGGGTTGTTTTGAATACACCGCCGGTAAAGATGGTAAACAAATTTATTAACCAACAGTAAAATTTATACGGTTGACAGGTGTGATAGAATGGTACGGTAAGACAAAATCCGCAAAAGAGGTGTTTTTTTGTTCAGTCTGCTTCTTGTAATAATATATATTTCGTTTATAAGCCTTGGTCTGCCGGATGCTTTGCTTGGCGGAGCATGGCCCACCATGCAACAGGAATTCGGCGTTCCGGTTTCGTATGCGGGAATAATTTCCATGATAATCTGTATGGGCACCATAGTTTCCAGCCTTCTTTCGGATAGAATGACAAAATACTTCGGCACGGGAAAAGTCACCGCCATAAGCGTTGCCACAACGGCTGCGGCGCTTTTCGGTTTTTCCGTAAGCGATTCTTTTATTATGCTCTGCATAATTGCTGTGCCATACGGTCTTGGCGCAGGCGGTGTGGATGCTTCCATAAATAACTATGCGGCGGTGCACTATGCAAGCCGCCATTTAAGCTGGCTGCACTGCATGTGGGGAATAGGCGCTTCCGCAGGACCGTATATTCTTGCGGCGGCCATGACAAAAGGGGAATGGAACCTTGGATACCGCTGGGTAGCCATGGTGCAGATAGTTCTTACCGTGGTGCTGTTTTTAACTCTTCCGCTTTGGAAGGAGCAGAAAACGCAGGAAGAAAACTCTTTAAAAGCAAAGCCGCTTTCCATAAAAGAGATTTTTGCCATTCCCGGTGCAAAAGAAATTATGACAGCGTTTTTCTGTTATTGCGCGCTGGAAAGTACCGCCGGACTTTGGGCAAGCAGCTATCTTGTTATGCAGTTTGGCGTTACGGAAGAAGCGGCGGCAGGCCTTGCAACGCTTTTTTATACAGGCATAACGGTGGGCAGGGCCGCAAGCGGTTTTATTACTTATAAACTTAACGATAAAAATATGATACGCCTTGGCAGCACGATAATCGGTCTGGGCGTTTTTGCAATGCTTCTTCCGCTGGGAGAAAAAGCTTCTATGGCAGGCATAGTGCTTGCGGGTCTTGGCTGCGCGCCGGTATATCCATGTATCATACATTCAACGCCGGGGCATTTCGGCGCGGATAAATCCCAGGCCATAATCGGTGTTCAGATGGCCTGTGCATATATCGGAAGCTGCTTTATGCCTCCGCTTTTCGGAATTCTTGCAAATCATATTTCCGCAGGAATACTGCCTTTTTATCTTGGCGCACTTTTGGTGCTTATGACTTTTGCTATGGAGCGCCTTAACAGAATAAAAGCATAAGGAGCAGATAATGGTTTATCTTAAAGAGGTTGATGAAAATAACTGGAAAGAAATTGCGGCACTGGAACTTTTTGAAGAACAGAAGTCGTTTCTCGATACGCCCCTTGGCATTGTTGCAAGAGGATATGTTTATCGTAACTGCAATGCAAAAGTATTTGGCATAGCGAACGAAGAAAAAATAATCGGCGCTGCACTTATACGTGATTTTGACGAAGAACCGGTCGGATATGATTTGCAGCAGTTTATGATAGACAAAAATTTTCAGAACAAAGGATACGGCCGGCAGGCTCTTGAACTTATTCTGAATTATCTTAAAGCGGAAAAACGCTTTGACCGG
>SVNB01000052.1 GCA_015067125.1 Oscillospiraceae bacterium
TGTCACGGCACTTGTATGATAATTTTAAGTTCGGCCCTCGTTCCATTACGGAGCGAGGGCTATTATTGAACAATTTGTAACTTTTGCAGAAAAACCCCTTGACAAATTCCGTCTTGAGAACCAATACTTATATTCATTTTATTTACTTTTGTTCTCTGCCAATGCATAAAACAATATATTTCCGCAGTAGGAGCATGTTTGTTTACATGGTCAAGCATATATGCCGTTGAACTTTCAAACGGATAAAATATTTCTTCTTCCTGCTCGGGATGAATAGGATTGGCTTTGCCCGTAAACGCTTCTGTGCTGAACGGCTGAAGCACAACTGCATCCCAATCCGTCCATTGCAATGCTTCTGCAGAAGCAACTGCCCCATTCGATTTCCATCTGCCGGTTTCTGATTCAATTATTCTAAAATTGTATGTTTTGCCGTTTCTTTCTGCCTGAGTTGCGTGCCACGCCATAGAAGTCGCACCGCTGTGAATAAGTCCAACGGTCACTTTTACGTCATCTTTAACCATTTTATTTAAAATGGTTAAAAGCTGGCTTCCGTCTATTCCCTGACCATAGTTTGCCGCATCTTCTGAAAAAGTATTGCCTATAAGTAAAACTTTAAAAGCACCATCTTCTAAAATCTTGCCATATCCTTTGGCAGGAATAGTTTTTCTTTCTTTTATAACAGTTCTGCATACTTCACAGTAAGAACCTTCTGTAAAACCTTCCATTTCTGCGGTAGGCAAAATATTCGGCTCCATAACCTCTCTATGGCCAAGCGCAGAAACATAATCTGTCACCTCTTTTATATCTCCACAGGTACAGATATACGTGGTATATCCCCATTCGGTGCAAGTTGGAGATGTTACTATCGGATAATATTCATGTATTCCGGTTGCTTCTGTAAAATTATTGGTATAATTATAACCGCAAGCACAATAATATACGGTATATCCCTTTTTGTCACAGGAAGGAGCAATAGTTTTTACGGAATATTCATGAACGTGGATTTCTTCTTTTTTTATATCATAGCAGAAAGAGGCAAGCCAGTTATACATTGGATATTTTTCTCCTATAAGAGAAGTTCCGTCCGCTTTACGAGCACTGTGACTTACACCTTGGTTATTACCGGTTCCGATATCGTTGCTGTCATCAAGATATTCATAAAAACCTTTTTCGGAGCAGTTATCACGGATATTTCCTGTTCCATTGGCGCTTTGGCCCCCATACTGAACATAAACAGATTCCGCCAAAACAAGATTTGGCGAGTTGTTCGGCATTGTAATAACTATATCTTTTCCGGAAACCTCTATTTTTTCCGGAACAAACCTTTCATTATCAATATAAAGATTAAATCCGTAAAGATTTTTACTGTTTGTAGCGTTTTCTACAGTATATGTATCTATAGAAAGCCCGTTTTCTGCCTTATTTACTTCCATTCGTATTTGGTTTTCGCTTTCAACAGATATTTTTTCCGGAAGCATAGGCCACATTTTTTCTCTTTCGACCAAAGCGGAATAAGCGTATTTTGCAATATATTCGCCAAGCCAACGATATCCGTTTACCGTAAGATGATGGCTGTTAGTATAGTGAGAAGTAAAATACGGTGTTTGCACAAGAATAACATCTTCGTTTTCCTGCGCAAATTCCAGTTGGGCCATATTTATTGAACTGTATTTTGTTCTTACATAAGTTCCGCTTACCTGGTATATCATAAACAAAGGTTTTTCCGTCTGCCCATAGGCCTTCATAACCTCGTTCTGCATATCTTCTTTAAGGCGGCGCATATATTCCTTGTATTTTTCTTTATCGCCGCCTGCTCCATAACCTGCCCGGATTGGGTTTTCCGGATAGCCAAGCTGTGCATCCGTATTCTGGTCGGTTTCTCCCTGTAAATATACTATAATCGGGCAAGCTGCAGATTGCCCAGTTTCTTTTGCGTACTGTGCTATCGCAGAAACAGAACTTTGAAAAACCTCATATTTTCCCGAAGAAAGAATATCGTATGCATATCCCTCCTCCTCTTTTATTTGTAACTGACGTTCGGAAGACATCAGCTGTGCGATGGTTTTTCCTCCCACACCATAAGAGCCCGCAACGATTTTTGTATTAATATTTTTATCTGCAAAAAGTTTTCCAAGTACATTGCATGCAGAAGCTATCGGATGCTGTGTTCCAAAAGTAAGTTGCAAAGGCAAAAGAGTGCTTTCTGTCGTGCTTTTTGTAATGCTTCCGTAAACATAAACTCCATCAACAATTTCATCCGTATATGCAGGAGCATCGCTTCCGTTGGAAAAACTTTGTCCATAGCAAACAATATGACTTAAATCCGCATCAAGTAAAGGCCATTCGTATGAAATCGGATTTGGAACCTCTTTTGGCGATGAGTTCTCTTCCGCCGCCGCCACGATTCCCGTGCTCAAAGCCACAACCAATGCGAGCACGGTGCTCAAAAGCACTTTCACAGGTTTTTCCAAGCTGTTTTCCTCCTTTTTAAAGGTGGTTTTGCCCTCTTAAAGGGTTTTGTATATGCCCGTGCTGTCACCCCGGATAAGGCTTCCGAGCACAGATTCCAGCATAACGCCCTGGCGCGGGTCGCTGCCATAGCTAAACGTGGTTTTTACGCAAAGTTCAATAAATTCCGTTGCTTTGCCTATGGCAATTGGCAGGCTTGCACCGCCAAGCATTGCACCGATGAGCACGGAAGCGAAGATATCGCCGCAGCCCGGATAGTGCACCGGAAGATATTCGCACGGCGAATACCAGAAGGACCCGTGCTCGCCGTCATAGCATATATTAGCAAGCATACCGGTGGCAAGTTCCGCACCGGTAACCACAATCATCTTTGGGCCAAGGCCGTGCAGGCGCAAAAGCAGGCTTCTTGCCTCGGTAACGGTCATCGGTTCCGTGCGGTACGGTTCGCCCAAAAGCATGGCAGCTTCCGTAAGGTTAGGAGTTATTACGTCCGCCACGGCCACAAGCTCCTTCATGCGGTTTTGCAGGCTTTTTGTGCAGGTTTTATATGCCTTGCCGTTATCGCCCATAACCGGATCGACTATTTTAAGGCTTTTGGGATAACTTTTGAAAAATTCCAGGCAGGAATCCACCTGTTCTTCACTTCCCAAAAATCCGGAATACACCGCTTCGAAGTCTATATCAAGGTTTTTATAATGTTCCAGCGTGGGTTTTATATAATCCGTAAGATCGCGGAAAACCACTTCGCCAAATCCGCCGGTATGGGTGGAAAGCACTGCCGTAGGCACCGGGCAGACCTGCACGCCCATTGCGGAAAGCACCGGAAGTATTACGGATATCGAGCATCTGCCGAATCCGGAAAGATCATGTATTGCGGCAACTCTTGCCGGTCTTTTTTCCATTAATTCGCCTTCTTTTTTAAAAAATTTTCTTTTTTTCTGCGCCGAAAAATTCCGTGTATCTGTTTTTTGTTTCTGCAAAAAATACAATTACAAAAAACGATAGGAGGTTTATTGAAATGAACAAAACTGTTTCTGCAATTATGTCCGGTGCGGCAGCAGCCGCAGCAGTGGGCACTGCCGTTTATATGATGAACAACGGCCGCCGCGGCAATATGCGCCGTATGCGCCGCAGCGCCGCCAAAACCGTAAAAGCCGTGGGCAGCATAGCCAACGGAATTTCCGGCATTATGCGTTAATTAAGTTCATCTATTGTAAGGCCGTAGCTGGGAAGAAATTCGCGGATAAAGGTATCCGCTTCCGGAAGGTGCATTTCTTCTATGGACTGCAAAATGCTGATTTTTGCTTTGGAAAATTCGCGGTTTCCGGAATTTTCTTCCTCTACGCACTTAATAAGGGCGGAAATTTTATCTGCCGCTTTAAGCAATTTTAAAAGTTCGGGATCTTCGCCTTCGTGGATAAAAAGAGGTTCGTAATCCGCCCGAAGATCCGGCGGAAGCATTGCCAGAAGTTTTTGGTTTGCTATAACTTCTACTTTTTTATAAGCCTCTTTTATTTCCGGATTATAATATTTTATGGGCGTAGGCATATCGCCTGTTAAAATTTCGCTGCAGTCGTGATAGATAGCAAGCATTACAAGTCTTTGCGCATCACAGCTTCCGCCGAATCTTCTGTTGCGCAAAAGTCCAAGGCAATGAGCGATAACGGCGGTATCCAGCGTGTGAACAGAAAGGGATTCTTCCTGACTGTTTTTCATAAGCGACCAGCGAAAAATATGTTTCATTCTGGAAATATAGGCATAAAATCTGCTTTCCTGCATTTTTTCTCCTCCCAATGCAACAAAATTAAAAAAATAATACACTTAATAAATGGAACGCGCGTTCCGATAAATTCAAATAACCCGCTCAGGCCACCACCAAGCGGAATATACACAGTTATTATACGACTTTTTGCCGAAAAATAACAGTACTTTTTGTGTGTTCCGATTCCTGTGCGGGTTATTTTTGCTTTATGGTCTTTAAAAATTATGTAAAAAGGTTTATACTATAATAGTATAAATATTTTTATTTTTGATTTGACCTAAAAACTATTTTTTCAGAGGATTAGATATGATAAAAGGAATTCAGAAAACAAGCAAAAATCTTCACTGGTGGGTGCTTCTTCTTGCGGTGATATGCGCAGTGGCAACCGTTGGCACAGTGGTTTACCGCAACGGTGGAATTTTTACATATTACGGAGATTACAACTGCCAGCAGATCGCGTTTTATATGCACGCGCACGAACTTGTAAGAGAAGGAGCCATTGGCTGGGACTGGAACACAGATCTTGGTGCCAACTTCATCGGTTCATATTCTTTCTATCTGCTTTTCAGTCCGTTTTTCTGGCTTACGCTGCCTTTCGAAACTTCCGCAGTGCCGTATCTTATGGCTCCGCTTTTTGTGCTTAAATTTGCCGTCTGTGCGTTTACCTCATATTTTTACATTGCAAGATTTGTTAAGGATAAACGCTTTGCGGTTGTTGGCGGACTTCTTTATGCTTTCAGCGGATACTGCATCTATAACGTATTTTTCAATCATTTTCTGGATGTGGTGGCGTTTTTCCCGCTTATTCTTATCGGCCTTGAAATGCTGATAACCGAGGATAAACACGGCTTTTTTGCCGCGGCGGTTGCCATCAATGCAATAGTCAACTATTGGTTCTTTATCGGAGAAGTGGTTTTTACCGTTCTTTATTTCTTCATCCGCATAACAGATAAAGAAATTACGCACAAACTGCGCTGTTTTGTTTTTGTAGCGATAGAATCCGTAATCGGGCTTGGAATTTCTGCCGCAGCGGTGCTGCCGTCTGTTCTTGCCATTCTGGATAACCCACGAACCGGTGCGGATAACTTTATCAACGGCTGGAATATGTGGCTTTATTACAGCGAACAGCGCGTTCCCGCGATTATCGCAAGCTTTTTCTTTCCTCCGGATATGCCGGCAAAACAGAATATGTTTACCGGGCAGGGTGCACAGTGGGCCTCTATGGCAGGATGGATACCGCTTTTTGGCATGACCGGGGCCATTGCTTACGTTCGCTGCGTTAAAAACGACTGGATAAAAAAGCTTATTATTGCCTGCTGTGTTTTTGCGCTTGTTCCGGTGCTTAATTCTTTGTTTATTCTTTTAAATCATTCTTTTTATGCCAGATGGTACTATATGTTTATTCTGGTTCTTATTCTTGCAACGGTAAAAACGCTGGAATCTTCTGCCGAGCACGAAGAAAATTCCATAGATTACAAAAAGGGAATCATTCCTTCCGTATGCATAATAATCGGGCTTATTCTTATTCTTACCCTTACGCCCGTTCACTATAACGACGGCAACTGGAAACCGGGACTTCTTTATGATAACGGCTGGTTCTATTTAAGCGCGGGGTTTGCGGTGGTTTGCCTTTTCCTTTCCATAATGCTTTGGTTCCTGAACCGCAAAAAATATTATAAAAACCTGCTTATCTTTATGACTGCGGCAATATGCGCAATTTATGGTTTTGCGTATATAAACCTTGGCTATACCTTTGCCGGCGACCATGAAGAAATTATTGATGATGCCGTTGGTCTTGCGGAAGAAATGGAGCTTCCGGAACACAGCGGCTTTGCAAGAGCTGATTTTTACGAATGCTTTGAAAACATGGGACTTTACTGGAACGTACCTTCCATACGGTGCTTCCACAGCATTGTGCCCGCTTCTGTAATGGAATTTTACCCCACCGTTGATGTTACACGTGATGTTTCCAGCAAGCCGGGGCACGAATATTACGAGCTTCGTTCTTTGCTTTCTGTAAGATATCTTTACGCCGATGCAGACGAGGCTTCGCCGGAATCTGTTCTTTGCAACGGATTTGAATATCTTGAAACCGTAAACGGATATCACATTTATGAAAACGAAAACTATATTCCCATGGGCTTTACCTTTGATGAATATATTACAGAAGAACAGTATTATAATGTGCACGAAACCCAGCGCTGCGAACTTTTGCTTTCTTCCATCGTTCTTAATGATTCCCAGGCTTTGCGATATGGTTCTGTTCTTGAACACCGTTATGAAACCGAAGTAAACGTTCCGTATGAAGACTTCCGCAAAGAGGTTAAAGAAAGACGTTCTTCTTCCTCCTATTATTTTGAGTGCGACCACAAAGGCTTTACTTCCAAAATTTATCTTCCGGAAGAAAATCTTGTGTTTTTCTCCGTACCCTATGATAAAGGCTGGACCGCTTATGTAAACGGCGTGGAAACCGCCATAGAAAAAGTGGATATCGGCTTTATGGCGGTTTATGCGGAACAGGGCATAAACGAAATCGTTTTTGAATACCGCACTCCCGGTCTGCTTGCCGGCGCAATAACAAGCGTTGCGTTTATCGCTGTTCTTGTTGCATATTCCGTATTCTTCCATTACGAAAAGAAGCGCGCGGAAGACGATATGGAGCTTATGTCCAGATATTACGGAGAAAAATCCGCAGCCGCATCGGAATCTTTTGAACCGGAACTTGCGGAGGAAGAGGATATGACCATAGTCCGAACTCCTGCAGAGGTACCGCCATATACGGAATATACCGGTCCTGAAGAAAAAATTTATCCGGAACTTTAATTTTGTGCAACAAAATGGAAAAAAATCTGCACTATATAGGTAAAGGAGGTTTGATAAAATGAAAAAATTCAGAATTCTGGCTTTTGCCCTTATATTTGCGTTTATCTTTACCGGATGCAGCGCAAGCTCGAAGGAACTTTCTTCAAATTTCAAAGAGGATATTTTTTATGACTATGACGGCGCATTTGTTGAAGAATGGGCACAGGAATCTGTGGAAGAACCCGGCGCAATGCCTGTTACCGATTCCGTAATCGATAAAAGCAGTGCTTCCTCTGCGGAAGACTTTAACCCGCAGGGCAGAAAACTTATCCGCACCTTTAACCTTGATGTGGAAACCCTTGAATTTGATGATTTTGTCGCCGCCGTTAAAAAAGAGGTTTCTGCTTTGGGCGGATACCTTGAAAGTTCCGGCGTAAGCGGAAATTCCTATAACTATACTTCCAGCCGCAGCGCGGATTTTGTGTGCAGAATCCCCTCTGATAAAGTTGATGAATTTGTAAACACCGTCGGCGGTCTTGGCAACGTAACCCACAGTTATGAAGACGCAAAGGATATTACCCTTTCTTACGTTGATACCGAAGCAAGAATAAAATCACTGCAGACCGAATACGATCAGCTTTTGGAGCTTCTGTCGGAAGCCGAAAACATAGATACCATCATTCTTTTGCAGCAGCGCCTTACCGAAGTCCGCTATCAGCTGGAAAGTTACCAAAGCCAGCTGCGCACCTATGATAACCTTGTGGATTACAGCACCGTTAACCTTAACGTATATGAAGTAAAACGCGTAACTTCTCCGGAACCGGAAAGCGTATGGCAGCGCATAGGCAACGATTTCGGCGATAACGTATATGATATCTGGGTTGGAGCAGAGGACTTTTTTGTATGGTTCGTGGCAAATATCCCCTATTTTATCATCTGGGCGATAATTATTGCGGTTATTCTTGTTGTGCTTAATCTTGTGTTTAAAAACAATCCGCACATTCAGGAACGCAGAGCCGCAAAAAAAGCCAGAAAAGAGTATAAAAAAGCCCAAAAGCTTGCAAATAAAAACCATTCTGACAAGGAACCCGAAAATCCCGAAGAAAAATAAAAGGCGGTGAAAATATGAAAAAACTGTTTTCTTTGCTCATTGTTTTTACTGTTCTTTTCTGTTCCTGCCAAAGTGCAGAAAAACAAGAATGTTCCTGCATCGGGCACCCGGCAATGCTTTATAACGGAATCCATTATATAAACCCGGATATGCCTGTAACCGAACTTCCGGAAGGATACGAATATGCCGGAACGGTTTCTGAAGAAATGGGTCACAAAACCGGCAATAAGGATATTCCCTTTTACACCAAAGACGGCTCCGATGATTTTTATACCTATCAGATGACCGGAACATACATCGGCGGCAATATGATAGATAACACCAAACAGGCTTTTCACTATATTCAGTGGATACCGATTGATGAAGAATGAAATATAAATCGCAGCAAGCAAAAATCCCGTGCCCGAAAAAAATCGGGCACGGGATTTTTCTTTTATGCATAAGTTTAAAGTTCTTTTCCCATATAAATTACGCCGCGGCTGCGGTGGAAACCGCGCTTTTTATAAAACTCTTCGTCTTCCAGATTCGTCATAAGCACCGTTTCGCGAATACCCATACTTTTAAGGCAGCGTTCAAATTCCGCAAGAAGTTCTGTTCCGATGCCTTTTCCGCGAAGTTCGTTTTTTACGCAGAATTCCTTTATATTAAAAATCACTCCGTCAAAATACTGTTCGGATTCTCCCATGATCATGCCGGTAATGCCGCTTTCATCAAAAGAAAGCAGACCAAAAAATCCTCCGTTCTGCGCCATCTGCAAAAGGCGTTTTTCCGCGGTTTCGTGGGTCCATTTATCATACCACGGGTCGGAATTAAAAGTTTCTGCATATATTTTAGCAAGTGCCGGAACGTCTTCGGCGGTAATTTTTCTGTAATCCATTTTATTCCCCGTTCTTTTTTTATTTATTTTATATTAGCCGATATTTTGATTTCCGTCAACCGGTTTTTGCCATCCTTCCGTATAAGAAGCAACATCTGCCGCTATTATTTTTTCGTCGCAGACATAAAGCGCTGCGTAAACTTCTTCTGTTCCTTTTACCGGATAAACATAGCGCACCGCCTTTTTTCCAAGATAGGAAGAAATATCATACCCGGCAGCTTTTTGTTTTTCACAATATTCTTTAAAAACGGCATCGTTTTTCGGAAGAAGCACTTCTTCCACAGAAGAAGGCTCCGGGGCGGTTTCCACGCCTTTTAAAGCAAGGTATTCCCTTCTCTCCTCGTTATTCGTCACCCGCCGGGAAATGGATTCTGCGGCCTCTTCCGGTCCTTTACCCGCAAAGAAAAGTATCGTTCCTATTATCAGTGCAAGAATAACGCAGATTGTTCCGAGAATTTTTGTTTTTGTTGTTTTAACGGAAGCAGTAAGCAAAAAAATCATCTCCAAAAGCAAAGTATTATAACGCGGCATACGCCGTGCGGCACCTTTCCCTAAAAGAAAAGGCAAATAAAAAAGCCCCGTCAATATTATGACGGGGCTTTTGGAGTTATTCTGAAAAATTATTCTTTTTCTTCGGTCATCCACTGTTTTGCTTCTTCGATTACAGCCTGTTTAAGGGTTTCGTCACGAAGTTCTTCATAGTGGTCGAATGCGAAGGTGAAGGAACCTCTGCCCTGGGTAGAGGAACGGAGAGAAGTGGTAAAGTCGTGCATTTCGCTCATAGGAACTTCTGCTTCGACTTCGGAATAACCGTCTTCGCCTTCAACAGGGTTCATACCAAGAACACGGCCGCGGCGTTTGTTAACGTCGCCGATGATATCGCCGGTGTTGGAATCCGGAACAACAACTTTAAGAGAGCCGATAGGTTCGAGGATTGCGGGACCTGCCTGGGGAATACCTGCTTTATAAGCAAGTCTTGCTGCCATCTGGAAGGACATATCGTTGGAGTCAACGGGGTGATAGGAACCATCAACAAGTCTGCCAAGAACGCCAACCATCGGGTAACCTGCAAGCATACCGACTTTGCAAGCTTCGCGAAGGCCTTTTTCTACTGCGGGGAAGAAGTTTCTCGGAACAGAACCGCCGAATACTGCTTCTTCGAATACCATTTCTTCGGATTCGGTAGGCTCGAACTCGATCCAAACGTCACCATACTGGCCATGACCGCCGGACTGTTTTTTGTGTTTACCCTGAACTTTGACCTTTTTACGAATGGTTTCGCGATAAGGTACACGGGGTTTTTCAAGGCCAAGCTCTACGCCGAATTTGGATTTAAGCTTGGAGCAGATTACGTCAAGATGCTGTTCGCCAAGGCCGGCAAGGATCTGCTGTTTGGTTTCTGCGTTGTTTTCATAAGCAACGGTTGCATCTTCTTCCATAATTCTTGCGATTGCGCCTGCAATCTTGGAATCATCGGTTTTGCCCTTGGGATACATTGCCATTCTGAGGCATGCATAGGGGAAATCGGTTTTTTTGCAGGAAACTACACGTTTGGGATCGCAAAGGGTATCGCCGGTCTGTGCTTCTGCAAGTTTGGTGATGGCGCAGATATCGCCGGCGCCTACTGCTTCGGTGGGTTCCTGGGTTTTGCCGTGCATAATAACAAGTTTGCCAAGACGTTCGGGATTTCCGGTTCTGGAGTTGGTAACGGCAGAGGTGGAAGTAAGAACGCCGGAAACAACTTTAACATAAGAAAGTTTGCCTACGAACGGGTCTGCAACGGTTTTGAAAACGTATGCTGCAAGAGGTTCGTCATCGGAGCAGGTAAGTTTAACTTCTTTGCCGTCTGCATCTGCTGCAACTTCGGAAGCAACTTCTTCTGCGGAGGGGAAGATTTTTTTAAATTCGTGAAGAAGCATTTCGATGCCGCGAAGGGTTACGGAGTCGCCGCAATATACGGGAGCGATGATACCGGCTGCAACGCCTTCTTCAAATCCGCGGAAACGTTCTTCTTCGGTAAATTCTTCACCTTCAAAGAATTTTTCCATAAGATCGTCATCAGCTTCTGCGATTGCTTCGTTGATTGCGTCTTCAAGTTCTTCGATGATCGGGTCATCGGGAAGATCAACTTTGGTGCTCTTGCCTTTTGCATCAAAAGTAAATGCTTTTTTGGTAATAAGGTCAACGTAAACGTCGCCGATCGGAATTACTGCGGGGCAGACTGCGGTTCCGAATTTTTCTTTAAGAGCTTCGAGAACTTTGTTGAAGTCTGCGTTTTCAAGATCCATTTTGGAAATATAGAATGCTTTTGCTTTTTTCTGTGCGGTTGCAAGTTTCCAGGCTTTTTCGGTACCAACAAGAACGCCGGATTTTGCGGAAAGAGTGATGATGACAGCGTCTGCTGCACGAACACCTTCGTGGAAGCCGCCGGCAAAGTCGAAAAGTCCGGGAGTATCGATAAGGTTTACTTTAACGCCGTCGTACTCAAAAGGAGCTACTGCGGAGCTTACGGAAATTTTACGTTTGGTTTCTTCGGGGTCGAAGTCGCAGACGGTGTTTCCTTCGGTTACGGAACCAAGTCTGTCGGTTGCTCCGGCCATAAAGAGCAGTGCTTCTGCAAGGCTGGTTTTGCCGTCGCCGCCGTGACCTGCCAGTGCGATATTTCTGATGTCTTTTGCTTTGTACTGTTTCAAAGTTGTTAATCCCCTTTCACAATGTGTCGTACAACGCTATTATAACAAAATATCAATATAATTTGCAACAAATTCGGGTAAAAAAGTTACTATTAATATAGAAGTTTTATTCAAAATACAAAAAAATTGTAAAAATACGCAAAAAAGGCTTCAAAAACTTACCTGTGTTTTTATTATTTTAACTTTTATATAATATTTAAGAGGTGAAAACTATGCTTACCATGCTTAAAAAATTAAGAAAACAGAAAAAACTTACCCAGCGCGAACTTGCCGATGCTTTACATATTTCCCAAACTTCCGTAAGCAAATACGAACGTGGCGAATCCGAACCGGATATTGCCATGCTTATAGAAATGTCCGATTATTTCGGAATCACCATTGATGAATTCATCCGCGGCGAAAAATAATTTTTGCTTAAAAAGATTAAAGCGTTTTTTCCCAACCTTCAGAACAAAAATCACAGGGCGGAATTTCCGGCATAAAATATGCGCCCGGTTTCTGCAAAAAAGCCGCGCGCATGGCACAGACCAAAAGCTGCGCGGTAAAAGCGGGG
>SVNB01000053.1 GCA_015067125.1 Oscillospiraceae bacterium
GGCGGAATATCTTCTTTCTCAGTCCGATACCCACACCCTTGTTATGATAGATTCCTGCCTGGATTCCAACTATGCGGAAATTATAAACGAACTTTGCCCGGAAATAAAAAGCACAAAACCCGGTGCTCCGCTGCACTGCAAAAAGCTGCCCTTTTTGCGCAACGTAATAACCGTTGGCTTTAAAATGCCCGGCTGTCTTGAATTTGACGAAGCCATGGAAAGAGCCGACGCTGTTTCCGAAGAAGAAATTGCAAGAATGTCCGCCGCTGTTCGCCCTGATGACGTATGCAATATGCAATATACCAGCGGCACCACGGGTTTTCCCAAAGGCGTTATGCTTACACATTATAATGTTGCCAACAACGGCAAATGCATAGGCGACAGAATGGGACTTTCCACCGCGGACCGTCTTATGGTGCAGGTTCCGATGTTCCACTGCTTTGGCATGGTGCTTGCCATGACCGCAGCCATGACCCACGGTGCAACCCTTTGTCCTCTGCCCTATTTTTCCGCAAAGGCATCTCTCGCCTGCATAAACCAGGAACGCATAACCGCTTTTCACGGTGTTCCCACAATGTTTATTGCTATGTTTAACCACCCGGACTATAAAAACACCGATTTTTCTTATATGCGCACCGGCATTATGGCAGGCGCCGGCTGCCCGCCCGAACTTATGAAGCGTGCCGCCCAACCGGACGAAATGAATATGCGCGGAATCATCAGCGTTTACGGACAGACGGAATCTTCTCCCGGCAGCACCACTTCCGCATGGGAAGACCCGCTTGATCTGCGCTGCTATACTGTTGGATATAATCTTCCGCACGTAGAAACAAAAATCATCGATCCGGAAACCGGCGAGGAAGTTCCGAACGGGGTTAACGGCGAATTCTGTTCCCGCGGCTATAACCTTATGAAGGGTTATTACAAAATGCCCGAAGCCACTGCCGGAACCATCGATGATGAAGGCTGGCTTCATTCCGGCGACCTTGCCTGCAAGGATGACGACGGCACCTATAAAATTACCGGCCGTCTTAAAGATATGATTATCCGCGGCGGAGAAAACATCTATCCCAAAGAGATAGAGGAATTTATCTATACCCATGAAAAGGTAAAAGACGTTCAGGTAATCGGCGTTCCGGATAAAAAATACGGCGAAGAAATTATGGCGCAGATCGTTCTTAAAGAACCTGGCAGTATGACCGTTGAGGAAATGACCGAATATATAAAAGGCCGCCTTGCAAGACACAAGGTGCCGAAATATATAGAATTTGTCGAAGGATTCCCCATGAACGCCGCAGGCAAAATTCTTAAATACAAAATGCGCGAAGAAGCCGCAAAACGCCTTGGATTGGAAAACGCAGTTTCCATAGATACCGCAAAAGGCAATAACTGAACACAAAAAAATCCCCGAACGGCGTTCGGGGATTATTTTATTTGTTATTTAATATCTTCAAGAGTGATATCCGTTTTTTCAAGTCCGTGATCCATAGGACCGCTGCCTTTTGCAATAAGGTTATATAATCCGTTATTATCTGCCCTTACTCTGATCTGCAAAAATTCCGTATCGTTTGTTTCGGAAGAATACACGTACCGGACAAAAAATTCGTTTGCGCCGCCAAAAACCTCTATTCTTGAAAGCACGCTTTTATCCTTTCCTGTCACTATTTCAAAAATCTCGCCGATATTCTGCGGAAAACTGTATTTTGTATCCAGAACTTCCATAGGTTCAAGGTTTTCTATAAGTTCCGAAAGAGCGGCATCGTACCCGGCTTCTCTTCCTTCCAGAATATCCGGAACGGAAATATCGCTTTTTTCAAGATTCATTTCGCCCTGGTATCCTCCGCCGCGGCGTTCGAGAAGATATTTTCCGTCATCGGTTTTGGTGCCGTATATTCTCAGCCAGCAATCGTCGTTGAATTCTTTGTTTTTGCCTTCTCTTGCCATATATTCAAAAGTAACAAAAAACTCGTTTTCATCGCCAAAAATCGTTATGTTTTCAATCGTTTTATCTGTCTGGTCATAAACTTCCGTTCCCGTTTCAAAAACATCTTTTAAAAAAATCGGGAATTCGCTCTGCGGTTCGAAAACCCATTCCGAAACCGGTTCAGGCTCTTCAAAAACTTCAGACGCGGGTTCTTTTGCGGCACAGCTGGAAACAAAAATAAAAATGCAGACCATCAAAAATGCAACCAGTTTTTTCATAAAAATATCTCCTTTCGGTTTTTTAATTTGTCTTTCAATAATACAGACACCCAAAAGGATAAAAATGTTGCAAAAAACGCGTTTTTTTAAATTTTTATAAAGCTCATGATCATCGCGCCTATTATAATCACGGCAAGACCTATCCGTAATATTTTTTGAGAGAAACGGTAAAATTCGCTTGGCTCGCCGCCTTTTACGTCCGCCCAGTTTCTTAAATGCCAGAAGAAATCCGGGAACAAAATATCCACCGCCAGAAAAGCCGCGCAGAAAACGATAAAAATAAGCATAACCGGTTCACCGAAGGTATCTGTTTTAACACTTACGGAAACATTATAAAGCCAGCCGCAGGAAGGAAAAAGCTCCGGTTCTTTCGCAGTTTCTCCGGAAAAAGAAATTTCGAACGGGTGGGTAAAAAATTCTCCGTTATTATCTGCAAGGGCGTATTCATCGCCGAACAGATGGGCGGTTCCGCGAAAAACTTCTTTTCCGTTTTCCACAATACGCACGGCAGGCCTGTGGTTTTCGGAATTATTAGAAGTGATTTCGTAATATTTTTCTTCTTCGTTGGCGGTAAAGGCCATATATGCCGTATTGCCTTCTTTTGACATTGCAAGTTCGTATTTATTGCCGAAGATATCTTTTCCGGAATAGACTTCCGTTTCTTCAAAAGCTCCGGCCGTTTTGCGAAGAAAAACATTTTCTTCGCCGACATAATGCCAATATCCCGGCATAAAAAGAAGAAGGAGATAAACGGCAAAAACAGCCGCAGAAAAACATATTCCGCAGATTATGCATGCCCTGCGATGATTTTCGAAAAAGTTTTTCATAAAAAACACCTCCTTTATCTTAAAATATAGCATATAGTTATTGTTATAGCAATAAAATATTCGTTTTGGGAATATTTATACCGAATATCCTTTTCCCAACATTTCATTTTTGCAATAAAAAAACGGCAGGAGCCTGCTCCTGCCGTTTTGAGTTTTTTAAGATATCATTTCTGAACCTATTGTATATTCGCTCCATGTTCCGTTCTGGGGCCAGACTGCTTTGCAATCATAAAAAACGTATGCCCCAAGCGGACTGCGCCATTTTGTGGCGTTAAAATTCACCACCGGCAAAGAATAGACTGCATTTGGTTTATCGCTTTCTTCCTCTCCGCAATCAAATTCCGTAATGCTTAAAGAAATTCCGTTTTCAAACCACAGCGCGTTTTCGTTTTCGCCGTATGGAGAAAGATACCCCTGTTTTTCAAGTTCTTCTCTTGTAAGATTAACGG
The DNA here is from genome assembly GCA_015067125.1 of Oscillospiraceae bacterium. Taxonomy (GTDB): domain Bacteria; phylum Bacillota; class Clostridia; order Oscillospirales; family Ruminococcaceae; genus UMGS1668. The sequence continues at coordinate 3,479 of SVNB01000053.1, forward strand.
CATGCTTTACTTCTGTTTGTACTTTTTTCATTTCCTGCATAAACATATAGGTAACGGCCTGTTTCTGGCCATCAGAAAGCTTTCCAGGGGCATTCGAAAGATCTATGTTAACTATCTCCGCTTCATCGTTAAGGCCTGCATCGGCCTGCCAAAGGTCCATAAGCACGTCCAAATAAAGTCCGCAGATATCAAAATAAGTTCCCATGGGGTCGTTTTTTGTTCCGCGGCTGTAAACGTGGATTTCGAACACATTTCCGAACATTCCTGGATCGCTTGCAAGAATAAGCCCGCTGTGCTTTATATCCGCCTGCATACCGTCTTTTATAACAGACGCATCAGCGGGTTCACCATCAAGAAAAACAGGAATATTGCCGAAAGAAAGAGTCATTATTCCGTCAGAATCCGCAAGCAGAAGTTTTTCGTCCTCCATAATATCCGCAACAACAAAGCGATCGAAGGCATAACCATGGGCAAAAACTTCAAAAGCATACTCACATTCCCCATCGGGATATTTTACGTTAAGAACATATACGGAATTTTCCTCGCCTTTTTGCGGAGCAAAAGCGTTGTTTTCCGTTTCCACCGGAACAGAAACTTCGTTTCCTGTAAATTCATAGTTTCTGTTTTCTTCCACCGCATAGCGCACAAGGCTGTATGAAACCGGTTCTTTTTCAAAAGTAAACTCTATTTTTTCGCCAAAGCACATATCCACGTTAAGCAAAGTTTCGCATTGCAGCGGGTGGATTCCGCAGGCGATCACGTTTGTGCGGGTACCGTCGCCGTTATCCTCGTCAAAGCTGTATCCGAATTTTTCCAGCGGCACATCGCCAAAAATAAACACGTTTGGAACGCCGCTGCTGTTTTCGTATCGGCCTATATCAATTTTCGGCTGTTCCTGTTCTTTTGGCGTTTTTTCCGTCATTGCGCAGGAACAAAGCATCAGCAAAGCCAAGAAAATCACAATAAGTTTTTTCATAAAAATCACCGCCTTTTATTTAATCCTGAATCTTACGGAATATTCTTTTGTGTCATAATCTCCCGTTCCCCTAAAATCCACAACTTCTTTACAAATTATATATTCTCCGGGTTCAAGCTTTCCATAAAGCCATTCCCAATCCGTCTCGATTTCGGTCATTTCTCCCATCGGAACAGCAATGGCTTCATCGGTAAATTCCGCATATTCGGATATGATTTTTAGTTCGTTACCGTCTTTATCTTTGATTTTAAAGTGCCTTCCGGTCATAAGTTCTCCGGTCGGATTTCCTCCGGACTGTTTAAAAACAACCGTAGCTCCGGTGGAAGTAATATCTTTTATGTACATTGCAGTTCCGATTTCATCCGGTACATCCGTGCGGAAGTAATAATAGGCATTTCCACTTTCATACCAGGCCCATATTTCATAAATATAGCTTTCGTCGCCGGAAATTTCAAAAGTTCCATTTTCGTGTTCCACCGGCTCCTCGTTTTCATCCGTCCAATCATAGCCAAGGAACTCTTTTTCAAGATAATCCTCTTCCACTTTCCAGCGGCTGATGAAGCATTTGTTAAAACCTTCCCCAAAAACAAGTTTTGCGGTATTTTTATCACCTGCGGAAAAAGACGAAATACCTTTATAAATAAACGGGTTCTCTCCGACGGCTTCAACCGCGGTATTCGTCCCGTCCTCGCTATTGTAATTCCATGAATAAGCTCCGCTGGTGGCTTCTATGGAAATTTCACCGTATTCCACAGTTACCGAAGGAGGATAGTGTATTCCTTCTATAAATTCTGTGCTTCTTCCGCATGAACACAAAAAAAACAGTAACGCGAAAACCAAGATGAACTTTTTCATAAAAATCACCTCCAAAAACAGCTTCATCTATATAGTGGCAGATTTTTCCGTTTTTATTGCATGGGTTTTATTCTTTTTCGGCATAGTAAGCAAAAAACTGTCTTCTATAAGCGGGATTATCTCTTCGTCGGTCATGCTTCCATCAAGGATAACGCTTATCCAGTGCTCTTTATTCATATGATAAGCCGGCACCACCGCCGGAAAAACGCTTTTCCAAAAATCGCCGGTCATGGGCTCTGCTTTAAGGTTTATCCAGATATGCCCCAGCCTTTCGCAGATGGCGGCGAACATTTTATTATTGCTTTTGTGGCGCATAACGGTCCAGTTAGGGTCGTGAAAAGGATAATCCTCGTAAGAATCCTCGAACCGCAGGCAGACTTCTATAACTTCGTCACGGGTAAGCATAAAATCACCTCTTGGCTATAATATACTCTTCGGGCAAAATCTTTTCAACAAAAAACGCCCTGTTTTTGCAAACAGAGCGTCTTTTTTATTATCCAAAGGAAGGCGGATTTGAATTTACGTTTGTAAAACGGCTGTTTTCCGGAGAAGGTTCCGAAAGGCTGAAATACATTTTTGCCGCCTTTGTGGTGCCAAAATCCCGATTGGAACCGCTTTTCTGCACCTTGTTGAAAGCTTCCCGGAACATTGCGTTGTGGGCTTCTTCCCGGTTAAGAAGAAAATCTATGGTTTCGCGCACTTTTTTATCGTCGATCTGGCGGTAAAGATATTCATAAGTTACTTTTGCGCGCTGTTCCGAAGCAATGTTGGAAAGCAAATCCGCACAAAGATCGCCGGTAACAGTAACGTAATCCGCATTCCATACGTGGCCGGAAGCATTGATAAGCCCGGGGTTAAGGCCAAGCACCACATGGGTCTGGATTTCTCCTGCCGGAACGCTTTTGGCTTCAACCTCGTGGCCGTTAAGCAGGTTTATGGTCTGGGCAATCATTTCCATGTGGCCCAGTTCTTCCGCCGCAATATCCATAAAAAGGTCCTTTATTTCCGGATCTTTTATGCGAAAACTTTGGGACATATACTGCATTGCAGCTTTAAGTTCGCCGTTTGCGCCGCCAAGTTGTTCCTGCAAAAGTGCCGCATACTGCGAGTTTGGTTTTTCCACCCCTACCGGGTGAAAAAGCATTTTTTCGTGTTTGAACATTTATAAAATCGCCTCTCTTTCAATAAAAAGCATGGGCGGTTTTTATAAAAATATACCAACAAAAAAATCCCGAACACAATGTGTTCGGGATTTGTGGCGGAGATGAAGAGATTCGAACTCTTGAGAGGCTTCTGACCCCTACACGATTTCCAGTCGTGCGCCCTCGACCATCTAGGCGACATCTCCATTTGGTCAATTAACCTTGCCGTTTATCACGGCGCTTGATTATTATACTAAAAACAAAAAGAAAAATCAATACCTTTTTTTAAAATTTTTTATATTTTTTTAAAGATATTTGCTTTATGGGGCATATTTGTGCTATGATAATCTATTATAAAACCTGTTATTAAAGGAGGCACTGTTTATATGACAGAAATTCTTGCTCCCGTTGGCGGAAAAGAACAGCTGATTGCCGCTGTGCGTTCCGGCGCGGACGCAGTTTATTTTGGCGCAAAAAATTTTAACGCAAGAAGAAACGCCTCTAACTTTGATGATTTTGAACTTTCCGATGCGGTTTCTTATTGCCACGCAAGGGGCGTAAAAGTTCATATTGTGCTTAACACCCTTGTTATGGATTCCGAATTTCCTGCCCTTATTGAAGAAATAAAAAACGTCGCAAAATCCGGTGCGGATGCGGTTATTGTGCAGGATCTTGCCGTTATGCGGCTTGTAAAAGAAATCTGCCCGGAACTTGAGCTTCACGCTTCCACCCAGATGACCGTGCATAACCTTGCCGGTGCAAAAGAAGCGCAAAAGCTTGGTTTTAAAAGAGTTGTTCTTTCGCGCGAACTTTCTTACGAAGAAATAAAGTATATTGCCGCAAATACCGATATTGAACTGGAAGTATTTGTTCACGGTGCGCTTTGCATGTGTATGTCCGGCTGCTGCTATCTTTCTTCTGTTCTTGGCGGAAGAAGCGGCAACCGCGGACTTTGCGCCCAGCCCTGCAGATTGGATTTTCGCTTTGGCGAAAAGGATCACGCGCTTTCTTTAAAAGATATGTCCCACGTTGAACACATCAGAAAGCTTGCAGAAGCCGGCGTATGCTCTTTTAAAATCGAAGGAAGAATGAAGCGTCCGGAATACGTTGCCGCCGCTGTGACCGCCTGTAAGGCCGCTCTTGCCGGCGAAAAGCCGGATATTGAATCACTGCGCGCGGTTTTTTCTCGCCAGGGTTTTACCGACGGTTATTTTACCGGAAAACGCACCCCGGAAATGTTTGGTTTTCGCAGCCACGATGACGTTACGGCTGCGGATAAAGTTCTTAAAAATCTTGCCAATCTTTATAAAGACGAACCTAAAAAAATCCCCGTAAGGATGAACCTTTTTATCTCCGAAAGCGAAAAATCCGTTCTTGTGGCAACTGACGGAGAAAATTATGCTTCTGTCACCGGTTCCGTCTGCGAAAAAGCTTTGCGCACCCCTACGGATAAAGCGCTTGCAGAGCGTTATCTTTCCAAAACCGGCGGAACGCCTTTTTATCTTGAAGAACTGGATTTTACCGCCGACGGCGAACCCGTAATCGCCGCAGGCGAACTTAACGAAATGCGCCGCAGCGTTCTTTCCCAGCTTCTTAAAATCCGCGAAGAAACCGTACCGCACAAAATAAACGATATAGAAATCGAAAAAACAGAAAAACAGCCCGCAAAAGAAATAACTTTGCGTGTTCGCGCAGAGCGTTTTGAACAGCTTTCTTTTGCAAAAGATGCGGAAGCCGTTATTCTTCCCATTGCGGAAATTGAAAACCACCCGGAAGTCATCCGGCTTTTTGGCAATAGGCTTTTTGCGGAACTTCCGGCGCTGGTTTTTCCCGGTGACGAAGAAGAAATCAAAAGCCGCCTTACGGCTTTAAAAAACGCCGGTGTTTGCCATGCTCTTTGCGAAAACATCTGCGCCCTTCGCCTTGCAAAAGATGCCGGAATGGCCGTTCACGGCGGCCACGGACTGAATATTATCAACAGCATCGCCCTGGAAGAGTATAAGCAGCTTGGCCTTTCCGATGCCACCCTTTCTTTCGAGCTTTCCGCTTCCAAAATGCGGTGGCTTGACGGAAATATCCGCCGTGGAATTCTTGGATACGGCTATCTTCCCCTTATGCGTATGCGGGCCTGTCCTTTAAAAGGTCCCGCCGGCTGCAAAAACTGCCCCGGAAACGGAAAGATTAAGGACCGCCTTGGCAAGGAATTCACCTATCTTTGCTTTGAAAAGAAATTCGGCACCCTTTTAAACGGCGTTCCGCTTTATATTGCAGATAAAGATGTTTCTGGAATCGATTTTATGACCCTTTGGTTCACCACCGAATCTCCGGAAAACTGCGAAAAAATCTATAATATGTTTAAAAATAAAGTTCCCGCAGATTTTGAAAAAACGAACGGACTTTATTTCAGAGAATTGCTTTGAGGTGAAAAAATGAAACTTCTTTTTCTGTTCGGAGATTCCGCAGTCGGCAAAATGACTGTTGGTCAGGAACTTTGCAAAATTACTGACCTTCGGCTTTTTCATAATCATATGACCATCGAACCGGTTATAGATATTTTCGGATACTTTTCCGGCAAAACCATCGAAAAACTCCGCAAAGTTATTTTTGAAGACTTTGCGGCTTCCGACAATTACGGAATGATTTTTACTTTTATGTGGGCCTTTGATGAACCTTCCGACTGGAAATCAGGCGAAAAAATAAGAAAGATTTTTGAACCTTACGGAACCGAGTTTTATTATGCCGAATTGGTCGCACCTCTTGAAATCAGACTTGAACGCAATAAAACTCCGAACCGACTTGAAAACAAGCCTTCGAAGCGGAATCTTGAAACTTCCGAACAAAGGCTTATCCATGATGACGAAAAGCACCGTTTTGTAAGCTTTGAAGGCGAAATTCCTTTTGAAAATTATATTAAAATAGATAACGCCAATCTTTCCGCTGCCGAAACCGCAAGAATTATAAAAGAGCGTTTTTCGCTTTGAAAGGAGGATTTTTATTATGGAAGTTATTTTTGCCACAAGTATTTTTTACATTGGATACGGAATTATGGGACTTTTCGGAAAAATGAATATTGCGGAAAAGTACAAAGGTCACGAATGGACAAAATCCTATATGAAAGAGCTTGGAATTGCCGATATTCTTCTTGGCGTTCCGTGGCTTATTCTTTATTTTGCCTGTACGCAATACGACCCCGGGTTTGTAAAAACGTTTCTGTTTATAATAATTCTTGCTCTTCCGGCGTTTTTTCTCACCATTCGTATAGAAAGAAAATACGAAAAATTGTTAAAATAAGAATAAAGCCTTTTTACAACAAAACAGCGGAAGTTTTCTTCCGCTGTTTTGTTATTTTTTTCTGAAAACATCAAGGGTATGATTTGAATAGCCAAACATATCCTGCCTTTCACAGGTGGCAAGATGATACTTTACAAAAAGCTCATAGGTTTCATCGTCCATTTCATCAAGAACATCGCGAATATGGTTGGCGTAACCGTCCGTTGCAAGAAAATGAAGCCTTTCCGTATTGAAATTTTTCATAAGAGCATCTATATCTTCTTTTCTGTGGAGTTCAAAAATATCCCAAGGTCCGGAAAAAGTTTCAAAAGTTTCGGCATTAATCATACATTTTTCAATAATCTCTTTTATCTTTCCTCGTTTGAATCCATACATAAGAACAGCCGCATCACCCATACAGTATGCCGCAAAAATGATTCCGCCCTTTTTCGTGACGCGAATCGCTTCGGAAAGGGCTTTTATTTTCTCTTCTTCGGTAAAAAGATGATACATCGGCCCAAGAAGAAGCGTTATATCATAAGTATCACTTTCATATTCCGATAAATCGATCGCATTCCCCCGCCTTATCGTTATTTTTTCCTCTTTTGCAGTGTTTGATTTAAATATTTCAATATTGTGTTCCAAAAGTTCAACTGCATCAACTTCAAATCCCATTCGTGCAAAAGTATGGCTGTATCTTCCTGTTCCTGCGCCGATTTCGATTATTTTGTCACCGGGTTTAAGATGTTTTTCTATATATTTCATGGTTGTAACGAACTCAATATGGCCATATCTGGTATCAAGGCGGCTGTTTTCGTCAATGGTTTCATAAAATTTTTCAAGATATTTTTCCGCTTCCATAAAATTCTCCTTTGAAATTTAAAATAAAAAACAGGCCATGCTAAAACACGGCCTGCATTTGCATTTATCCTTATGCGAAAAGCTATTTTCCGCAATTTGGGTATTGCAATGCAAGCCCCAAAACTGGGCACCAGTTTGCGGGACAAAAGGAAAATATATTAATCTGTCTTTCCTGTAAATACATTGCATTACCTCCCTGCGGTTTTCTTAACTATAATATTTTTATTTTCAGATGTCAAGCAACTTTTCAAGCACTTTTTCCGCACAGCGGATTCCGTCCGCAGCCGCGGACATGATTCCGCCTGCATAGCCTGCGCCTTCCGCGCAGGGGTAAAGTCCATCTATGCCAACAGCTTCCAGCGTTTCGGCATTTCTGACTATGCGCACAGGCGAGCTTGTGCGGGTTTCCGGTCCGGTGAGCACCGCCTGTGGGTCTGCGAACCCGTGCAGCTTTTTATCCATGGCAAGAAGTCCCGTTTTGAGCACGGAAGTGATTTCTTCCGGGAAAAGTTCCGCAAGGTTTTTATCTTCCACGCCCCTTGCATAGGTGGGTTCAACTTTTCCAAAGCGGGAAGTTCCGCCGTTAAGGAATGCACCCACCGTCTGAGCAGGAGCTTTTCTTCCGCCCATTTCAAAAGCCTTTTTCTCTATATTATGCTGAAATTCCATAGCCTTAAACGGGTCGCCGCCAAAATCTTCTGCGGAAACGGAACACACCAAAGCGGAGTTTGCGTTTTTGCCGTCCCTTGCAAAGCAGCTCATTCCGTTGGTAACTATGGCTTCTTCCCTATCTGCAGAGGGTACAACATAACCGCCGGGGCACATGCAAAAAGTATATGCACATCTTTCGCCAACGTGATGGGAAAGCTGATATTCCGCCGCCCAAAGAGCGGGATTTTCCGCAAAATCCCCATACTGTGTGCGGTTTATATCGCTTTGCAGGTGCTCGATACGCAGACCGACGGAAAAAGGTTTTGCTTCCATAAGCACGCCTTTTTCTTTGAGCATCGCAAAGGTATCTCTTGCGCTGTGGCCTGCGGCAATAATCACGTTTTCTGCGGAAAAAGCCGTACCTTCCGCAGAAACAGAAACTATTCTGCCGTTTTTTATGCCTATATCGTCAATTTTTGAAAGAAAATGGATTTCTCCGCCAAGAGAGATTATTTCTTCGCGGATATTTTTTACCACTTTGCGCAGCATATCTGTTCCGATATGGGGTTTTGCTTTGGAAAGGATTTCTTTTGGTGCTCCGTGTTTTTCAAATTCCGCAATAATAAAATCGCATCTGGGATCGTTTATCCTTGTGGTAAGCTTGCCGTCGCTGAAAGTTCCTGCGCCGCCTTCGCCAAACTGAACATTTGCTTTTTCGTTGAGCACGCCGCCCTGCCAGTAATTTTCCACCGCAGCGGTGCGTTCTTCCACTTTTGCTCCTCTTTCAAAAATAACCGGGCAGGCGCCTGCTCTGGCAAGGTAAAGTCCGGCAAACATTCCTGCCGGGCCAAAACCTATTATTACCGGGCGAACGGACGGA
>SVNB01000054.1 GCA_015067125.1 Oscillospiraceae bacterium
CTTCGGAATCCGCAGCGTCGTTAAGACGAACAACAACCATGGAATATGCCTGGGAACCCATCATAGCTTCGGAAAAAGCAGCTTCTTTAACTTTGGAATTATCTGCAAGGCCGGTGTACATGGGGAAGGCTTCTGCATCCATATCCGCAAGGTTCATGGTCATAAGGGGGAATTCGGGAAGGGTTTCGAACTCTGCATAGATTTTTTCGATAAGCTCTTCGGGAGTGCCTTCTACGGGGTTAACAGCGTTTTCGCCGGAAGGTTCTTCGGTTTCGCCGTTTGCGCCGCAGGCCGCAAAAGAGAGTACCATGATCATAGCAAGAGCAAGTGCAATAATTTTTTTCATTTTTATAATTTCCTTTCTTTAAGTAAAAATTTTTTATAAGTTTAGTGTGCCCAAAAGCACAGTATATATTAAGTGCGCAAAAAAATCAAATTTATTGCACGATTTTAAAAAAATTTTTTAAAATTTTTAATTTCAAGCAAATTTGCGGCAAAAAAACGGGATTTTTTATAAATTGCCGATACATTTTATTGAAACGTCGTAGGGGCGGCCCTATGTGGCCGCCCGAAATGGCTCCCTTTAGTCAAGGGGGCCAAGTCGCCAACCGTAGGGAACGGTCTTGACCGTTCCGATTAACCTTCCCCCGGGGGAAGGCTGACCGTAAAATTATTTTATGGAATAGCCCGCTTTTTCAACGGCCTCTTTTATTGCTTCGTCGCTTACCTGTGCGGTCATTTTTACTTTTACGTTATCGTAAAGGCAGGAAGGCACGGCTTCGGCAACGCCTTCTATTTCTTCCAAAGCTTTTTTAACGCGCGCTTCACAGTGGGCGCACATCATTCCTGCAACGCCAAAGGTTTTTTCGGTCATCTGCGGTTCCTCCTTTTGTTCTTCGATTATTTCTTCCACCGCTTTTTCCGGAACTTCCGTCTTTTCTTCAACAGCTTCCGGGGATTCTTCCGGAACAGAAAGAGTGGGATTTGCATCTTTATTTGTTTCTTTAAGTTTTATTTTTTTGTCGTGCTTCGGATCAAAAATATTCACTAAATTAAGGCGCAGGGCATTTGTAACAACGCAAAAGCTCGAAAGGCTCATGGCAGCGGCGCCGAACATGGGGTTAAGTTCCAGACCAAAGGCAATAAACGCGCCTGCCGCAAGGGGAATTCCGATGCTGTTATAAATAAACGCCCAGAAAAGGTTCTGGTGAATGTTGCGCAGGGTGGCTCTTCCAAGGCGCACCGCCGCAGGAACATCCGAAAGGCGGCTTTGCATAAGCACAATATCCGCGCAGTCTATGGCAACGTCCGTGCCCGCTCCGATGGCAATGCCGATATCCGCAGAGGTAAGGGCAGGGGCATCGTTTATGCCGTCACCCACCATAACAACCTTGCCCTGTTCTTTAAAACGGCGCACGGCTTCTTCTTTGCCTTCCGGAAGAACCCCGGCAATAACTTCATCAACGCCAACCTGTTTTGCAATGGCGTTTGCGGTGCGTTCGTTATCGCCGGTAAGCATAACGGTTTTTATGCCCATGTTTTTAAGCTCTTCAATGGCTTTGGGGCTTTCTTCTTTAATAACGTCCGCCACGGCAATGATTCCGAGGAATCTTCCGTTTCCGCTGAAAAAGAGAGGAGTTTTGCCCTCTTCGGCAAAGGCTTTGGCCTGTTCTTCTGCTTCTGTTGGAACAGGAGAAGTGTTTTTGATAAAATCATAATTTCCGCCGAATACGGAAATTCCGCCAAGAATACCGGTAACTCCGTTTCCGGGCAGAGCATAAAAATCAGAAACGCCGGGAGTTTTTATTTCAAGTTCTTCTCCTTTGCGGACTATTGCCTTTGCAAGGGGATGTTCGCTTTTTTCTTCAAGAGCAACGGCAATTTTCATTATTGCGTTTTCGTTTACGCCTTCCGCCAAAGCAATATCGGTAACGGTGGGTTCGCCTTTTGTAATGGTTCCGGTTTTATCCATAATAACTATCTGCGCACGGCCTGCTTCTTCCAAAGAAGCGGCGGTTTTATAAAGAATACCGTTTTTTGCGCCGACTCCGCTGCCGACCATAATGGCAACGGGTGTTGCAAGACCAAGGGCGCATGGGCAGCTGATAACCAGAACAGAAATTGCCCTTGCTATGGCAAAGCCAAAGGTTTCTCCAAGCGCAAGCCATACAATAAGCGTAACAGCCGCAATGCCTATTACGGCAGGAACAAAAATTCCGGAAACTTTATCCGCAACCTTTGCGATGGGCGCTTTTGTAGCGGCGGCGCCTTCCACCATTTTGATTATCTGCGAAAGGGTGGTATCTTCGCCGACCCTGGTGGCTTCGCATTTTATAAATCCGCTTTGGTTTATGGTCGCGGCAGAAACAGAAGAACCCACGGTTTTGTCAACGGGTACGCTTTCGCCGGTAAGGGCGGCTTCGTTAACGGCGGTTTCGCCCTCTGTAACCACGCCGTCCGCGGGAATGTTTTCTCCGGGGCGAACAACAAAAATATCGCCTTTGCGCACTTCTTCAATGCCTACGGTGATTTCTTCATCGCCGCGGATTACGTTTGCGGTTTTCGGAGCAAGGTTCATCAAAGAACGCAAAGCATCGGTGGTTTTGCCCTTGCTTCTGGCTTCCAGCATTTTGCCAACGGTAATAAGGGCAAGAATCATCGCCGCAGATTCAAAATAAAATTCGTGAAGATAGTGGTGCGCTTCGGCAAGGTTTCCGGCTATAACTTCTTCCGTCATAAGATAAAGCGCATATACGCTGTATATAAAAGAAGCTCCGGAACCAAGCGCCACCAAGGTATCCATATTCGGTGCTTTGTGAATAAGCCCTTTAAAACCGCTGATAAAGAATTTTTGGTTTATGACCATAACTATTCCGGTTAGAATAAGCTGCGCTATGCCTGTGGCAATGCAGTTTTCTGCAAGAAAAGCCGGCAGCGGCCAGCCCCACATAACGTGCCCCATAGAAATATACATCAGCACCGCAAGAAAACCAACAGAAGCCCAAAGGCGCTTTTTAAGCACCGGCGTTTCTTTGTCTTCCAAAGCATCTGCATTGTTTTGTGCTTTTTGTTTCGGTTCTGCGGATTTAAGCGAAGCGCCGTAGCCGGCTTCTTCCACCGCGGCGATTATTTCTTTTGCGGAAGCGCTGCCCTCCACACCCATGGAATTGGTAAGCAGGCTTACGGAGCAGGAAGAAACACCTTCCACCGCGCAGACTGCTTTTTCCACCCTTGCGGAACAGGCGGCACAGCTCATTCCTGTAACGTTATATTGTTCCATTTTATTTCCTCTTTCTTTAAAATAATGTTTATATATTATATTTTAAGTAATTTTACTTCATAATTTTTTGCAAAACGGCCGCAAGTTCCTCGATGGTTTCGTCCCTGCCGTTTTCAATATCGTTTTTAACGCAGGTGCGGATATGATTTGCCAAAAGCTCGGTTTTAAAAGCATTAAGCGCCGCGTTTACCGCGCTGGTCTGTATAAGAATATCTGTGCAATAGGCATCGCTTTCCACCATTTTTTTAATTCCCCGAACCTGGCCTTCTATTCTGTTAAGGCGGTTGATAAGGGATTTATATTCGGCTTCATCGCGCTGTTTTGTTTTTTTGCAGCATTCACATTCCATAAAATCACCCTTTCTTTTTTATTTTTCCAATTCAAGTATATACCCCTATGGGGTATATTGTCAATACAAGGAAACCAAAAAACAGCGGTTTTGCTTCCGCTGTTTTTAAAAAATCTGTTATTTGCTTTTGTATGCAAAAAGTATTCCGTCGCATCCGGCGTTTACGTCACGCCAGGTAGCTTCAAAATCTCCGCTGTACCAGGGGTCAGCAACTTCTCCGGGATTATCCGTAAAATCCAGAAGAAGCTTTATTTTTCCGGCGGGGTCGCTTTTTACTATTCTCATCATATTGCGGATATTAAAATTATCCATGCCGATAAGCAGATCATAATGATCGTAATCTGCCTTTGTCATTTGCCTTGCGCGTTTTTCGGAACAGTTTATGCCGTTTTTGGCAAGCAGCTTTTTAACCGGAGGATAGACCGGATTACCTACACCATTCCAGATTTCTTCCGTACTTGTGGCGGCGGAAGAAATTTCGAATTCTTTTTCCAACCCCAGTTTTTTAACTTTTTGTTTCATCACAAATTCCGCCATGGGGCTGCGGCAGATATTGCCATGGCAGACGAACAGTATTTTAATCATACGGCTTTTTCGATTTTTTCAAGAAGCTCCGCTTTGGTTTTTTCATCCGCAAAGCAGGCATAAACGGCATTTTTGGCAAAGCCTTTTATTTCCTCGTCGGTAAGATTGAATGCGGCCATAAGCTTGCCGTATTCCTTTGCAAGGCTGATGTTGGAAACGGTCATATTATCCGTATTGATAGTAACGCGAACGCCGGCTTCCATAAGCCTGCGCAAAGGATATTCTTCCATGCAGGGGAACATACAGGTGTGCAGATTGCTGGTGGGACAAACTTCCAAAGTAATGTTTTCCTTTACGATTTTTTCCACAAGAGCCGGGTCTTCAAGGCTGCGGACACCGTGGCCAAGGCGCTTTGTGCCGAATTCCAAAGCTTTATAAACGCTTTCGGGGCCGTCGGCTTCGCCTGCGTGAATGGTATAGGGGATTTCAAGTTCTTTTGCAAGGGTAAAAAGCTCTTCAAAATTTTTGGTGGGGAAAAGCGCTTCCGCACCGGCAATATCAACCGCGCATACGCCTTTGCCAAGATAATCTTTGGCAAGCTTTACGGTTTCAAGGTTCTGTTCGCGGTTATTGTTTCCGCGCATGCAGCAAAGAATAAGCTGTGCGGAAAAATCGCTTCTGCCAAGTCCGTCTATGGCGGCTTCTATAACCTCGCGCTGAGAAAGTCCTTTATCGGTATGCAGCTGCGGCGCAAAGCGGATTTCTGCATGGATAAGGCCCTGTTCTTTAAGCTCTTCCTGCAAATTATAAACAGAAACGGCAACGGCTTCTTTTGTCTGCAAAAGCATACAGGGAAAAGCAAACTTTTCAAGATATTCGGTAAGATCCTTGCAGTCATCGTTAACGCGCAAAAGTTTTAAAAGCTCCTCTTCTTTTTCGGGAATTTCTATATTCTGCATTGCGGCAAGTTCTTTTACGGTTTTTACGGAAAGGGAACCGTCAAGATGAAGATGCAGATCGATAAGGCCGGGTGTTTTCATAAATTTTGTCCTCCCAGATAAAGTTTTTTCATAACTTAACTATATATCAAAAAAAGGCGTATTGCAAGGGCAAAGCCAAAGGGATATAATAAAATTATCTTTTACGGGAGGTGTTTTTATGAAAAAAATCGGATTTATCGGAACAGGCAACATGGGCGGCGCGCTTATTCTTGCGGCGGCAAAAAGCGATTCTTCCAACGAGCTTTTGCTTTCGGATATAATCACAGAAAAGGCAGAAGCCCTTGCGAAAAAAACCGGAGGAAAAGTCTGCGACAATATAACGGCCACAAAAGAGGCGGATTTTCTTTTTCTTGGAGTAAAACCCCAGATGCTTGCGGATACAATGGAAGAAATTGCTCCGGTGCTTAAAGAACGCAAAGACCGTTTTGTGCTGGTTTCCATGCTTGCTGCCTTTACCTGCGAACGCATAAACAAAGCCGCCGGCGGAAGTTACCCCGTTATCCGCATTATGCCGAACACTCCCGTTTCCATAGGCGAAGGCATGATCCTTTATGCCGCAAACGAAAAAGTAACGGATGAAGAACTGGAATTCTTTCTTAAAGCCTTTGAAAAAGCCGGAAGATTTTCTCCCCTTGCGGAAAAACTTATTGATGCCGGAGCTTCTGTTGCCGGCTGCGGACCTGCTTTTGTGGATCTTTTCATCGAAGCACTTGCAGATGGCGGCGTAGCCTGCGGCCTGCCCAGAGCAAAAGCGCTGGAATATGCCGCACAGATGACTGCCGGTGCCGCAAAGCTGATTCTGGAAAGCGGCAAACACCCCGGCCGGCTTAAAGACGAGGTATGTTCGCCCGGCGGCACCACCATTCAGGGTGTGCGCGCGCTGGAAAAAGGCGGCCTGCGTTCTGCCGTAACAGAAGCGGTTATTGCCGCATACGAAAAGAATTTTGAACTGTAATCAAAAAGACCATAAGATTTTTTGCGAATTGCCGGTATGTTTAACAGAAAGGTTGTAGGGGCGGCCCTGCGTGGCCGCCCGAAAAAACAGCGAACAAACAAAAATATAACAGGGTTTGCCCTCATCCGTCATTTGCTTCGCAAATGCCACCTTCCCCCAAGGGAAGGCTAAACGGGCGGATATATCCGCCGTAAATTATGATTTTGACAACAAAGGCACGTTAATTCTGATAAAAAATATCCTGGTTGCGGTAAAGCGGCCAGGTTTTGAGCACCGTGGAATCAAGGTGCTCTTTTTTTATATCCACTGCAAAAATTCTGCTGTTGCGATAGGTTTTGCAGCAGTATTTGCCCTCTTCTGTTGCGCAGGAAGAATAAAGCGTGTGCTCAACCTCGCCGGTTTTTAAAAGAACGCTGCCCTTTGGCTGCTCCACGGCAGAAAGAATATGAAAAAGCTGTGTGATGCCTTCTGTTTCGGATTCATCGCAAAGAGAATTTTCTTTTACAAAAAATGCCCGTATAAACCTCGATTCGGAAGAGTAATCCCCCGGAAGCAGGCTTTTTCTGCCCTTTTGCGGAGAAATTCCGGCGTATTTTCCAAGATTTTTAATTTGAGCATCAAGTGCCGGACTGTTGGTAAGAACTCCCGCAGGGTTTTCCCTTACAGAAAGTCCGGTGCTCAAAGGCTCTATGGCATAAGTCCTGTCTTTATCCGCAAGAAACCAGTGCAGGGGAGTATTCGGCAGTTCCGGACTGAAATTTTCGTTTGTTACATTGACTTTTAAAAGCGCATTTGCCGCTTCTTCCGCTGTTGAGCATCTGCCGAGCACCCAGGGTATGACTTCGAACGGCGCAACATTGCATGCACCGCTTTTTTGCGGAAAATATTTTGCATCTTCCGGAAAATTAAGGGCGGCCATATAAACTCCGTGCTCGTTTACCGCATCGTAAAAAAGCGGCGTTCCCTGAAAAACACACGCAGCGCCAAGCATGGCAAAATGCGTGCTCGGTTCTTCTTTTTTGTGCAAAGAAAAGCCCCTTGGAACAAAAACAATTTTTTCGTTGTAAGAGTACCAAAGATCAAGGTTTCTTCCAAAAAAGGCTTTTTCTTTTTTAAATTTTACTGCCGTGCACATATTATCCCTCCGTTTTTTGTTCTGCATAAATTTATTCCCAAAAGAATAGAATTTATACTCAACTTTTTTTGGGAGGGATCTGGTATGAAAGGTATGCCGGAAGAACGCACGGTTCTTGCCGCGGAATACATAATCGAAAACGGCGCCACAGTACGGGCAGCGGCTAAAAAATTCGGGGTGAGCAAAAGCACCGTTCACAAGGACGTTTCCGAACGGCTTGCGAAAATAAATCCAAAACTTTTTGAAGAGGTGAGGGTGGTGCTTGATAAAAACAAGCAGGAACGGCACCTGCGCGGCGGCAAAGCCACAAAGGAAAAATATGCCCGTTTGCGCTGAAATTTCTTTTATGCTATACTTTTTCTATTAAGCGGAAAAGGAGGCGTTTTTGTGCTTGGAGGAGAATCCACAGCCGCCGGAACAGTTCTTTATGATACTGATAAAGCGGCAGAAAACGCCGTTTTCTGCCGCTTTGAAGAAGGAAAACCCGTTATAGAATCCGGCAAAAAAGCGGATCTTATAAACAGAATGAAGGCTTTTGATGAAAAGCCGAAGGAAAAAGATACGTTTTTTAAAATGCTTGGAATCGAAATTCTGGTTTTTATTGTGATAATTGTGATAGTGCTGGTTTTCATCGGCGGATTTTTTCCGGTTTTTGGTGCGGTGCTTTTTATGCTTTTGGGGTGGTTTCCGTGTTTGGTGCTAATTTACGGCAGAAAAAAGCTTTATAAGAATCCAAAAGATTTTGAAGTTTTCCGGTCTTTTCACGGTGCCGAACACATGGCGGTAAAATATATGGCAAAAAATCCAAAGGAGCAGGATTTCTGCGAATATTCAAAGCTTTCGCCTTTTCATCGGGAATGCGGAACAGTTTACGCCGCCTCTTTTCTGATTCTTTCCGGGATAACGGGGATACTTTTCGGCTTTATTCCGGAAATCGGTTTTTTTCGTTTTTTGGGCGGAATTTTGCTTTCTGCACTGCTTCTTTTTTTCAATCTGTTTAATCCGTATAATCCGCTGATGATTTTTCAGCGGGCGGTGGTTAAAAAACCCGACGAAGAAACGGCGCTTTTGGTTTTTCGGGGAATACAAAAGCTGACGGCCGAACAAAACAAAGAATAAAATGAATTTTAAAACGCCTTTTGGGAAGAATAAACCCGGAGGCGTTTTTTTATATGAAGTTAAGACTTTTTGCTCTTGCTTTTGGGGTGGGTTTTGTTTTTTTCTTTTCTGCCGCGGCGTTTTTTGTGCTGGGGTTTTCTTCGAAAAACGTTTTGGAAGAACATTACGAAGAGGAAGAAGCTGTTTTTCTGGAGGAGGATTCCGCTGTTTTTCTTTTGATTTTTGATGACGGAGAAAATTTTGGACCGTTTACGCTTGTTTGCTTTGATGCCGCCGCCGGAAGGATACCCATCTTCAGCTTTTCCGAAAAAGCGGCGCTGGATTACGGCGGAGTTGCGGTTTCTGCCGGGGCGCTTTTTTCTTCCGTTTCTCCAAAAATTTTTGCGGGAACGGTGGAAACAAACCTTGGAATAGAACTTTCGGGCTATTTTATCTGGAACAGAGAATCTTGCGAGGAAATAATAGCCAAAGCCGGTACCTTTGATTATATTCTGCCCAAAAACGTAAGATATTACGAGGGAACAAAATACGTTAATCTGCTTTCCGGGGTACAGAATATGAACGGCAAAAAAATCTGTGACGTTATAACCTGCCCGGATTTTTCCGAAGGAGAAAGATGCGACGTTACTTCGCGCCTTGGCGCTGCTTTTTTTAACCGCAGACTAAAACGCTTTTTGCCCGAAAGCGGAGTGTATTCCGTGATTTTCAACTATACGGAAACGGACGTTTCTGCCTTTGATAAGGCGCGTTACGCAAAACTTATAGAAGTGCTTTGCGGCGGAAAAGAAAGTTCTGCCGGTCACATAACCAACGATACGGAAAAGGATCTTTCCACCGGACTTTTATATTTTTCCGATTCCACAAAAGAACGTATCAAAAAATATTTTGGATAAACGGCCGCAAAAGGCCGGGGGATTTTTTATAATAAATACTTCCCCTTGAGAGCAAAGCCTGCTCGCTGTTTCGCCCACTGGGCGCGCTTCGCAAGCTTTGCTCTCTGGTAAGGCTGAATTTGGCCCCCTTGCCTAAAGGGGGCTGGATTTTTTAACCGCCTGCGGTTAAAAAAGACTGGGGGATTCTTTTTTTTATTACTGGTTTTTGCAAAAACACCTCATCCGTCTGCTCCGCAGACACCTTCCCCTCAAGGGGAAGGCTGCCCTCCGGGTTACTTGTTTATGGCGGGAGCAAGCCCCCGCCCTACAGTAAATTGGTCGCCTTGCGGAACGGTCAGGACCGTTCCCTGCATTTGCCACTGCGAGCGCACCGCAGGTGTGCGTGGCAATCCGTAAAAAGAATACGGATTCTTCACTGCGTTCAGAATGACAGGCGATTATTTGCCGCCCCGCGGTGGATTTGAAAAAAATTAATTGCCGGTTTTTATCTGCGGTTGCGCAAAGGGCGGCTTTCGCTTAAAGAAATCTTAAAATAAAATTAAGATTTTGGCGGATTGTTTCTTAAAAATATTTTTTCTATCATTTAATTAAAGAAAAATCTGTTTTTAAGGAATAACTATTATGGAAGCTTTAAAAATTTTCAACTTTATCCTTGGTGCCGTATTTTTTATCTGCTATGCCTATCAGTTTTTCTATATTCCCGTTGTTTTTGCAAAAAAAGAACCCGTTCACAAAAAAGAAAAACGACACCGTTTTGCGGTGCTTATCTGCGCAAGAAACGAAGAAAAAGTTATAGCACAGCTTATAGAAAGCATTCATGCCCAAAGCTATGGCAGAGAAAAAATCCGGGTTTTTGTTATGGCGGATAACTGTACGGATTCCACAGCCAGAACCGCCAGAAATGCCGGAGCAAGAGTATATACCCGTTTTGATTCCGTTCATACCGGCAAAGGCTATGCGCTGGAATCTCTTTTGGAGCACATAGGCAGCGATTATCCGAAGGAGTATTTTGACGGCTATTTTGTTTTTGATGCGGACAACCTGCTTGATAAAAATTATATCGAAGAAATGAACCGCACCTTCTGCGACGGATACGACATCATAACAGGGTACCGTAATTCCAAAAACTATGGAGATAACTGGATTTCTGCGGGGTATTCCCTTTGGTTTCTGCGCGAAAGCCGCTTTTTAAACCACGCCAGATTTCTGGTTGGAAATTCCTGTGCGGTTTCCGGAACAGGATTTTTCTTCAGCCGCAGAATTTTGGAAAAGCACGGCGGCTGGCCTTTTCACCTGCTTACGGAAGATATTGAGTTTACCGTAAAAAACGTTCTGGAAGGCGAAAAAACAGGTTTTTGCAAAAACGCCGTTCTTTATGATGAACAGCCAACCTCTTTTGTGCAATCCTGGCACCAAAGAATGCGCTGGGCAAAGGGGTATCTTCAGGTTTTCGGCAAATACGGCAATAAACTTATCAAAGGCATATTCAAAGGGGATTTTTCCTGTTTTGATATGGCCATGGCCATTATGCCGGCCGTGGCGGTTTCTGTAATCGGTGCCGCGGTAAACGCAGCCTGCGCCGTTTTTGCCGCTGTTGCCGGCAAAAGCATTGCGGCTGTTTTATTTTCTGCCGCGGAAGGCCTTTTGGGAATGTATTTTACCATGTTTTTCATCGGAGCAATAACCGCCGCAAGCGAATGGAAACAAATACGCTGTTCCGCTTTAAAAAAGATTTTTTACTGCTTTACTTTTCCGCTTTTTATGTTTACCTATGTTCCTATTTCTTTTGCGGCAATTTTTGCAAAGGCGGAATGGAAACCCATAAAGCATTCCGTTGCCGTCGGAATAGGAGATTTATGCAAAAAGGAGGGCGCCTGATATGACAAAAAAACAGTTTGCCCTGCGATTTGGCGCGGCGGTTTTAAGTTTTGTTCTGCTTTGGTTTTCTGCCGGACTTATTGATTATATGCGAGCGGTTTGTTTTTATAAAGAGCCGGTTTTCTGCATGGATTTCGGTACGGACGAAAACGGCGGATTTTATAAAGGTCTTGGCTATACATACGCCATAAGCGGCAATTTTGACTATGATTCCCCGGCGGAATATTACGGCGCGCAAAGCGTGGAGCTCTGGGTTTTCGGCCAAAAAGTAAAAACCGTTTTGCGGTACGAAGAGAGAAGTGACGCAGAATGATAAAAAGCCGAAAAGGATTGTTTATTAAAGTTGTTGTCTATATTTTTATTGTTGTGATGATTTGGCTTTCCGCCGCGGTTATTGATCACAGTCTTGTTTTTGAACAGGAAAAAGAACCTCTGTTTTGTATTCGTTTTACCGTTAAAGATAACGTCAAATCCTATTACGGAATCGGCTATTCTTACCTTATAGTTGAAGAAAACGGAAGATTTGTTGAAATAGATTTTGAAAATTTTCTTCATGCCAACGAATATCTTGCAGTAAGCAAAGAAGCAAGAAAAAATGCCGTCAAAAAAATCCCCCTTGCCTAAAAGTGACCGGGGGATTCTTTTGCAAAATCCGATGAATTTTATTGAAACGTCGTAGGGGCGGCCCTGCGTGGCCGCCCGGAAAACACAGCCGAGCGAACGAGGTAAAATGGAAATCCGTTGCCGACCCCGAGCGGCGACGGTGGATATTCGGAATCGCTATCTTTCGGTGGTGAGTTTATTCCCCCTTAATTTTAAGGGGGAGTCGCTCGCGGGAGCGAGCGGGTAGGGGTTTAAAACTTTTCTTTTCAGGCACTACCCGGTTTCTTTTGGTTTCAAAAGAAATGGGGTAGTA
>SVNB01000055.1 GCA_015067125.1 Oscillospiraceae bacterium
GGACAAAAGGCACCACCGGACGCATTGTGATTCCGAATCTCCACCGTCGCCGCTCGGGGTCGGCAACGGTTTTCAGTTTACATCGTTTGCTCGGTTGTGTTTGCGGGCGGATATATCCGCAGCGGTTTTTGAAAAACAACTTTTAACTATAAATAAAAATGCCGGACGAAAGATTCCGTCCGGCATTGGGTTTTATTCAAAAAACAAACATTTTGCGGTATCTTCAAGTACCGCGGGATAGGCGTGCAAAACCTCTATGGTGGTCATCCATTCGCCGGTTTTGCGAAGAATAACGGATTTATAGCATTTAAGGCTGTCGTAATTATCCAGACTTATGTGGTATTTTAAACACCAAAGAGTTTCTCCATCCACTTTAACGGTGCCGATTTCTTTTTCCAGCACGGTTATATCTTCGCCAAGGGCGGTATGGCTTTTTACCATGTTTTCCGCGTACTCATCAAGATAGCTTTTGGCATATTCTTTTTCCGAAAGAACTTTTCCGCGGTATTTAGGCATGTTTTCGTAACGGATAACAAATGTTCCGGCATCGCCCGCACTGCAATAAAGATCGTAAAATTCCGCGCCGGCGGGATCAATTTTTTCTTTTGCATCGGGATTTTCTCTTTCCGCAAAAAATATATCCGTATAAAAAGTGCTTCCTTCTTTTTCCACCCGGATTCCGAAAGCCTTATTATAATAAACCGCGTCATCAACCACGGCGGAGCCTATGGGGTTTTCACCCTCGAAGGCTATCCATTCGCGCTTATCATAATCAAAGCGTTTTCCGCCGATAAAAACGCCTCTGGCGGGTTCGCCGTTAAGAGCTCTTTCTGTTTCCTGCGGTTCTGCCACACAGGCTGCAAAAGAAAAAATCATCAAAAGCGAAAGTGCAAACGCCAATAACCTTTTCATAAGGATTTCTCCTTTTCGTTTTCTTTTTTTAATTATTCAAAAGAAATGCTTGCTGCAAGGGTTTCAAGCTCCGCTTCTTCAAGGGTTGCCATGGTAACGGTACCGATCCAGGTGCCGATTTTTTTGACGATGATGCTTTCGTAAATGGTGTTTCCGCCGGCTTCAAGGGTGATGTTAAGGCAGGGAACGGTGGTTTTGCCGACATTTGCAACAGAAAGTTCCGTTGCGGTAATGCCGGGGTTGGTTCCGGAAAGAAGCTGTGCCAGAACGGTTTCAAGATATTCGCTTTCTTCGGTAAATTCGCCGATGGTGCCAAGGTTTTCATAGTTTATGGAAACGGTTGTGCCGCTTTCCATATCCACGCAATAAAGGTCATAGATATAATCCGCCTGTGCAAGAACGTCTTCGCCGAAAAGCTGTTCCGCGGTGGAACCCATGGTCTGGGCAATTTCTTCATCGGTAAGGAAGTACCACTCTGCCGGAACATCAAAGCTTATGCCGAATGCTTCGTTTTTATAAAATCCTTCCTCTGTGGTGCCCCTTGCGGGAACAACCTCGATAAGTTCATCTTCCGGCTGTTCGGAACAGGCCGCAAGGCTTAAAATCATCATAAGAGCAATAAAAATTGCGATAAGTTTTTTCATTACAATATTCTCCTTTGTTTTGCTGATTAACAGTATATCACTTTTTACACGCAAGGTAAACTTGCGAAGGTGTAAAAACTTTGTAAATATTTTGGGGTTATGGCGGTTTTTGTGTTTTTTATACTTGAACAGAAGGCCCAAAGGTGATATTATTGTATTTAGTGAAAGTTTTGCCAAAATAGGAGATTTTAAAATGAAGCACGAAAAATCCTGTGGTGGCCTTATCTATCGCGAGCATGACGGCGAAACCCATATCCTTCTGCTCAAACACCGCTGCGGCGGCCATTGGTCATTCCCCAAAGGCCATATGGAAGCAGGAGAAACCGAAATGGAAACCGCTCTTCGCGAAATCCGCGAAGAAACCGGTCTTCGCGTTTTTCTGCGCGAAGGCTTCCGCGAGGCAGTTGAATATTCGCCCAAGCCCAACGTTAAAAAACAGGTCATTTATTTTATCGGATTCACCCTTAACGAATCCACCCTTCATCCCCAGGAGGAAGAAGTTTCCGAACTTCAGTGGATGGAGATCCACGCGGCTTACGAAGCCGTTACCTTCCGCAACGATAAAAACCTTATCGCAAAAGCAATGGATTTTATCGACCGCAGAGGAATGTAAAAAATTTGAGCACGGAATTTTTGTTCCGTGCTCATTTTTGTTTTTACTGTTTTTTTATCCGTTTTTAAGATCGACCTTTGGCTTTGCGTTTAAAGCAATGGGCATTAATCTTCCGTCAATTTCGCTGGAAGTAAAAACGACTTCGCTTTCGTTTGCACAGACGTAATAGGTTCCGCCGTCGGGGCTTTCTCCCATGTAAAAGCCGATTCTGTAATAGGGTTTTCCGCCGATATCAAAAATGCCGTCGCATTTCGGTACAAAAGAACTCAGATATTCTTTTGTATATTCATATTCATCGTTTGCAAAATGGGTTGAAAGCATTGTTTCTGTCGCTTTTTCTATTGCCTTTTCAAGGGTTACAGGCATTCCGGGAACGTCATGTTCCGAAGAAAATTCAAGCTGTTCACCAGGCCAGAGTTCGATTTTCGGGAAGGTCAGGCTTTCTTCTTCGTTTTTAAAGCGGTAAAAAGCTTCTGTATCATAAATTTCGTAAAATTCCGTTTTAGAAACAAGATGTTCCGAAATCATGGAATATTTCATCATTCCGCCGGGTTCATAAGAAAGCTCGAAGTAATAATAAAGCGGATTTGAAGTCCCGGTTCCGTGAACAAAAGCTGCTTCGCCTTTTTTCACCGCCGCAATAAAATCTTCGATAAGTTCAATGCGGGCGGTGCTGTCGTCCACAAAAACAAAGGTTTCGTCCCTTAAATTTTCATTTTTAAGAATTTCAAGAGCAGATTCAACTTCTTCTCTTTCAAAACCAAACCGGATCATTCCAAGTCCGCGAACAACATCCACCCATGTCATAGAAACGATTTCATCACGGCTGAAACCAAGGGTTTTAAGAGATTCTATATCCTCTTTTGTGTAACCGTGGGTTTTCATCTGTTTGATAAATTCTTCCCATGCATAATCGGTTTCGGCTTCTGTTTGCGGCAATTCTTCCGGAGCGGGTTCTTCCTGCAAAAGGGGATTTAAAACAGGTTCTTTTTCTTCTTCGGAATTGCAGGAACAAAGCAAAAAAGAAAGCAAAAGCAAAACAGCAAAAAGCTTTTTCATAAAAAATCACCGCCTTTTTTATATGTTCACTTATTAAGTAACGCAAAGGCGGTTTTTTGTTGCAGAAAAAATAAAATCCCGCCGGCAATGGCGGGATTTTTGTTATTTTAAAATGGAATGGGAGCAATGAATCCCTCCACCGTGCCATACGGCAACGGTCCTCCTCCCTTTAGGCAAGGGAGGCAATTTTACATGGATTCCGGAACGGAAACTTTAAGCATGGTAAGAACGTTTTTAATAACGGTTTTGGTTGCGGAAGCAAGGGCGATTCTTGCATACATTCTGTCCTCTTCTTCGCAGCGGCAGCGGCATGCGTTATAGAATTTGTGGAACATGGTCGCAACTTCTATGGCGTATTTTGTGATTCTGGAAGGATCGTAGGTTTTTACGGATTCTTCGATTTCTCCCGGGAATTTGGCAAGTTCGGTAACAAGGGCAAATTCTTCCGGTTCGGTATAGGTATAGCAGGAAATATCCTCTTTTACCTCAACGCCTTCTTCCGCAAGAGCGCGAAGAATGGAGCAGATTCTTGCGTGGGCGTACTGAACGTAATAAACGGGGTTTTCGTTGCTGTTTTTTACCGCAAGGCCAAGGTCAAAAAGAAGGTGGGTGTTCGGTTCGCGCATATTGAAAAGGAAGCGTGCCGCATCGATCGGTACTTCGTCCAAAAGATCGGTAAGGGTGATGGCTTTGCCGGTGCGCTTGCTCATTTTTTCGGGTTTGCCGTCACGCATAAGTTCAACCATCTGCATAAGCACAACGTCAAGTTTATCGCCGTCAAGGCCAACAGCATCCATTGCGCCTTTAAGTCTTGCAACGTGGCCGTGGTGGTCCGCACCCCAAACGTTGATAACTTTGTCAAATCCGCGTTCTGCAAATTTGTTGTAGTGGTAAGCAATATCGCCGGCAAAATAGGTGGGGTTGCCGTTTGCGCGGATTATAACGTCATCTTTAAGCTCCAAAGCTTCGATCTGTTTATCGGTTTTGCCTTCTGCTTTAAAACGCTGGGTAAGAACTTCGGCGTTTTTGTACCAAAGAGCGCCGTCTTTTTCATAAGTAAGGCCTTTTTCTTTAAGGATATTTACAACTTTTTCGATGGAACCGTCGTTATAAAGGCTGCTTTCGCGGAACCATACGTCATAATCTATGCGGTATTTGCCAAGGTCACGCTGAAGCCCCTCTACGTTTGCGGGAAGAGCATAGGCAACAAGCGCCTTTTTTCTTTCGGCGGAATCCGCGTTTACGTATTTATCGCCGTTTATTTCGGTAAATTCCTTTGCGCGGACTTTGATATCCTCGCCGTGATAGCCGTCTTCGGGGAATTCCACGGCATCTTCGCCAAGGTGAAGCTGAAGATATCTTGCTTCGAGGGATTTTCCGAATTTTTCGATCTGGTTGCCGGCGTCGTTGATGTAGAATTCGCGGGTAACGTCATATCCGCACCACTTCATGGCTTCGGCAAGGCCGTCGCCGATGGCGCCGCCGCGTGCGTTGCCCATGTGCATGGGGCCGGTGGGGTTTGCGGAAACAAATTCCACCATAACTTTTTCGCCTTTGCCCATATTACCGGTTCCATAGGTTTCTTTTTCGGTAAGAACGGCAGAAACGGTTTCTGCAAACCAATGGGGTGCGTAAAATACGTTAAGAAAACCGGGGCCTGCAACCTCTGCTTTTTCAAAAAAGCTGCCTTCTATGCAAAGATGAGAAACAATAGCTTCGGCAATCTGGCGCGGAGCTTTGCGGAAGGCCTTTGCGGAAACCATTGCCACGTTGGAAGCAAGGTCGCCGTTTTTGTTATCTGCCGGAATTTCTATATTGAATCCGGGAATATCCCCTTCCGGAAGTTCGCCCGCGGCTATGGCTTCTTTCACCGCTTTTTCGATAAGTTCTTTATACTGCGCTTTGGCTTCTGCCACTAAATTACGCATTTTCTTCACACTCCTTGACTACTATGTTAACTTCGTTTTCGCTCGAGAACATGGCGTTTATATCCATGGAATATTTAAAGCTGAGGGTTCCACCGTTATCTTCCAGGCCGTTTTCGATTCCGTAACCCTGGATTCCCATTATCCAGTCCGCATAGCCGTTATCGTAATGGCACTGGTGGCGTTCGCCTTTTTCAATAATAAGCTGCTGGTGGCGTTTGCCGCTTCTTGTCATGGTAACACAGCGGTCGCCTTCTATTTTTAAAAGGGTTTTCATGGTGGGTTCGGTATCTTCCTCGTCCATTTCGTCATAGGCAAGATAAAGCACGTCCCGGCGTTTATAATAACGGCCCCGGGTCATCAGTTCGATGGTATCTTTTTCGCCGTCCACTTCCTGAATGCCCTTTATAAAGATCATTACGTCCTTTTTCATTTTGCATTATCCTTTATATTAAAGTTCATCTATTTCAACTCTTGTTACGTTTTTAAGTTCTTCGCCCAAAAATTCTTTGCCAAGCTTTGCAAAGCCTTCCACCTTATCCGTTACAAAAAAGCGCATATCGCCGATTTTTTTGGTGCCGGAAAGCATATTGCGTTCTTCCAGAAGTTCCTTTGCACCAAGGGCGGCTTCTTTGCCGGAATCTATAAGGTTAAGCTTATAATCCGTTATGGAATCTATAAGTCCGTAAAGCAGCGGATAGTGCGTGCAGCCAAGAATAAGGGTATCTATATCTTTTCCTTCGAATGCAGAAAGATAATCTTTTGCCACAAGGCGCGTAACCTCGCACCCGGAGGCAAAATATCCGTTTTCCACAAGCGGAACAAAAAGCGGGCAGGCTTTGCCGGTAAAATTTACTTCTGGAAGAAGCTTTGCGGCAAGTTTTTCATAAGAACCGCTGGCAACGGTGGCGGCGGTGGCAATAAGGCCGATGCTTTGGTTTTTTGTGGCAGAAACCGCGGCCTTTACCGTGGGTTCCAGAACGCCCATGCAGGGTATTTTTCTTTCTGCACCGATATCTTCGCCCAGAACGGAGCTTACCGTTCCGCAGGCAACAAGTATCATTTTAACGTTCTGCTTTTCCAGAAAATCCATACACTGTTTTGCGTATTCTTTTATTATGTGCGGGCTGCGGCTGCCATAGGGCACCCGGCCGGTATCTCCGAAAAAGACTATATCTTCTGCGGGAAGAACGCGCCTTAATTCCCGCACGGCGGTAAGACCGCCCAGGCCGGAATCGAAAACGCCTATTGGTCTGTTATCCATAATTTCTCCTTTGCACCCATTGTTAAAGTGGATAGGGCCACAAAGTGGCGAGGGGATTTTTTATTTATTCGCAGGCAAGCGCCAGAAGTTTATCTATAAGCTCTGCATAGGTCATGCCGGTATTCATAATAAGCTTGGAATACATGGAAATATTGGTAAACCCCGGAAGGGTGTTCGGTTCGTTAAGAACGATTTTTCCGGTTTTGCCGTTAACAAGAAAATCCACACGGGTAAGGCCGGCACAGCCAAGAACTTTATACGCGCGTTTTGCGGTTTCGCGGATTTCTTCCGCCATTTCTTCCGGAATGCGCGCTTTAAGCAGGGTTTCGCTTGCGTCGTTAAAATATTTTGCGTCATAGCTGTAAAATTCATCTGCCGGAACAATCTCTCCCGGGCCGCCCACAAGCAGTTCATTATTGCCGAGCACGGCACATTCCACCTCTATCGGGTCGAGCACGGCTTCTTCGATAATGATTTTTACGTCGTGCTCAAAAGCAAGCTCCATGGCTTTTTTTAGCATATCTGCGGATTTTACCTTGCTTATGCCCACGGAAGAACCTGCGTTTGCGGGTTTTACAAAAACCGGCCAGCCAAGTTCCTGCTCAACGGCTTTTGCGGCAGCTTCAAAATCCGTGCTGCCTTTAAAATACGTAAGCCATTTTACCTGGGCAATGCCTGCGGCAGAAAGAAGGGCGTGACAGACGTCTTTATCCATACAGGCGGCAGAAGCAAGAACTTTGCAGCCAACGTAGGGAATTCCGGCAATTTCCAAAAGGCCCTGCATGGTGCCGTCTTCGCCGTTTCTTCCGTGAAGAACCGGGAAAACAACGTCTATATAAAGTTCTTCCCAGCCGTTTTCGGTTTTTACCATAGCGCCGTGAACGGTTCTGTCCGGGCAGATATATGCTTTTTCAAGATGTTCAAAATCTTTATCCCATTCGTGGGCGCGGACTTTTTCGATATCTCCGCTATAAAGATACCATTCGCCGGTTTTGGTGATGCCAAGAAGAACGGGATCATATTTTTCTCTGTCTATGTTTCTCCAAACGGAAGAAACGGAAAGACACGAAACTTCATATTCGCTGGAAACTCCGCCAAAAAGCAGAGCCACGGTTTGTTTCTTCATTTATGCAAAACCTCTTTTCGGGTTATATTCAATCAGAATTCGCCTGCAAGGGCGGCAAGAACTTTGGCATAAGCGCCGGTGGGGTTGCTTAAAAATTTTTCTTTTGCGGCAAGGGCCTGTTCCATGGTGGGCATAAAAAGAGAAAGCTCCATAAGGTCGGTGCCGATATCCGTTACGCGAACGTGGATCATATATCCGTCCTCTGTTTTGGAAATGGAAACAAG
This sequence comes from Oscillospiraceae bacterium, assembly GCA_015067125.1. Classification (GTDB taxonomy): domain Bacteria; phylum Bacillota; class Clostridia; order Oscillospirales; family Ruminococcaceae; genus UMGS1668. The sequence goes on from SVNB01000055.1 coordinate 7,768, forward strand.
GTTTTCTTTTTCTATGCGGCGGCGCTGGATAATATTCCTTGCGTTTTCGGCAGATTTTTCCTGTACGGAAAGGGGCAGATCGCCGGAAATGGTCATGGCAACGGCACGGCCTTTTTCTGTTATGGTGTATTTGTTTATGCCGGAATCCGTTTTTATTGCCACAACACAGCCGGTATCCCGCAGTTCGGAAAGAGCATCGGCAAATTCAAAATAGTTTGCGGTACCGTCCGTAAGAATGGATTCCGTCATTTCGTCAAAGCTCATGGGCTCGCCAAGTTCCGAAAGGATATGGCATATCAGTATTCTTATTTCTCTTCCTTCCGTAAGGCCGCCGGGTCTTATTCCGGCGGTAAAGGTTTCTTCCATTTTGCCGCTCCTTTTTTTAGGTAAGTTCTTTTGAAAAAATTTCTGTATATTGCAGAATGCCTTCTTTGCGTTCCGATTTCATCAGGCAGATTTTTGATGCCCTTTGTGTTTTTTGGGGCAAAAGCTTTTCCGCAGCGGAAAAATCAAAATCCGCTTTCGGGCAAAATTTTCTGGCAAGGGTAATATGGGGAACATATTCCCTTTCTTCGGTTTCGATTCCTGTTTCGTCAAGGGTTGTTTTTATTGCCAGATAAAGTTTCTGCAGGTTTGGGTTTTCTTCTGTTCCGGCCCAAAAAATGCATTTTTCAAACGTGCCAAGGCCGGATATTTTATAATCAAAGGCAGGAAAATCAATGCGGCAAAGCGCCGCTTTTATATCGTCCGTTCTTTCGGTTTCGCCGATGAAAACAAGGGTAAGGTGCAGGTTTTCTTTTAAAGAAAAATTGCCCTTTGCGCTTTTTTCTGCTTCTTTTCCGGCAGAAAAAAGGGCGTTTTTTGTTTCATCATCAAAGCGCAAAGCGGTAAAAAGACGCATATTCCGCCTCCGTTAAAATTCACAAACGGAGGGACTTTTATTTAAAAAGTCCCTCCGCAGAAAATATTTTATCAGTCGGTTTTTACGCATTTGTGCGGAATTTCGTGCTTCTGGAAAAGCTGTCCGCAGCGGGTGCACTTCCATGCCCAGGGGTGTTCGCCGGTAAATTCAAGGGGACCTTTGCAGTCTATATATTCCGGTTCGGCGGCTTTGGCTTCTTCTTTGTGCTTCTGCTCGCCGGCGGCTTCCGCAAGGCGCTGTTTGCGTTCTTCGGCGCGTTTGCGGTAAAATTCCGGGTCATAGGCGGTCATGCCTTCGGAATCGGTTTCGGGTTTTACCTGGTTATCCGGTTTGCGTTTTTCTTCGCGTACCGGAGGAACATATTCCGTTACGGTGTATTCCTCTTCTTCCTCTTCCTCTGCCGGAGCGGGTTCTTCTGCGGGAACTTCCTCGGCAGGTTCTTCCTCTGCGGGTTCCTCTTCGGTTACAATTTCTTCTTCCGGTTCTTCAAAGATTTCCTCTGCGGGTTCTTCATATACCGGTTCTTCGATTGCTTCTTCGATTACTTCCTCGGCCGGTTCTTCAACAACGGGTTCTTCGGCTTTTGCGCGTTTGGGAGCAAAGGGGTTTACCCATTCTTCGTCCGGAACGGATTTATAGGGATTGGGAGCGGGAACGGGTTCCGGCTGAACTTCCGGCACGGGTTCCGGTCTTACGGGTTTATAGGGGTTAACGTAAGGAGCAGGTGCAGGAGCGGGTGCAGGCTGTGCCATAGGCTGCTGGGGCATGCCATAGGGGTTCTGCTGGAACTGCGGCATCTGCTGGGGCATACCATAGGGGTTTTGCTGATACTGAGGCATCTGCTGGGGATTCTGCTGATACTGCATCTGCTGCTGGGGCATTGCATAGGGATTCATATAGGGGTTCATATAGGGGTTGGGAGCCATCTGCTGCATTGCGGCAACGCGCTGTGCGATAAGGGTTTCCATTTCTCCTCTGAACGCGGCAAGTTCCGTTTTGATGGATTCCGCGGTATCGTCCGCAATTTCCGCACGGAGTTCGTCAAGGCTTTCTTCCTGTTCGTCCTCTGCGCAAAGAACAGCAAGCTGAACGGCGGTTTTTGCGGCAACTCTTGCGTTGTTATAAACAAGTTCGATGTTTGCGTCAAGGCTCATGCCGCCGGTCATCTCTTTAACAAGAGTGAGGAGGAAGGGAGTAAGCTCTTTGCCTTTGATGTTGTTTTCTTCCGCTTTTTTAACGGCAATTTCGATGGCTCTGTCTGCCATGCCTTTGCTCATTGCGTATTCTTTGGGAATGGGGTTGCCTACAAGCATACCGCCGTGGATTCCCAGATCGAGTTTTGCTTTAAAAGCGGCGGCAAGCTCGTTGGGAGTGTTGATGCGGTAATCCACGCCAAAGCCGCTTTCTCTGCAATAAAATGCGGGAAGCTCATCGGTGCCGAAGCCGATTACCGGAACGCCTTTGGTTTCAAGATATTCAAGAGTAAGTCCGATATCCAGAATGGATTTTGCGCCTGCGCAAACAACCATAACGTCGGTACGGCCAAGTTCTTCCAGATCGGCGGAAATATCCATGGTGGTTTCGGCTCCGCGGTGAACGCCGCCGATGCCGCCGGTGGCAAAGATTTTAACTCCGGCCATTGCGGCAATAATCATGGTGGAAGCAACGGTGGTTGCGCCGTCCATGCCGGCTGCGGCAAGAATGGGAAGATCGCGGCGGCTGGCCTTGGTTATCTTCTGACCCTTTTTGCCGAAGTATTCTATCTCTTCATCAGAAAGTCCGACCTTGAACTTTCCTCCGATAATTGCAATGGTTGCGGGAACAGCCCCTTCGGAACGAATGATTTTTTCCACGTTCCTTGCGGTATTTACGTTTTGCGGATAGGGCATACCGTGGCTGATGATGGTGGATTCGAGAGCGACGACGGGTTTTCCGTTTTCAAGAGCGGATTTTACCTCCGGCGCAATATCAAGATATTTTGCAAGATTCATAAGATTATGGCTCCTCCTTCATAGGCGAACTATTACAGATAATATAATAATAAAAAAGATAGCCTTTGTCAAATAATAATTGCAGAAAGAGAGAGAAAAGGGTATAATATTTTTGCCGGCTCCTCGGCAGAGGAGCTGTCACCGAAGGTAACGGAATAGGATAAGCGCTCCGCGCTGCCTGATAATCCCTCGTCCGTCATTTGCATTTCAAATGCCACCTTCCCCACCGGGAAGGCTTTTTCAAAGGAGATTTATATATGAAAATCGCAAAAAACTTCAGCGAGCTTATCGGACATACCCCGATGCTTGAACTTTGTAAAATAGAAGAAGAATTTGGACTTAAAGCAAAAATTTTTGCAAAGCTGGAAGGCCTTAACCCCGGCGGAAGCATAAAAGACAGAGTTGCGTGCTCGATGATTGACGAAGCAGAAAAAAACGGCATGCTCAAGCCAAATTCACTTATCATAGAACCCACCAGCGGCAATACCGGAATAGGCCTTGCTGCGGTGGCGGCAGAACGCGGATACCGCTGTATAATCATTATGCCCGATACCATGAGCATCGAACGCAGAGCCGTGCTCAAAGCCCTTGGTGCGGAACTTATCCTTATAGACGGTGCCCTTGGCATGACCGGCTGCATTGCAAAAGCAAAGGAACTTCTGGAAGAAAACCCGGGTTCGTTTATGCCGGCGCAGTTTAAAAACCCGGCAAATCCTCTTGCACATATTCTTACCACCGGACCGGAAATGTTCGAGCAGACAG
>SVNB01000056.1 GCA_015067125.1 Oscillospiraceae bacterium
GGATAATTACGACAGCCTTAAATGCTATAAATCCGTTATTCTTCGCAAAACCGGCGAATGGATGACCACCATAGAGGTTTTGCACGCCTATCCCGCGGTGCTTGAAGATGCCGCAAAATGTTTGTTTTTTGAATAAAACCCAATGCCGGACGGAATTTTTCGTCCGGCATTTTTATTTATAGTTAAAAGTTGTTTTTCAAAAACCGCGGCGGATATATCCGCCCGTTTGCCACAGCACCGTAGGGAACAGTCCTGACTGTTCCGCAAAGCAACCAATTTACTGTAGGGCGGGGGCTTGCTCCCGCCGTTTCTTCCGGGCGGCCACGCAGGGCCGCCCCTACGACCTTTCCTCGAAACATACCGGTAAAATATAAAAGAATCCCCCGGTCTTTTTTAACCGCAAGCGGTTAAAAAATCCATCCCCTTTTAGGCAAGGGGGCCTTTTCGGGCGGCCACACAGGGCCGTCCCTACGGCATTTTAATAAATCGCGGCGGCGGCTTTAAAATTATGTTGTTACCGCATCAAAAATCTGCTATTATTTATCCATATTACAATTACTGCAGGGAGGCATATTTTTTGAAAAACCGCGCGCTTTTATCTCTTACCGCATCCATGCTGATATTCGGCACCATAGGGATTTTCAGAAAATACATCCCTCTTTCTTCCGGACTGCTTGCCTTTTCAAGAGGAATAATCGGTGCGGCGTTTATCATTATTCTGCTTTTTGTTATAAAAAAGTCTTTTTCTTTTAAAAACACCGGCAAAAACCTTTTTATGCTCTGCTTTTCCGGCGCGCTTATGGGTTTTAACTGGATCTTGCTTTTCGAAAGTTACAGCCACACCACGGTGGCGGCGGCAACTTTATGCTACTATATGGCACCGGTTATTGTAATTTTGCTTTCTCCGCTTGTGTTTAAAGAAAAACTTGGAGCAAAAAAACTGCTTTGCGTAACTGCGGCGGTTTTGGGAATGGTGCTTGTTTCCGGAATTTTGCAAACCGGCGCTGATTTTTCACAGCTCCGGGGAATTTTGCTTGCCCTTGGGGCGGCGGCACTTTATGCGGCCGTTGTTATTATGAATAAAACGCTTGCAGAAGTTCCCGCTTTTGAAAAGACGGCCGTTCAGCTTATAAGTTCCGCGGCGGCGGTTTTGCCCTACGTTATTTTTGCGGAAGGCTTTTCTTTTAAAGAAATCACGCCCTATTCCGGAGCGATGCTTCTTTTGGTGGGAATTTTGCACACGGGCATTGCGTATGCTCTTTATTTTGGAAGCATCGGACACCTTAAAGCGCAAACGGCCGCAATCTTCAGCTATATAGACCCCGTTGCCGCAATAATTCTTTCCGCTCTGGTGCTTAAAGAGACTATCGGCCCGAAAGAAATTTTCGGCGCGGTGCTGATACTCGGTTCCGTTTTTATAAGCGAACTTCCGGAAAAAGAAAAAACGCCCTGATATCCGACAGATTTTAAAAAAGCTGTTGTTCAATTCACTTTTTCTGCCTGATATAATTTATCTGCAATCAAACGAAAAAGGAGAAAACAAAAATGAACACAGATAAAATCTATGCGGAATCCATCGCAAAGGAATACGCTCCCAAAAACAATTCAAAAATTATTGCTCTTAAAAAACTTGATAAAAAAGCCAAACGCCCCGCAGAAGTTTTTGCCTATACCTTCGGCATAATTTCCGCACTTGTGGCCGGCACCGGAATGTGCCTTGCAATGCATGTTATCGGAAGCGGCATTGCAATGATGGTGCTTGGCATTGTAATCGGTCTTATCGGCTTTGGCGGAACGGCAGTAAACTATTTTGTTTATAAAAAACTTCTGGAAAAAGGCAAAGCAAAATATGCCTATGAAATTGTGGAGCTTGCGAAAGAAATAAGCGGCGAAGAATAAAACAGAAGGAAGGCCTTGCCTTGAACAAATTTGAAAGCAGGTATTTTCAAACTTCGGAAAAAATCGATGAAGCCCTGGTAAGGCTTCTTGATAAAAAAACTTTTGAATATATTACGGTAAAGGAACTTTGCACCGAAGCCGGTGTTAACCGTTCCACCTTTTATCTGCATTATGAAAACACCCGCGATGTTCTTGAAGAAACCGCCGAAAAGCTTATAGAAAAATTTCTTTCTTACTTTCCGGAGGATCCCCACACCGCAGTAAACGCCATTGCCGAAAAACGCCCGGAAGAACTTGTTTTTATGAAACCGGAATATATAATTCCCTACCTTACCTTTATCAAGGAAAACAAAAACATATTCTGCGTTGCTCTTAAAAATTACGATAATTTTAATTTTGAAAAAACATACAGCAGGCTTTTTCACCATGTATTTGACCCCATTTTAAAAAAATTTGATTTTCCCGAAGAAGACAGAAAATATGTTATGATGTTTTATTTAAGCGGAATAAATTCTCTTGTTACGGAATGGCTTAACAGCGGCTGCAAAGAATCCACGGAGCATATAAGCAAAATTATAATAAAATGCATTATGGATAAACGCGAAAATTGCCTGTCATTCTGAACGCAGTAAAGAATCCGTAATGTTTTTACATATTGCAACGCATACCTGCGGTATGCTCGCAATGACAAATGCAGGGAACGGTTTTTACCATTTCCGAAAAACAAAGTAACCAGTAGGGCAGCCTCCTTCAGGCAAGGAAGCCTAATTGCCCACCGTAGGGAACGCTGTCCTCAGCGTTCCGCAAAACAAAGCAACCCGAAGGGCAGCCTTCCCAGAGAGCAAAGCCTGCGAAGCGCGCCCAGTGGGCGAAACAGCGAGCAGGGTTTGGCGCCGCGGTCAAAATATTCAAGGCGTATGCCGCAGAATATTTTGGGCACCGCAAGAGTACAGGTGGATTTTTCGCCGAAGGCGAAAAAGACGGAAGAGGGATAACAGGTAACCCGTAGGGATTGCCGTTTTATAGATATACTACCCCATTTCTTTTGGAACCAAAAGAAACCGGGTAGTGCCTGAAAAGAAAAGTTTTAAACCCCTACCCGCTCGCTCCCGCGAGCGACTCCTCCTTAAAATTAAGGGGGAATAAGCTCACCACCGAAAGAGAGAGATTCCGAATATCCACCGTCGCCGCTCGGGGTCGGCAACGGATTTTCATTTTGCCTCGTTCGCCCGGCTGTGTTTTTTGGCGGCTACACAGGGCCGCCCCTACAGCCTTTCCGTTAAAAATACCGGCAATTTATAAAAGAATCCCCCGGTCACGCCTTTTTTCGTCCGCACAGGAATGCCTTTACGATGTTTTAAAACATACCGAAATTTTGCAAAAACAAAAAAGCCGCCATATGGCGGCTTTTGTTTTTTAAAATATCAAACGCGAAGCTCTTCCGAAACCACAAGTCCGGGGTTCTGCTTCATCATATAATTAAGCGCCCAGATGCCGCTGAAAACAAGCACGTTGTGGCCGCGGTAATCTTCCAATACTTTGGTGCCGTTGGCAAGGTCAAGTTCCTTGACCGGGCAGGGACATTCCAGAATAAAGCGCAGGTGTTCGTAGGGCAGGGGGCTCATATAAAGCTCTACGCCGTATTCGCTTTGCATACGGTAACGGAATACGTCGAACTGCAAAGTGCCCACAACGCCGATTATAGCTTCTTCAAGGCCGTATCCCGGTACTTTAAATATCTGGATAGCACCTTCCTGGGCAATCTGTTCAATGCCTTTGATGAACTGCTTGCGCTTCATGGTATCTTTGGGGCGAACGGACATAAAATGTTCCGGTTCAAAGGTGGGAATGCCGGAATAGCGGAATTTTTTGCCCGGAACGGTGATGGTATCTCCGATGGAGAAAACGCCCGGATCAAAAACGCCGATAATATCGCCTGCATAAGCTTCCTGAACGATTTCGCGTTCTGCCGCCATAATCTGCTGCGGCTGAGAAAGGCGCATTTTTTTGTTTCCCTGAACGTGATAAACCTCTGCGTCACGTTCGAACTTGCCGGAGCAGATGCGCATAAACGCAAGACGGTCCCTGTGAGCTTTGTTCATATTTGCCTGAATTTTGAAAACGAAAGCGGAAAAATCCTCGCTCATAGGGTCAACAACGCCCTCGTCAGAAGTTCTTGCAAGCGGAGAAGTGGTCATTTTAAGGAACGCTTCGAGGAAAGGTTCCACACCAAAGGTGGTAAGGGCGCTTCCGAAAAATACGGGGCTTAAAGTTCCGTTCTGTACAGCTTCCATATCAAAATCACGGCCGGCGCCCAAAAGTTCTACGTCGTCGCGAATCTGTTCCCAGCCTTTTTCTCCAAGATAATCCGCAACTTCCGGATTATCAAGTTCGATTTCCACAGAGGAGGATTTTCTGCCTTTGCCTTCATCACCAAAGAAAAGAATGCTTTTCTTTTCGCGGTCATAAACACCCTGAAATTCCTTGCCGCAGCCTATGGGCCAGTTCATGGCATAGGTATCTATTCCAAGTTCGCGCTCCACCTCTTCGCAAAGATCAAAGGGATCTTTGGTTTCGCGGTCCATTTTATTGATGAAAGTGAAAATCGGAATATGGCGCATGGAGCAGACTTTAAAAAGTTTTCTGGTCTGGGGTTCAACGCCCTTTGCGCCGTCAATCACCATTACCGCGGAATCTGCCGCCATAAGGGTGCGGTAGGTATCTTCGGAAAAGTCCTGGTGTCCGGGAGTATCCAGAATATTGATGCAGTAGCCGCTGTGCTGAAACTGCATTACGGAGGAAGTTACGGAAATTCCGCGCTGTTTTTCGATTTCCATCCAGTCGGAAGTGGCGGCTTTTGCTTTTTTGCCTTTAACTTCGCCTGCCTGGGCAATGGCGCCGCCATAAAGCAGGAATTTTTCTGTAAGTGTTGTTTTACCGGCGTCCGGGTGCGAAATTATCGCAAACGTTCTGCGACGGGAAATTTCTTCTTGTAAACTGGGCATTTATATTCCTCCAATTATTAATTAAGACAATTTATTATTTTACCATAAAAACCGCATTATTACAAGGCAAAAACACAATTTTGCCTTTCACTCCGGTTCCCGCTGATGGCAGCAGACGACATAGCTGACCGAAAGATTTAACCTTCTCTTGGCTGGTTGTTGATCGCCGTAAGACCAAAAAGACGGAAGAGGGTCAACAAAAACAACCCGGAGGGCAGCCTCCCTCTGACGAGGGAGCTGTCACCGCAGGTGACGGAGGGTTAGCCTTCCCCCGGGGGAAGGTGGCATTTGCGAAGCAAATGACGGATGAGGGCAAACCCTGTTATATTTTCGTTTGTTCGCTGTTTTTTCGGGCGGCCACGCAGGGCCGCCCCTACGACGTTTCAATAAAATGCACAGGATTTTGTAAAAGAATCCCCCAGTCTTTTTTAACCGCAGGCGGTTAAAAAATCCAGCCCCCTTTAGGCAAGGGGGCCAAATTGCCCACCGCAGGGACGCCCCTACGATGTTTCAATAAAATACACCGGCAATTATAAAAAGAATACCGCTTTTTGGCATAAAAAAAGAACGCCGCTCTGGCGTTCTCTTTTTTTCGGTTTATTCAAAATTATCCAGAATTTCTATAAGGCGGTTATAGGTTGCTTCTTTATCAAATCCACGAACTTCCACCGCCACGTTAACGCGGCCGGCCATGGTTATTCCAATGTATCCCCATTCGCCCATTTCGTGCCGGTAGCTTTTATGCTCTATTTCCGCAACAACACATTCCCTTCCATCCGGTGCGGTGTATTTTTTCGGATCGGTATAATTTCTGGAAGACATTTCTTTCTGCCAGCCGCTGCCGGCGTTTTTATAGGGCATTTTTTCCGTAATAAATTCATAATTTACGTATTCATGAAAATTTTCGTCGTTATAGGAAGTATGAACAGAAACTCTTATCAGGTCTTCGGTATTTCCCTTGCCAAAGAACATCATATAACGGCCTTTTATGCTTTTGTTTAAGGAATCCGTTATTTGAAGAGTGTTTAAATTATAAACTTTAAGTGCTTTGTTTTTTGGTATTTTTATTCCCAGAAACTCTTCAAGCTCTTCTTTTCTTTGAAAAAGCCTTTGCACGGAAGCAGCTTCTTCATCATAAGCCTCATTTATAAGTTCCGTAGAAAACTCATCAAGAGCAAAACGGGCTTCTTCGCTGTAAACGCTCCAGTAATCGGATTCTTCGTAATATTCGGTGGTAAGATTAAAGGTATATGCGATAACGGGCACCGCCGCAAAAAGCGCAACAGCCGCCGCGGCAGCAACCCAGCGCAGTTTTTTAAAGCGCAGAGTTTTTTTCTTTGGGGCGGGTTCTTCCAAAGCGCCAAGCAAAAGTTCTTCATCAAGGCCGTTTATCATTTCCAAAGCGGTTTTTGCGCTCATATAAAATCCTCCTCTTCAAGTTTTTTGCGCAGCTGATTCCTCATACGGAAAAGCAGGGATTTTACCTTGCTTTCGGATATTCCATAGCTTTCGGAAAGTTCGGAAACGGAACACAGATACCAATATCTCCGTATAAAAATATTGCGTTTTTCCTTTGGCTGGGATAAAAGAAAATCATTTACGGCAGAAAGAAAAAGCTTTTCGTCAATCTGCCGTTCAACGCCGCCGGTTGCGGCAATACATTCTTCCAGTTCGGAAAAGGCGATGTCTTCTTGTTTTCCGCCGCGTTTTTCGGCGGTTTTGTACTTTAACCGGTTAAGGGCAAGGTTTCTTGCGATTTTTCCCGCGTATATGCCAATATGTTCCGGCCTGTTTGGCGGAACGGAATTCCACACCATAAGAAAAGCATCGTTTACACATTCTTCGGCATCTTCGGAATTTTTAAGAATATTAAAAGCAATTTTTTTGCAAAATCCGCCGTGTTTTTCCGCCAGCGCGGCAACGGCTTCTTCCGAACGTTCCAGAAACATTTCGGTAATTTTCCTGTCTTCCATTTTTCCTCCTTTCCTTTTTTTAAAAGTCACAGCTGCCCTTAAGACGGGCGTACATATTAAATATAATAAAAGGCCTTTTATAAACAAAGACAAATAACGGCACCTGTTGGTTGCGCGTAAAAATAAAAAAATTTAAAAAAAACCGAAGCGGCAGCGCCGCTTCGGCAAAAATCAGATCATTCGGCAGAGGTTCTGTCGCAGCGGACCGTTACCCTGCTTTCTCCGCCATAGGTACAGGTAAAAAGGGTAAAATCAAATTCGCCGGAGGTCATATCCTCCACCGCAGTGGAAGAAAGCACATCAAGCGCCGCCACCTCGTAATAAAGGGTCTGGCCTTCCATATCCGTAAAAGTAACGCTGTCACCCGGCCGCAGTGTGGAAAGGCTTCCGAAGTGTTTTTTATAGTTGTGAGCCATAACCACAAGGTCGCCGGTAAAAACAGAACCGGAATAGCGGCAGGGCGCGATTTTAAGCTTATCATAATCCCAATCCGCCATAACCGGAAGTTCCAGCCCCAGCGCCGGAATGCCCACAAAGCCAATGTATTCGTGACCGTCTATTTCTGCGGTTTTCATTTCTTTTTGCGGATTTACAGTGGGAAGAACAGGTTCGGAAGTTTCTTCTTTCTGCACGCGAATAGCCTCCACCAGCTGCGGCATAAGCTTGGAAACAGATTCCGCCGCAAGGTTCTGTTCGTGTTCGTTATAGATGAAAAGGCCCAGTGCCGCAAAAATCAGCACCGAACCTATTATCATCAGAAAAGTTCCTATTTTAGCTTTCATTATTTTTCTTTCCTGCGCTTATTTTTAAGATGCAGCCCGTGCAGAAGACCGCAAGGCCGGCGCCGGCCAGAACCGGAACAGGCCAGTTGTTAAGTCCGGTATCCGGAAGCTCGTCATCTTTTTCGGGAATATCCGGCGGTTCCGTTTCGGGAATAAGAGAGGTTTTGGGAGAAGCATCCGCATCGTAAACGTAAACGCCGTCTATATTCTGGGGAACGGAAACAAGAAAAGGCGCTGCGCCGTAAAATCCTTCTGCGCGTTTTGTCTGCACCACAAGGTAAAGTCCAAGTTCAAGATCTTCGAACTTTACAAATCCGTCTTTATCTATTTTCTGGGTTATTCCGGAAACTTTTTTGTTTACCGCAATATCTTTAAGTTCCCCGGGAAGTTCGGAAGAATAAAGATCCGTTACCGGAATTTCGCATTCCTTAAATTCATCAATATAGCTGAAAAAATAGTCGCCATTATAAGTATCCACTTTTGCAACCCGGTAAATCGTAAGGCTTCCGCCGGGAACGGGTTTTTCGTTATAGGTCATATGGATGCTTATGGAGCCGCGGCGGTCAAAATCCGGAACGTCGTGCGCAAATGCCGCACAGGAAAGCAAAAAAGTCATTAAAAGCGCAAGAAGCAGTGCAAAAAATCTTTTTGTCACAAAAAAAGCCTCCTTTATTAAATGATATAATATATCTTTAATTATCTTTTTCTTTTGCCGGTGGAAAACAAAAGCCACACAAGCATAATAACAAGTATCGGGGCAAGAACAAACGGAACAACTACAAGTCTTTCCACAATAACCGCATCTGCCGTAACCCTTACGGTCTGGGCGTTTTCGATGTTATCCACCCTGTGGCCGCGCACAAGCAGCCGATGAGAGTTTATTCCATAGGGCGTGCAGGTAACAAGGGTGCAAAGGTCTTTTCCTTCTTCGATAAGCAGGTCGTCTGTTTCTTCCGGAAGAACGATCCTTATCTGGTCCACCTCATAGGTAAGAACCTCGTCAAGGATATTCATCATAAAATAATCGCCCACCGCAAGCTTATCAATATCTGTAAAAAGCTTTGCGGAAGGAAGTCCCCTGTGGCCGGAAACAACGCAGTGGGTGCTTGTTCCGCCAACGGGAAGGCTGGACCAATCCAGATGGCCCACCGCAACAGAAAGAACCGCTTCTGTTGTGCCGTGATAGATGGGCAAAAGCACGTCTATGCTTGGAATATCAATATATCCCATAATTCCATCGCCGCCAAGGTTTAAAAGGCTGTTGTATTCTTTTCTTTGTTCATCGCTTAAAAGAAAAATATTGCGCCGGTCCGAAATGGAAACGTTGTATTCATAAGCATCGGACCAGATGTGGTCGTATTCTTCCGAATCCAGGTTCGCAACCTGTTCCGCATAGCTTGTTATGGCTTTGGACTGGGTAAAAGAGTTCCAGTAATCGCTGAACGAAGGGTACAGCAACAGGGACAGTCCTATGACCAGCATAACTATTAAAATTATGGTAGAAAAGCTGTTTTTCTTTTTCATAGGATTCTCCTTATGGCTGTGATGGCAGGGGAAGGCAAATGCCTTCCCCTGCCGATAGAGCAGATCAGGGAAAAATTATTCTTCGGTGCTCATGCGTCTTTTGGTAACAAGAACAATAACTGCTGCTGCTACCATAATTCCGCCAAGAACATAGAAGAGGGTGGTACCAATGCCACCGGTCTGAGGAAGCTGTGCGCCCGCAAGGTTTTCTACTTCCACGCCGCCGCGGATATAAAGGCCGTTTGTATCAAATTCGGGAATGTTGTTTGCACTTTGAAGAGCGGTGATGTGTGCGCGTTCTGCAAGAGGGTTGTAACCTGCAGGAGCCTGGGTTTCTTCAAGATACATTGCAACGCCGTCGCGGATGCCCCATACGCAGGCTTTGCCGGCTTTGATTTTTGCGGAAACAAAACTTGCTTCTGCTTTTTCAGCATCGGTTGCGGGACGGTAATAGTTTACGCCGGAAACAGCGGTAAATCCTTCATAAGTAGGAAGTTCTTCCACAAGTGCGATAAGGTCATCGCCGGTTGCGGAATAATAAAGGTCAAATTCAGCACCTTCAAGAACGTGGTTGGAAATATCGGTTTTTACAATGCCGAACTGGTAAGTATAAAGTTTTGCGTCATCCCAGGTGGTAAAGCCATCGTCACCAAAGGTTACCATAGCATCGTTGATGTTGCCGTTGCCTGCGATGATTGCGTTTTTGTTAAGTGCGCCTTTATAAACAACGGTAACGTCGGTTGCCTGAGTAATAGTTTTAAGGAATGCCTCGCTGAAGGTTACTTCGAAGGTGCAGGTAACTTTTTCTCCGGCGTGGTTGGGGTCATCGTGTTCGGTGCAGGCTTCGTTTACAACGTAATCAGTTCCTGCGGTAAGGGGATTTCCATTTGCAACAGGGGTAAGGTAAACTTCTACAGAACCTTCGATGTAATCAATGGTATTCTGCATAACGTCGTGGTAAACAACGTTTTCGGAACCTGCATAAAGGGTGATTTTGGACATAAAGGTTTCTACTTTGCCGATTCTGGAAGAGATTGCTTCCTGCATAACGCCTTCGTGATCCTGAACTTTTTTATCAACAAGAACGGGCGGGTTTTTCTCTTCGATGATGGTATTGGGCATTACGGTATCAAGGGAGCAAAGTGCGCCGGCGGAAGAATCCACAAGCCAGTAACCAAGGTTAAGATTGCTGAAAACAACGTCTTCCACATTGCCTTCTGCATCTGCGGTTGCGGTTGCGGAAGCAGCGGGTGCAATGCCGTTGGTTTCTGCATAAGCAAGAGCTTCCTGTGCGAATGCCGCTGCTGCTGCTGCGGTTGCGGTGCCGTTCCATTTAACGGTGCCGTTTTCGTTAAGAACAAGATATTTGCCGCCGGCAGTGGTATCCTGGATCCAGGTTTTCCAAAGATCACTTGCGGGGGAATATACATAGGAGTTGATATCGGTATTATAAGAATCAAGAACAAGAATCTGATAAATACTGTAAGTGGTGCCAAGATGTGCTTTATCAATGGTAATGGAACCGGAGTTATCGTTTTCGCCTTCAACTGCAAAAGCGGTTACGCCCATGCCAAGAACCAAAACAAGTGCAAGAACAAGTGCAAGCAGTTTTTTCATGATGTTTTCTCTCCTTTGTTGTAAAGAATTATTTTTCGTCGAAGCGAAAGTTTTTTGCGGTTAGAGGATTTGCAATTTTACTTGCCGCACGCGCCCCCTTTCCGGAACTTTCGTTCGACATGAATTACATAATATATACAAACGGAGATTATTATGATTCCTCCGATTGTAACGGGGTTTGCTCCGCTTCCGCCGGTTTCCGGCAGTTTGTATGCGGTATAGTTAAAGATAACGTCTTCCCATGTTACGGGGTTTCCTTCCTTATCCGTAACGGTTACGGTAAGCTCATCATAAGCAACCGTAACTTTATAGATGTTATCGTTTGCTTTGTATCCTTCGGGCACTTTTGTTTCCGCAAGAACATAGCTGTGACCGGAAGGAATATTTGTAAAGCTTACTTTTCCGTTTTCTCCGGAAGTTACAGTTACGGGAGCTATCGTAACGTGGCCTTTGCCGTCGCC
>SVNB01000057.1 GCA_015067125.1 Oscillospiraceae bacterium
TCATCACAAAGTCATCACAAACGGAAGGTATTATATAACCAGAGCAAAAAGAGCAGCAATGTTAGTTTCCGAGCAATTCTAACAGCTGAAAACACGGCGAGTCGAAAGACCCGCCGTTTTTTTGTGCGTATTTAATTACAACTGCGGCCATGCGCGGCCGATATACACTTCCCCTTGAGGAGAAGTGGCACGGCGCAAGCCGTGACGAAAGGGTGTTTTTTGTTCTCATCCCTCTTCCACCGCCGCAAGCGGCGGTCCCCTTTCCCCATTGGGAAGGCTGCCATTCGGGATACCTGTTTGCGGCGGGAGCAAGCCCCCGCCCTACAGTAAATTGGTTGCCTTGCGGAACGGTCAAGACCGTTCCCTGCGGTGAGCAATTCGGCCCCCTTGCCTAAAGGGGGCTGGATTTTTTAACCGCCTGCGGTTAAAAAAGACTGGGGGATTCTTTTATAAATTACCGGCTGAATCTAATGGGATAGAATTTCTCTCCCTCCGTCACCTGCGGCGACACCTCACTCATCAGAGGGAGGTTACCCTCTGGGTTCTTGGTTATCCCTCTTCCGTCACGCCTGCGGCGTGCCACCTTCCCCTCTGGGAAGGCTAACCCTCCGGGTTGCCTGTTTGCGGCGGGAGCAAGCCCCCGCCCTACGGTAAATTGGTTGCCTTGCGGCGAAAAATCCGCCTTCCCCCTTGGGAAGGCAAAGCAAATGGGCGGATAATATCCGCCCATGCATTTTGTAGTCACTTTCAATTTTCAGCTATCCGCTTTAAAAATCCTTTGGATTGCTGATTATTTTTCCTCTTCCTTTTGAAAAAAGCTTTGCTTTTGTTTTGCTTGTAAAACAAAAATTTATATTGTATAATAAATTATTACTATATTGTTTTTAAGGAGGTCCGTATGAAGGCTGCTTTTTTTACCCTTGGCTGCAAGGTAAACCAGTACGAAACCCAGATTATGGAACAGGCTTTTGCCAAAGCCGGTTTTGAAATTGTTGATCCCGAAAGCGGCGCGGACGTTTTTGTTATAAATTCCTGCACCGTTACCGGCACCGGAGATAAAAAATCACGCCAGATGCTCCGACACTTCCGCCGCAAAAACCCCAATGCGGTTATTGCCCTTACCGGCTGTTATCCGCAGGCTTTTCCGGAAGAAGCCTCTGCCCTGCTTGAAGCGGACGTTATCACCGGTTCCGCAGACAGAAGCCAGATTCTTCCGGCAGTGCTTGATGCTCTTGACGGCAAAAGAGTGGTGCATATCACTCCGCACGAAAAATTAGAGGAATTTGAACCTATGCAGGCCAGCGGAATGCTTGACCGCACCAGAGCTTTTGTTAAAATTCAGGACGGCTGTGACAACCGCTGTTCCTATTGCATAATCCCCAAAGCCAGAGGGCACGTTCGTTCCAAACCCCTTAAAGATATTGAACGCGAGCTGGAAAGCCTGCTTTCTCACGGATACAACGAAGTTGTGCTGGCGGGAATAAACCTGCCTTTTTACGGCCGCGATCTGGGACTTTCTCTTATAAACGCCGTGGAGCTTTCTTGCGATATTATGCCCAGGGTGCGTTTAAGTTCCCTTGAACCGGAGCTGCTTTCCCGCGAGGACATAGAGCGCCTTGCCAAGCTTCCGAACTTTTGTCCGCAGTTCCACCTTTCTTTGCAAAGCGGCTGTGACAAAACCCTTAACCGTATGCGCAGAAGATACAACACCGATATGTACCGCGAAGTTGTTAAGAATATCCGGGAGTTTTTTCCAAACGGCGGACTTACCACTGACGTTATCGTAGGTTTTCCCGGCGAAACCGATGAGGATTTTGAAGAAAGCTGCCGTTTTATTGAAGAAATGGCCTTTGCCAAGGTTCATGTTTTCCCCTATTCCCGCCGCACCGGAACCGATGCCGCAGAAATGCCGGATCAGGTGCCAAACGCCGTAAAAACCGAAAGAGCTGCAAAAATGGCCGCAAGAGCCGAAACCGTGCGCAAAAATTTTCTTGAAGAACAAGTCGGAAAAACAGAATCCGTACTTATAGAATCGGAAATAAAAGACGGCATGATGCAGGGATACACCATGAACTATACCCCTGTTGTTATTCCCGCGGTAAAATCTTTGCTTTGCACCGTTCAGGAAGTTGTTATTACCGGAGTTTCGGGCGATGTATGCGTTGGAAGAATAAAAAATCCGCCCGTTGGTTATGACCCCATGGGAATGTTTGAATAAAGCTTTTTGTTTAAAAAGGCGTTTTTTCGCATAGTTATGCGTTTTTTTGCGCAGCGGCAAAAAAATTTAAAAAACACGAAAAAAATTTTAAAAAAAGTGTTGACAATTTGCCTCTGCTCGTGTATAATAATCAACGTTGACCCCACAAGGTCATTGTGGCCCGGTAGTTCAGCTGGTTAGAACGCTAGCCTGTCACGCTAGAGGTCGAGGGTTCGAGCCCCTTCCGGGTCGCCATTTTGCTGATGTAGCTCAGTAGGCAGAGCACTTCCTTGGTAAGGAAGAGGTCATCAGTTCGAATCTGATTATCAGCTCCATCAAGCCGCTACATCAAGCGGCTTTTTGCTATTCTGTGGAGCTTTTACATAGATGAACTTCGTGAACGGATTGCCGTTTTACGAAGTTATTTTTTTGCAATTTTTTAATAATTTTTATAAATTGTAACGGTTTCAGAAAAAAGTTTAACCAAACTGGTTTTGGATTGTAACCAAAGTTAAAACAGTTCATCACAAAGTCATCACAAACGGAAGGTATTATATAACCAGAGCAAAAAGAGCAGCAATGTTAGTTTCCGAGCAATTCTAACAGCTGAAAACACGGCGAGTCGAAAGACCCGCCGTTTTTTTGTGCATATTTAATTACAACTGCGGCCCTGCGCGGCCGATATACACTTCCCCTTGAGGGGAAGTGGCACGGCGCAAGCCGTGACGAAAGGGTGTTTTTTGTTCTCATCCCTCTTCCACCGCCGCAAGCGGCGGTCCCCCTGTACTCTTGCGGTGCCCAAAATATTCTGCGGCATACGCCTTGAATATTTTGACCGCGGCGCCAAACCCTGCTCGCTGTTTCGCCCACTGGGCGCGCTTCGCAGGCTTTGCTCTCTGGGAAGGCTGCCCTCCGGGATACCTGTTTGCGGCGGGAGCAGGTGCCCTGAGTGCGAAGCACGAAGAAATATCCTTGGGGTACCCCCCGCCCTACGGTAAATTCTCAAACCAATTTTCCACTTTCAATTTTCAACTCAAAAAGCCCTCCGGGTTACTTGCAATCCCTCATCCACCGCCGCAAGCGGCCGTCCCCTTTCCCCATTGGGAAGGCTGCCCTTTGGAAAAGCTCTTACAGAATCAGGCAGATAAGTCCGCTGCAACCATCGTTAATAATTCTGCTTATGGTTTCCTGCAATTTAAGCCTTGCGTCCTGCGGCATACGGCTTAATTTGGTATGCAGGCCTTCGTTTACCAGTTCGTGCAGAGATTTTCCGAAAATATTGGATTCCCAGATTTTTGTGGGATCTTCTTCAAATTCATCAAGCAGATAACGCACAAGATCCTCGCTTTGTTTTTCGCTTCCCACTATTGGGGCAACTTCTGTTGTGATATCCGCACGCATCATGTGTATGGAAGGCGCGGAGGCACGGAGTTTTACGCCGTATTTTCCGCCCTGGCGGACGATTTCCGGTTCCTCAAGGGTAAGCTCATCAATGGTCGGCATAACAATGCCATAACCCACCGCTTCCACCTGGTCAAGCGCACCGCGTATGCGGTCGTATTTTCTTTTTATCTCCGCAAGTTCCCTCATACAGGGCATAAGGCCGCTTTCTCCGTTTATTTCAAGGCCGGTTTCCTCGCTTAAAACACGATAGAACAGTTCCGGATTAAGTATCACGGTGATATCCGCCCTGCCGGTGCCAAGGTTTATGTTTTTTACCGCGGCCTCTTTTACGTGCTCACATTCGCTTATGGCAGGAACAATCTTTCTTACGTCGGAAATTCCGCATATTCCCCTTGCGGCTGTTATAACAGGTTCCATAACGGCTTTTCTTAACCAGTGTTCCCTATCAAGGCCAATAAGCCACCCGGGCATATCAACGGCCACTTCCCTTACAGGAAAACGCCCGAGAACTTCCGATAGAATATTGCGTATATCCTCCTCTGTCATTTTAAGGCAGTTTATCGGTATTACCGGAGCAGAATATTCCGCCCGCATTTCTTCCGCCGTGTTTTTCACTTCGGAAGATTCCGGGTTTTCGCAGTTGAGAAGCACCGCAAAGGGTTTTCCGATCTTTTTAAGTTCGCCTATCACCCGCTCTTCCGCATCGTGATATTCTTCCCTTGGAATATCGCTTACGGAACCATCGGAAGTTACCACAAGGCCTATGGTGGAATGTTCGCTTATAACTTTATCCGTTCCAACCTCTGCTGCCATATTAAAAGGAATTTCTTCTTCATACCAGGGCGTTTGCACCATACGCGGAGCGTTGTTTTCAAAATACCCCATGGCAGAGGGTACGATATAACCAACGCAGTCGATAAGCCGTACTTTAAGGTTTGTTTCTCCGTCAAGGCTGATTTCCACCGCTTCTTCCGGAACAAATTTGGGTTCCGTTGTCATAATTGTTTTGCCCGTGGCAGACTGCGGAAGTTCATCCGTCGCTCTTTCTTTGCGATATTCGTTTTCTATGTTCGGAATAACAAGGGTTTCCATAAATTTTTTGATGAAGGTGCTTTTTCCGGTACGGACCGGACCCACAACTCCGATATATATGTCGCCGCCGGTTCTTGCTGCGATATCGCGGTAAACGCTGGTGTCTTTCATAAAAATTACCCTTCCTCGCTTCTTTTTTTATAAAATTTTTATGCCGCATTTTTTAAAAATAGAACGTTTTTTCTGAATAATCGTCCTTCTTTCTGCAAAAAATATAATCAAAACAAAAAGGAGGTTTTTTATTATGGATGCAAACAGACACATCGGATGCAACGTAAACAACTGCGTATATCACTGCAAAGACTGCAACTGCTGCAGCCTTGACCACATCGAAGTGGGCAGCCACGAAACCAACCCCACAAAAGCAGAATGCACCGACTGCAGATCCTTTAAATACAAAGGCTGATTTTTTTCCGCCCCTGCGGCGGATACATATTATTTTGAAAAAACGCGTTTTGCAAGAACAATATCCTCTTTTTTAACGCATCCGGCAATCCGCAAAAGCAGATAATAAAATATTATCATTATGAGCACCGCCGCCAAAAGGCCCGGTGCTCCTTTTATTTCCAAATCAAAAATTTTGAGCACCGACAAAGAAAGAACCGTGCTCAAAGCTGCGGCAGCAGTTGGAATAACCGCCCAGCGCAGCATATCCACTTTAAATCCTGTTACGGAAACAAGCCGGGAGGCCGAAAGCGCCATATTAAAAACCTCGCTTATCACTATGGTGGTAAGATAACCGGCTGTTCCGAAAAGCGGAACAAGGGTATATACCAGACCAACGCACATGGCGGTATCATATACGTTATAGCGTACCACGGCCACCTGTTCGCCCAGACCTTTTAAAATCCCGTCCACTGCGGAATCCAGATACATCACCGTAACAATGGGCGCCAGCGCCCTTATGGCTTTGCCGGCGGCAGGTTCGTTATAAAGCAAAACGGCAAATTCATCCGCCCAGCAGATAAGCGCCGCCGCAACGCCCACCGCAAACATCAAAGTCATACGGAAAACGTAATCCATAATTTTATCTATTTTGCTTTGCATTCCAAGGGTTTTGTACCGGGTGACTTCCGGCACAAGCAGATTGGAAAACCCAAGCAGAAACGCACACGGAAAAGTGAGCACCGGCAGCACCATGCCGCCCACAATGCCGTATTCCGAAAGAGCGGCTTCGTTTGTCATTCCGCTTTTCATCAAAGAAACCGGCACAAGCAAATGCTTTACCGTACTTAAAGCGGAACGCAGAACGGCGGAAGCCCCTACCGGAAGGGCAATGCCTATAACCTTTTTCCACATGGCGGAATCGCTTTCTTTTATGCCGCCCGAAAAAGGAAATCTTTTTCTGTCGCGCCGATAGAGAATATAGTGAAAAGCAAAAGCCAAAGCTTCCGAAACCGTACTTCCGGCCGCCACCAAAACGCAGGCATAGCCAAGGTTATCCGGTTTTAACAGAGCAAACACAAAAACCGTAAACGCCATCTGAGAAAGCTGTTCGAATATCTGCGCGGCAGAGGAAGAAAAAACCCTTGTCACCGCAGTGAAGTAACCGCTGAAAGCCGCAGAAACACCCACAAACGGAAGCGAAAAAGCAAGTATTCTGAAAGGTCTTGCCGCGCGGATATCGCCCACCATTACCTCTGCGGCAAAATTGCTGAAAATCCAAAGCAGAATTCCGCCCAGCAGGCCAAAAAACAGACTGTATGCAAGGGTCTTTTTCATTGCCTGCGCCGCGGCCGCCCCGTTTTTTTCTGCGGTCTGTTCCGCCACAAGCCTTGTGGCAGCAAGGCCGGAACCGGAGGAAGCGAAAGTCACCGCAAAACGATATACCGCCATCATAAGAGAAAAAAGTCCGATTCCGGCAGAGCCGAGGTTTCTGGTAAGCCAGGCATTATATATAACCCCCGCCGCCCCAAGAGAAAGGGACGTTGCCGTAAGAATTCCCGCATTCACCGCAAAATTGCGCAGTCTTGACAAAACGCACCGCCCCCTTTCCTAAAAATATATGAAGGCGGGCAAAAAAATATCCCTCACAAATCTGTGAGGGATGTTTTTGCTTATATGAAAATTATCCGAGGTATTCGCCGATTTCGTTTGCGGCAAGGATCGCTGCATATACGTCTTCGGGAGTAACTTCGAAAGGCATATTGCCAACGGTATCTCCGGGTGCGCAAACAGCTTCTGCAACAGCCATGATCTCTTCGGATTTGATTTCGGTAACGTCAAGATCTGCAAGGGTGGTGGGAAGGCCGACTTCCTGGCAAAGGGTTACAACCTCTTCGATTTCTTCTTTGGGTGCGTTTTCCAGAACAAGCTGAACAAGAACGCCGAACGCAACTTTTTCACCGTGATAGAATTTATGGGTTGCTTCTATTGCGGTAAGGCCGTTGTGAACAGCATGAGCAGCCGCAAGACCGCCGGATTCAAAACCGATGCCGGAAAGATAGGTGTTTGCTTCGATGATGTTTTCAACAGCTTTGGTGCAGACTTTGTTTTTTACTGCAAGATATGCGGCTACGCCGTCTTCAAGAAGGGTTTCGTAGCAAAGCTTTGCAAGGGCAAGAGCGGTTTTGGTGGGTTTGCCGCCAACGCAGTTGCTTGCCTGGCTCTGTGCGCAGGCTCTGGCTTCAAAATAGGTTGCAAGCGCATCGCCGATACCTGCGGCAAGAAGTCTTTCCGGTGCTTTGGAAACAACGTCGGTATCCACAAGAACGATGTTGGGGTTGCTGGGAAGGAAAAGGTATTTTTCAAAAACGCCTTCGTCGGTATAGATTACGGAAAGTGCGGAACAGGGAGCATCGGTAGAAGCGATGGTGGGAACGATAACTACGGGTTTGCCGGTATAGTAACCAACCGCTTTTGCGGTATCGTGGGTTTTGCCGCCGCCGATGCCGACAACAACTTCGCCGCCTTTTTCTTTAAGAACTTCGATAACACGGTTGATTTCGGTCATGGAACATTCGCCGCCGAATTCTTCCACTTCGTATTTTTTATCGCCCATGCCGGATTCTACCGCAGGCATAACAATGGGTTTAACAAATTTATCAACAAGAATAAACATGCTTTCGCCGATTGCTCCTGCGTGTTTTGCAAGGTTTGCAAGTTCTCCTCTGCCCTGAATATATCTGGTAGGGCTGCCGATAATTTTTGCCATAATATCTTTCTCCTTTATAAATGGTTTAATACATTTATATCATAGTGTTAATTTTTTGTCAATATTGCTTGTTATTAATCCGGATTTTAATTGTAAAAAACACCAAAAACGCGTTTTTTATGTAAAAACGGCCTTTTTTTGCGTAATAATTTAACACTTTTGTTTCTGTCAATACATTTGTTGCGACAGTTTTGTACCAACACGAACGATTGTTCGATTTTTTTCGCAAAAACTATTGATTTTTGAAAAATGGGTGATATAATAAAGTCACAAACAAAGAACAGATGTTCGATTTTATCGAACACACCCCATATATACATCAGGAAAGGACGTAGTAAAATGGAAAGAACATATGTTTTGAATACAATTTTTAAAATCATGGCAGCTGCCGGTATCATCTCTCTTTTCGGCATTGCCGGCGCAAGCGATTTCGGAAGCATCTCCAACGCGGAAATTTTCATCTTCGGCGGAATTTCCTTTTTGGCAGCCGCTACCGGAATCTGGGGCAGCCTTAACTGCACCAGAGCCATCGAAGCGGTAAAACGCCGCGAAAGACGCGAAAAAGCACGCCGCATTGCCGCTGTTTACGGCGCAAAGGCCGCATAAAAATCTGCTATCCCTATCAAATTTCCTCATACCAAACCGAAAAAGCGGGCGGAGTTTTTCTCCGTCCGCTTTTTCATTTGTTTTGTTTTCTGTATCAGTGGAATATTCTGTAAAGATTACGACCGAATTCATACCATGTTTCGTTCCAGCTATCATAAATTGCAATAACAAACAACACAAGCAGTATTGCCGCTGATGCTTTGGTTATATTTTTTGCCAACTGCTTTTTCTGTGCGATCTGCATAGCCAAAAGTTCGTTAAGTTTTTGCAGTTCCATCGCTACCGATGAAAGGCCCTCTTCATTTTTCGCCGCAACGGCTTCTCCCAAAAGCTCGTTTACGGAAGTCCCAAGCACTTCCGCAATTTTCACAAGCATTTCCGCATCCGGCACAGAAAGACCTTTTTCCCATTTGGAAACAGTTTGCCGCACCACGTTAAGCCGCAAAGAAAGCTGTTCCTGCGAAAAGCCTTTGTTTTTTCTTAAAGTTTTAAGATTATCGCCGAACATTTTTTATCTTCCTTTCCATTTTTATGTTTTTATTTTATACGCTTTTTTCCGCTGCGGCAAGCAACGCAAATTAACATTCCGCAAAATAATATTTCCTCTTGATATTCTTTATAAAAACATATAAAATATATTGTTAGTTTTATTGTTTTCCGGAGGAAATATGTCGTTTTTAATAAAAGATAAAAATTTTTATAAAGTGCTGTTTTCCATAACCATGCCCATTGCGGCACAGAACTTTATAACTTTTACGGTAAGCCTTGCGGATTCGCTGATGCTTGGCAAGGTGGGCGAAGTTGCGCTTTCCGGCGCGAACCTTGCAAACCAGCTTTTCTTTATACTTATGATAGTCACCTTTGGCGTAACTTCCGCAGCGATGGTTTTTGCTTCTCAATATTGGGGCAAAGATGACGTTTATTCCATGAAAAGGGTAATAACCATAATGCTTCGGCTTGCGGCGGCAATAAGCGTTGTTGCCTCTGCCCTTGCAATATGTATTCCCGAAACGGTTATGAGCTGGTATTCCGATGACCCGGAAGTTATTGCCGCCGGCGCAAGCTATCTGCGCATAATCGGCTGGGCTTATCCTTTTTATTCCATAACAAACGCCATGGCTTCTGTTCTGCGGTCTGCCCATATTGTAAAAATATCCATTGTTATATATCTTTCTTCTCTTGTTGTAAACGTATCTCTTAACTGGGTATTAATTTTCGGCAATCTTGGCGCTCCGGAACTTGGAATACGCGGCGCGGCCATTGCAACCGCCGCTGCCCGCTGCGTTGAATTTATAATTCTTCTTGTTTATCTTGCATTTTTTGAAAAAACGGTAAACTATCGTTTTTCCGACCTTTTTGTGCCGGTAAAGGATTATCTTGGGGCATTTCTTAAAACCGGCGCACCGGTAGTACTTAACGAAGCCGTCTGGAGCATAGGCACTTCTGTTCTTTCCATGATAATCGGCCATATAAGCACGGAATTTGTTTCTGCAAACAGCATTGCAAATATTATCTGGCAGTGCGTATGGGTTGTTATTTCCGGCATGGGCAACGCAACCTCCGTTGTAATAGGCAACGCTGTTGGCCGCGGAGAAAACAAAGACCTTATTCTTCGCAAGGCAAAAACCATTGTCGCTCTTTCCGCCGTTATGGGCATTGTTTCCGCAGTAACGCTTCTTATCATCCGCGGACCGGTTATTGATTTTTACGAGGTTTCTGCAGAAACAAAGGCGCTTGCATACGACCTTATCGTTTCTTACGCACTGATAATCGTTTTGCAGGCCATGTCCATGCAATACGTTGTGGGCATCTTCCGCGGCGGCGGCGATACCAAAACCGCAATGGTTGTGGACGTTCTGTTCCTTTGGACCGTTGCCATTCCCCTTGGTGCGTTCACAGGGCTTGTTCTTGGCTGGGCGCCGCCTTTTGTCTATCTTATGCTCCGCAGCGACGAACTTCTTAAAAACATCATCGGCTTTTTCCGCCTTCGCAGCGGAAAATGGATCCGGGATATTACCGTTCATCCTGCCGGAGAAAACGTATAAAAACACAAATTCGGGTGTGCCGCTTTGGTACGCCCGATTTTTTATCTCCTCTATTGCAATATTAAAAGATTTTTGGCATAATTAAAAGAAAAAAGGAAGTGGTTGGGGCATGACGTTTTTCTTTGCGTGGTTTGGTTTTTCTGTGCTTTTCGGTGCCTTTGCAGCTTCTTTTTTAAATCCTTTGCACAGCTTTGTTCTGTTTGGAATACTGATTTTTGCTTCCCTTTGTTTTCGGGTTTATTCCAAAAAGCTGCGCGATTTTTCCGCCGTTGTTCTGGCAGTGGCACTGGGCTTTTTTATAGTCGCTTTTGAACTTATCACAGAATTTTACCCTGCCGCGGCCCTTGACGGCACAAGCGGAAGCATAACCGGAACGGTTACGGAAGTTTCTGTTTCCGGCGGCAACCCGGTTTTTACCGTAAAAACGGATTCCATCGACATAGAAGGCGCCCCGCAGAAAATAGCGCTTAAACTTTCCGGCTGGGACGAAAACGCCGCAAAACCCTATGATAAAATTTTCTGCAAAGTAAGTTTTGCCGCCTACGGAGAGAAAGACGGCACGGAATTCATCACAGACCGTTCCCGGGGAATTTCTGTTTATGCTTACAGCAAAGAAGCGCTGGAAGTTACCGGCGAGGACAGAACTTTTCCCGGATATATAATTTACCGCATAAGGGAAGAAATTTCTTCCGTAATATAC
>SVNB01000058.1 GCA_015067125.1 Oscillospiraceae bacterium
ATGTTTTTCAAGCGGTTTTCTGCCGGAATTCTTTTTCGGTGTCTGCTCGCCGGAAATGCCTTTTCTGGAAAGGTTGTGAAGGCCCGTAAGCTCGTCTTTGGTAAGTTCACGCCATTTTCCCTGCTGGAGCATTCCAAGCCTTACAACGCCGATAGAGGTTCTTTTAAGGCGGATAACGGTAAGGTCCACCGCTTCGCACATTTTTCTTATTTCGCGGTTTTTGCCTTCGGCAATGGTAAACTGCAAAACGGTGCGTTCTTCGTTTTCTTCAAGAAC
Source organism: Oscillospiraceae bacterium (assembly GCA_015067125.1). Lineage (GTDB taxonomy): Bacteria > Bacillota > Clostridia > Oscillospirales > Ruminococcaceae > UMGS1668. The sequence goes on from SVNB01000058.1 coordinate 277, forward strand.
GGTTACTGCCACCGGGCGTACAAAACCGGAATCTATTTTAACTCCTTCGGAAAGTTTGATAAGTTTTTCCTCTATGCCGGTTTCGCGCACGGTTACGCGGTAAGTTTTCTGAATATTGCCGCTTGGGTGCATAATCATATTGGCAAAAGCACCGTCGTTGGTAAGAAAAATAAGTCCTTCGCTGTTGCGGTCAAGGCGGCCTATGGGATAAATTCTTGCGGGAATGTCTTCCACAAGATCCATAACGGTTTTTCTTCCCATTTCGTCAGAAGTGGTGGTAACAAAACCGCGGGGTTTGTTAAGGGCAACGTACCAGAGTTTTTCTCCGGCGGCGGTTCTGATTTCCTCTCCGTTTATGGTAATGATATCTTTTTTTACGTCAACCTTCATTCCGATTTCCGCAAGGTGACCGTTTACTTTAACCTTTCCGGCAGCGATAAGTTCTTCCGCTTTTCTTCTGGAAGTATATCCCGCATCGGAAATCGCTTTCTGAATTCTTGTATCCTTCATTTAAATCTCCTCAAATCAAAAAATCTTTTTAATTCTATTCCAAAAATCGTCTTTTTCCAAAGAAGAAACAGAATCCTCCGCAATTATGGGAACTTCCCCTATTATTTCTCCTTCAAGACGAAAAATCGCTTTTGCTATTATATCTCCTTTTTCCACCGGAGCGAAAACAAAAGGCGGCCTGCTTATGATCACCTCTGTTTTTTCTGCTTCGCCTTCCATAAACGCCGCAGAAAAATGCACCGCCTTTGCTTCGGCATATTCCTCTGTTCCGCCGCAGACCGGAATTTTTATTTCATCCGGATATTCTATCTCTTCCGCTTTTAATTTACCAAAGTATTCCTCGTAAAGTCTGCTGTGATAATTCCAGTCATCATAGCAGTTAAGGGTAACGCAGATAAGAGAAACGCCTTCTCTTTCTGCCGAGGAAACAAGGCACCTGCCGGATTTTTTGGTAAAGCCGGTTTTAACGCCGGTTGCGCCTTCCAAAGAAAAAAGCAGTTTGTTATGGTTTGTTATTTTTCTTTTATACGGCGGATTTCCGTATTCCGCAGTATATGTTTTTGCGCCGCATAAATCCGCAAAATCCGGATTTGAAAGGGCGTTTTTTGCCAGAAGAGCCATATCATAAGCGGTGGAAAAATGGTTTTCTCCGTCAAGGCCGGAAGGGGTTTGAAAAGAAGTGTTTTCAAGGCCCATTTCTTTCGCTCTTTGGTTCATCAGCTTTACAAAAGCTTCGATTGAACCGCAGATTTTTACCGCCGCGGCGTTTGCCGCATCGTTTCCCGAAGCAAGCAGCATTCCTGCTGCAAGGGCACGCAAAGTGACCTTATCCCCTTTTTTAAGACCCATGGAAGAGCCTTCCGTCATTATTGCTTTGGCATCAACGGTAAAATATTCGTCCGGTTTTTCCTGTTCCAGCGCAATAAGCGCCGTTATGATTTTTGTGGTGCTTGCCATGGGAAGAGGTTCATCTTTGTTAACTTCAAAAAGCACCCTGCCGCTGTTTTTATCTATGAGCACGGCGCTTTTCGGGTTTGCAAAGCACTCCGTGCTCAAAAAACACAGCGTGAGCACGGCAAACAAAATGGCAAAAAGTTTTTTCAAAAGGCATCACTCCGCAAAAATATATGCGGAGTGATTTTTCTTTTATTCCTGAACGGGCGCTTCTTCTGCGGAAACTTCCGGAACTTTTTCAATTATTGCAGGTTCGGCGTTTTCAACGGTTATATCGTCTGTTTTCTTTTTGCTGATAAATCCGGAAATGGTATCGATGGCATCCGGAACCATATTTGCAACACGTTCCGCAAGGCTGTTTTTATCCGCTATCTGAATCATGCGGACGCTTTCTCCTTTAAGAATAAGAAAAGCAACCGGCTGAATGGTAACGCCGCCGCCGGTGCCGCCGCCGAACATTTCTTTGGGGCTTGCGGAGGGAAAATCGCTTCCGCCGCAGCCAAAGCCAACGCTTACTTTGGAAACGGGGATAATGGTTGTGCCGTCCGGGGTATAAATCGGCGCACCGATAATGGAGTTGGAATCCACCATTCCCTTTACTTTTTCAAGGGAGATATTTATCATACCTTCAAGATTTTTTTCGCTCATTTAATCAAGCACTCTCCTTTGCATTTATGTTCTTTTGCGGTTTTGCGGCATGGTTTTTTGTTTGCTTTTTTGTTTTTTCAAACATATCTTTAACAAAGACAAAACCTATTCTTAATGCGCCGATAAGCACCACAAGCGGATTGAATTCTATATCCGCGCCGCCGTAAGCTTCGTCTTTTTCGCAGATAAAATCCGGAAAAACCCTTATTCTGGCTTTTTCTATTTTTGTAAAATTGCGAAAAAACCCCAAAACGCCCGAAAGCCACGCGCAGGCTCTGCCATATTTTATTCCGCAGGCCGCGGCATCTTCCGCGCCTATCTTCCAATAAAGTTCCAGACGGTGGAATCTTATATTGCGAAGAATCATTTTTGCGCCCGGGCCGTATTTATTTACTGCGTCGATAATCATATCTATGATTTCTTCCGGGGTCATTTTTTGCTTTTGCTTCTGCGGTTTTTCCGTTTCTTCTTTTGGCTTTTGCTGTTTTGGTTTTTCTTCTTTTTTCTTTTTTTCTTTTTCCGGAATTATCTGCATTTTAAAGAAAAAAAGAAATTTTATTTTTAAAGAAAAGCTTTTTTTATATTCCGCCGCGGCATGAACCGGCACCATAAGAATTCCAAGGATAAACAGAATTATCCCAAAAAATATAAGCCAACCGGTCATACCGTCACCTGCCTTTCTTCTGTTTTAAAAATCAGTTTTCTTCATCAAAAAGGGACTGCTGATCCGCAAGTTCGCTTTCCGGAAGTTTTTCTTCCGTTTCTGCCTCGTCCGCTATGGGCGGCATATCTTCCAAAGATTCCAGCCCGAAGGAACGCAGGAAAAGCGGTGTTGTTCTATAGGCAATGGGTTTGCCCGGAAGATCAAGTCTTCCGGCTTCTTCGATAAGGCCTTTTTCCGCAAGGGTGGAAATTACGCCGGAAGAATCCACTCCTCTTACCTGTTCCGCAAAGGCACGGGTGACCGGCTGGTTATATGCAATTATCGCAAGCACTTCCAATGCCGCCTGGGAAAGCGGCGCGTTGCGTTTTATTTCAAAAGCCCCGCGGATATAGGGTTCGTATTCCGCTTTTGTGCAAAGCTGCCACTGGTTTTCAAGGCGGCGCACTTCTATGGAACTTTCCATTTTTTCGTATTTTGTTTTTAAACTTTCAAGAACCGCCGCCGCGGCATCCTCATCAAGTTCCATTGCTTCTGCCACAATTTTCTGATCAACAGGTTCCCCGCCGGCAAAAAGAATGGATTCGGCAATTTTTTCATACTGTTCCAGTTGCAGATTCGTTACCCTCTTTCTGTTGTTTTCTTCTTGGATTATCGCTTAACGCGACGGTTTTGTTATCATCGCTTACGTTTATTCTTCCATTCTTAACAAGTTCCAGAACAGCCAGAAACATGGCTACGCTTTCGCTTCTGTCGGAACCTGCGAAAAGTTCGTTCCATTTAAGCCTGGTGCGGCGATAAAGGCGCTTTAAAAGGATTATCGCTCTGGACGGAACAGATATCAGCCTTTTGTGAACAACGCCGCTGAAGGCCTCTACCGGCGGCGGAAGCTTGCGCTGTTTTCTGCCCAGGGCGGAAAGGTACGCTTTAAGAATATCTTCCGAAGGGTGAACGCGCGCATAGGTGTTGTCCGCTTCTATCGGCATGGGATTTCTGGAAAAAATACTGTTTCCGCAAAATCTGCCTTTTAAATATTCCGCAACGTTTTTGCAGGTCTGGTATTCAATAAGTTCTCCCTGCAATTCCTGACGAAGCTTTTCGCCTTCGTCATCATAACGCGGAAGAAGCATGGCGGTTTTTATATAAACCAGCCTTGCGGCCATTTCCAAAAATTCCGCGGCACCGTCCATATCCTCTATATTTTCGATATCCTTTATGGTTTCTGTATATTGATCCAGAAGTTCCGAAATATTGATATCGCATATATTCAGCTTGTGTTTCTGAATAAGATAAAGCAATAAATCCAAAGGCCCTTCAAAAGCCTCCAGTTTATACTGAATTTTCTCGCTCAAAATTCTATCCCCAAATACTCAAAATTTAAAAATCACAAAATAAACGCGGTAAGCCAATCAATAGGCCTTGTAATAAAATCCAGAAGACCGGTTACTGCACTGCTTACAAAGTTTATCGGACCATCAAGAACGCCGAACCAAAGGGCAATCATAAGGCCGATAAAGATGAAGTTTTCGTACTGCATAATTTTAAAATAAATATGCTGCGGCAAAAAATAGGTCGCGATTCTGGAACCGTCAAGGGGCGGTATCGGAATAAGATTGAAAACGCCCAGTGTGATGTTTATGGTTATCATATAAAGCAAAAAGGTCTGCACGGTGGAAAGAAAAGCTCCCGTAAATCCCAGATAAAGCGGAATATACGAAAGTTTATAAAGCACCATGGAAAGAAACGCCAGACCTATGTTGGACATCGGTCCCGCAAGAGAAGAAAGCATCATTCCCTTTTTGGGGTTTTCAAAATTCAGCGGATTTATCGGCACGGGTTTTGCCCAGCCGAATCCGAAAAGGATTATTGCAAGGGTGCCTATCGGGTCAAAATGCGCAAGCGGATTAAGGGTTAATCTTCCCTGTCTTTCTGCGGTATAATCGCCCATGCGGTATGCCACATAGCCGTGGGCACATTCGTGTATGGGAAGCGCGATAAGCGCAACAATAAGTCTTATTACCAAAAGATATATGGTGGATTGGATTCCGCCGGAAAAAATAGAAGGCATTTGTTTTCTCCTTAAAAATACATATAAATACTTAATATATATTATATAGGAAATTTCTGATATTTACAAGGGCGAAAGCGGTCGGTTTTTATTAATACAAGGTAAATTTTTTATTAAACAGAGATAAATTTCTGTTTATATATAAAAAATATTAAATAATTTGGAAAAATTGCTTATAAATACTTGCTTTTTTCGTTAATGTTTGATATAATACGAACGTTGACTTTCTGAAAGAACAAAGGAGGTGCCACTATGGCCAAATGTGATTTCTGCGGAAAAGGTGTTAGCTTTGGTATCAAAGTATCCCACTCCCACAGACGTTCCAACAGAACCTGGAAAGCTAACGTTCGTCGCGTAAAAGCTCTTGTTGATGGCAAACCTTGCCACGTATATGCATGCACTCGCTGCCTGCGTTCCGGTAAAGTTACCCGCGCTATCTGATTTTCGGGATTAAGTAGCTTATTTTCACCGAAAGAGCGCTTTTCGGTGATATTTTCAGTGTTCGAGCACAAATATTTAACATGTTAACAAAAAACAAGCGGTCGGAAACGACCGCTTGTTTTTTTGCTTTTATAAAAAGAAAAACGGCGCTTTATGCGCCGTTTTTTGTTATTTTTCTTTTTCCATGCAATAGGCGGAAACTTCAAATTTTTCGTTTCCCGGCATTTTTCCCGTTGCTGTCTTTTTCACCTTAAAACCGAATTTCTCATAAAGGCATTTTGCGGGTTCGTTTCCGCAAAGGACCTCTATATAATAAATCTCCGGTTTCTGTTCCAAAGCAGTTTTTACAAGTTCGGTGCCAACGCCTTTTCCCGATTTATCCGGATCAACATAAAGCCAGGCAAGTTCCTCATCGTTAAAAGCACAAAAACCGAAGACTTTTTCTTCGTTTTCCGCAACGATAACTGAATATTCAAAAAGGCCTTCCTTTTCGGCCGCAACTTCAAGAGGGATAAAAGCTTCTTCAAGCCCGGCCAGAAAAAGTTCGTTCTTTCTTGCCCGGTCATGAATATCACAAATATATTCCCAATCCGAATCACGGTACTGCCTTACGTTCATTCTTCATCTTCTTCCTTCATATCGCTGTCGTCTTCATCGTCCGGGTCTTCTTCTCCGTTAAGAATATAATAAACCCTTTTTGCACTGAAGAAGAATATAAGCAGCGGAAAAATCGCGTACATTCCGAACATGGGCCAAAGCTCTGCCCTGCTGCCTTCCGGAACAGAAACGTACATACCCGCTCCAAGCCAGATAAAGAACATAAACACAGCAAAGGATATTGCCGCCGTTATGATTATCTTTTTTGTTTTTTTGGAAAATTTTATTTTCTTCAGATCAGGAAGTTTTTCTTTTATCATTTATTTTTTCTCCCAAAAGAAGGTTCTGTTCCGTTTCTTAACCTTGCGATGTTTTCTCTGTGGGCATAGAAAATCATTCCTGCCATCGCCGCCGCAAGCAGAGTATATGGAATCACTTCCGTAAACATATTTTTGCCCTGCAGGGTAAGCACAACAAAATTAAGCACCGGATAAAGACAGGTTCCGCAAAGGCAAACCGCGGAAACAATTTTGATAATGAACACCATGGGGATAATTCCCGCCGCAATGGTAACAAAAGCGATCCAGTTAAGCACAAACATAGCACCAAGGGCTGTGGCTATGCCTTTTCCTCCCTTGAACTTAAAATAAACGGGATAAATATGTCCTATTATTACAAAAAGCGCCGCAATATAGGCAACGTCGAACACAAGGCCTGCTTCTTTGCCAATGGCTCTTGCGATGAAAACCACCAAAGCGCCTTTGATGAAATCTCCCGCAAAGGTAAAAGCGGCAGCCCTTTTGCCAAAGGTGCGGAGCATATTTGTCATGCCGGCGTTTCCGCTTCCAAAATCGCGGATATCCTTCATCTTATGAAATTTTGAAATGATTATCGCCATATTGCAGCTGCCGATAAGATACGCTATTGCCGCAACAAAAACACAGGCGATAAGAACAGTATAAAACTCGTTCAATTTATTATCCTCCGAAGGAAAAAAATCAGCCTTTATCGTTTCCGCGTTCGCGGATAACCATTTTTATCGGCGTACCGGTAAGGCCAAAGGTTTCTCTTATCTGGTTTTCAAGATAACGCTGATAGGAGAAATGGAAAAGGTCGGAACGGTTGCAGAAAGTTACAAAAGTAGGCGGATTGGTTGAAGCCTGGGTCATATAATAAATTTTAAGGCGCTTGCCTTTATCGGACGGAGGCTGTACCTTTGCTGTTGCGTATGCAAGCATATCGTTAAGCATACCGGTGGAAATTCTTCTGCTGTTCTGCTGGTGTGTGGAAACGATAAGCTCGAAAAGCTTGTTGATTCTTTGGCCGGTTTTTGCGGAAATAAACACAAACGGAGCATAGGACATAAAGCTGAAATCCGTCTGGAGCTTTTTGGTAAATTCGCTCATGGTGTTGTTATCCTTATCAACGGCATCCCATTTGTTTATGGCTATAACGCAGGCTTTGCCCTGTTCGTGAGCATAACCGGCTACCTTGCTGTCCTGCTCGGTAAAGCCTTCGGTGGCGTCGATCATAATAACGCAGACGTCGCTGCGGTCAACTGCCATATAGGAACGCAGAACGCTGTATTTTTCCACGTTGTTATCCACTCTGCTTTTACGGCGGATACCCGCGGTATCTATAAGAACAAATTTGCCGAATTCGTTTTCCACTTCGGTATCGGTGGCATCACGGGTGGTGCCGGCCATATCCGCAACAATTACCCTTTCTTCGCCCGCAACTTTGTTTACAAGGCTGCTTTTGCCGACGTTCGGTTTGCCGATGATGGCCACTTTTATTGTATCATCGTCATATTCGTCTTCTTTGTCGAAATCGATATATTTAAAACATTCGTCAAGAAGGTCGCCGGTGCCGTTGCCGTGAACTGAAGAAACCGGGAACGGATCGCCAAGGCCAAGGTTATAGAACTCATAAAATTCTGGCGGCGGCGCACCGATTCTGTCGCATTTGTTTACGCAAAGAACAACTGGTTTTCCGCTTTTAAGAAGCATGGAAGCGATATCCGCATCGTTTGCGGTAACGCCGGAAGCAAGATCCGTTACAAGAATAATAACTTCCGCGCTTTCGATAGCGATATTTGCCTGCATTCTCATTTTGGAAAGAATGTTGTCATCGGTTTTCGGCTCTATACCGCCGGTATCCACAAGCATAACGGTATGGTTAAGCCATTCGCATTCGCAATAGATTCTGTCCCTGGTAACGCCGGGAGTATCTTCGACTATTGCAAGGCGTTTGCCTGTAAGCTTATTGAAAAGAGTGGATTTGCCCACGTTCGGGCGCCCCACGATTGCAATAATAGGTTTTGCCATTTTTATATCCTCCAAACGGTATTTATCCGTAAATTACTTCGCATTCATCTTCCGCTTCTTCGCCAAGCATTGCGCAAAGAAGCTTGTATCCGTCGTTCGGAACCATTGTTACCGGAACGCCCAGCTGCTGTTCCACCCACTGCGGAGTGGTATCGTCAATAAATTTATCGTGCTCATAACGCAGGGTGCTTTCGCAGATAAGCACCGCATCGCCGTTTTCCCTTTCTTTAAGCTGCTTTGCTATATCGCCGCCTGTAAGCAACCCGGTGACAGTTATAAGTTCACCGAAAAATTCATTTTCCATGGGAAGAACTTCGATTTTAAGGCCCTTATAGCGGCTCTCTGCGGCATCTGCAAGTTCCTTAATGGTGGAAAACGCTGCTTTACCGGTGGGAATGGTCACGTGGCGGTCATATTCCCCTTCGGGGAAATATTCCAAAGCCTCGTAAAAATCGTGTTTAAGAAGGGCGCAAAGGCCAACGCCGTCTTCCAGCTGGGTAAAATCTCCGTAATATTCATATTCCGGGAACGGAAGTTCCGCTTTGATAAAAAATTCATCTGCGGCATAGAAAACCGGTTCGCCGTATTTTTCCATACATTCCGCGCGGAATTCATCTACGATTTTTATAACTTCGAGCGAACCTTCTTTATCAAAAGGTTTAAGCTTCGGAAGGTTCTGTCTGCATTTGGTAAGTCCTACCGGAACACAGACCGCACTTTCTACCGCAGGTCCGAGTTTCTCCACCTCGCGGAAGCTGTAACGCAGTTCTTCGCCATCGTTTATTCCCGGGCAAAGAACAAACTGCAAATGCAAGGTTATGCCCGCATCCGCCATTTTTTTAAGATAATCCAAAGAATCCGCCGCGTGAGGATTTTTCATCATTTCCACCCTAAGCTTCGGATTCATCGTGTGAACAGAAACGTTGATTGGCGAAAGGCGCATTTTTATAATGCGGTCAATATCCTCTTCTTCAAGGTTTGTAAGGGTAACGTAATTTCCGAAAAGAAAACCAAGGCGGGAATCATCATCTTTAAAATAAAGGGTTTCCCTCATATTCGGCGGCATCTGGTCGATAAAGCAGAAGATGCATTTGTTTTTGCAGCAATGTTCCTTATCCATCAGATAGGTTTCAAAATCAAGGCCAAGGTCCTCGTATTCCGGCTTTGAAACGGAAACGGTTCTTGTTTTTCCGTCCTTTAAAAGTTCGATATCAAGGTTCCTGTCCGTCATATAAAAGCGGTAATCCAGAACGTCCTTTATTGCATTTCCGTTGATTGAAACAAGGCTTTCTCCCTGTAAAATTCCCGCTTTTTCTGCCGGGCTGTTTTTTTCTATGGAAGAAATTACAACTGCCAAGGTTTTCGCCCTCCTTTCGGAATAAAAAGTTTACATTATATTATAACAAATAAAGCTTGTTTTTTCCATAGTTTTATAAGGAAAAATAAAAATCATTCTTTATAGAAAAAGTGTTTTACTCCTTCTTCAAGGTGCAAAAGCAGTTCTTTTGCGTTTTCCGGATAAATCTCTATATCTCCGGTCTTTTCTACGGGCACCCAATGGAATTCCAGATCAAAGTTTTTTCCTTCCATGTGCTCTTTTGCCATAAACATTCCGTCTTTCGGAATATCCTCATCGGTAATTTCTATGGCGTAATAAAGGCAGATCTGATGGCACGGGCTTTCTCCCCAGGGAAAGAACGCTTCTGCCACCCATTTAAGTTCGCCGACGGCGATATTTGCGCCGATTTCTTCTTTATATTCGCGGATAAGCGTTTCTTCGTTGGTCTCGCCAAATTCCACGTGGCCGCCGGGAAAAGCGTAAAAATCCTCGTTTGTGGGTTTTTGCAAAAGAACCTTGCCGTTTTGCACAGCAATACCCGCAACACGGTATGAAAACACCCAGCCGTCTTTTCTGAAAAGTATATCGGACATGTAAAACACCTCTTTTTTTGCGGCGGGAGCAGGTGCTCTTAGTGCGAAGCACGAAGAAATACCCTTGGGGTACACCGCCCTACCGTAAACTTCAGTAAAAGAATCCCTCCACCGTGCCATACGGCAACGGTCCACCTCCCTTTAGACAAGGGAGGCATATTGGCAACAAAAAAGAGAGGATCTTTCGACCCTCTCCTGTTTTGCAAAGATTATGCTTCTTCGACTTTGATGATCTCTCTGCCTTTGTAGTATCCGCAGTTCTGGCATACTACGTGGGGAGTTTTGAGTTCACCGCACTGGGGGCATTTGCAGAATGCCGGGGCAGAAATCTTCCAAACATTGGAACGTCTTGTATTTTTTCTTGCTTTAGAAACCTTTCTCTTCGGTACCGCCATGTTGAGCACCTCCTTAACAGAATTAGTTCTTAGCTGTCGAGCAGCATTTTTAATTTTTCAAGGCGGGGATCGATCTGCTTTTGATTACAATTGCAGGTCTTTTCGTTTAAATCCGATCCGCACACGGGACAGAGCCCTTTGCAGTCTTCGCGGCAAAGAAGCTGAAACGGAACTTCGAGCGTAACATCGGTCATAACAAGCTCGTCCATATCGATCATGCCCGTCGGCACAAGGATATAGTCGTCATTTTCATCACCGGATTCAAGCTCTCTGGCAAGCCAGTGTTCAAATTCGTATTCTTCTTCTTTG
>SVNB01000059.1 GCA_015067125.1 Oscillospiraceae bacterium
TTCGAAAACGGTGCTCGCTTTTTGTTAAACCGCATGCTCATGCGGAAATTTATAAATTATTTGTTTCTGATTGCAGCCTGTGCAGCAGCAAGTCTTGCGATCGGAACACGGAAAGGAGAGCAGGAAACATAGGTAAGGCCTACTCTGTGGCAGAAATCGATGGTTGCGGGGTCGCCGCCGTGCTCACCGCAGATTCCAAGATGGATATCGGGGCGGGTGGTGCGTCCAAGTTTTGCAGCCATATCTACAAGTTTGCCAACGCCTTCCTGGTCAAGTTTTGCAAAAGGATCGGATTCATAGATCTTTTTGTCATAGTAAGAACCGAGGAATGCGCCTGCATCGTCACGGCTGAAACCGAAGGTCATCTGGGTAAGGTCGTTGGTGCCGAAGGAGAAGAACTCTGCTTCTTTTGCGATTTCGTCAGCAAGAAGTGCGGCTCTGGGGATCTCGATCATGGTACCTACTTTATAGGTAAGTTCAACGCCGTTTTCTGCGATAACTTTTTCTGCGGTTTCAACAACTACGTTTTTAACGTATTTAAGCTCTTTAAGTTCGCCGACAAGAGGAATCATGATTTCGGGAACGATGTTCCAGTCTGCATGGTTTTTCTTTACGTTGATGGCGGCTTCGATAACGGCACGGGTCTGCATTTCTGCGATTTCGGGATAAGAAACAGCAAGACGGCAGCCGCGGTGGCCCATCATGGGGTTGAATTCGTGAAGACCTGCGATGGTTGCTTTAAGTTCTTCAACAGAAAGGTTCATTTCGTTTGCAAGTGCAACAATATCTTCTTCGGCGGAAGGAAGGAACTCGTGAAGAGGCGGGTCAAGGAAGCGGATGGTTACGGGTTTGCCTTCAAGAGCTTCGTAAAGTCCTTCAAAGTCTTCTCTCTGCATAGGAAGAAGTTTTGCAAGAGCGGCGCGGCGATGTTCTTCATCTTTGGAAACGATCATTTCGCGCATGGAAGGAATTCTGTCGGGGTTAAAGAACATGTGCTCGGTACGGCAAAGGCCAATACCCTCTGCACCGAATTTAACAGCCTGCTGTGCATCTTTGGGAGAGTCTGCGTTGGTGCGAACGCCAAGGGTGCGGATCTCGTCTGCCCAGCCCATAAGAGTGCCGAAATATCCGGAAATGGAAGCCGCAACGGTGGGGATTGCTTCGCCGTAGATTTTACCGGTGGAACCATCAAGAGAAATGTAGTCGCCTTCGCGGAAGGTTTTGCCGCCAAGTTCGAAGTATTTTTCTTCTTCGTGCATGGTGATATCACCGCAGCCTGCTACACAGCAGGTTCCCATTCCGCGTGCAACAACTGCTGCGTGAGAAGTCATACCGCCGCGGACAGTAAGGATACCCTGGGAATGATGCATACCTTCGATATCTTCGGGAGAAGTTTCGAGACGGCAGAGAACAACTTTCTCTCCGCGTTTTGCCCATTCAACAGCATCGTCTGCATTGAAAACAACACGGCCGCATGCTGCACCGGGAGATGCGGGAAGTGCGGAGCCGACAACTTCTGCTGCTTTAAGAGCTTTTGCATCAAACTGGGGATGAAGAAGTGCGTCAAGAGATTTGGGGTCAACGGACATAACAGCTTCTTCTTTGGTGATAAGGCCTTCTTCAACAAGGTCGCAGGCTACTTTAAGAGCAGCGGTTGCGGTACGTTTGCCGTTTCTGGTCTGGAGCATATAGAGCTTGCCGTTTTCAACGGTAAATTCCATATCCTGCATATCGTGATAATGATTTTCAAGTTTTTTTGCGATGGAAGCAAATTCTTCATAAATGCCTTCGCGGATATCGTTGAGCTGTTCGATGCTTTGAGGAGTACGGATACCTGCAACAACGTCTTCGCCCTGTGCGTTGATAAGGAATTCGCCGAAAAGTTTGTTTTCGCCGGTTGCGGGGTTACGGGTAAATGCAACGCCGGTACCGGAAAGGTTGCCGCTGTTACCGAATACCATGGACTGTACGTTTACTGCGGTGCCCCAGGTATAGGGAATATCGTTCATGCGGCGGTAATAGTTTGCACGGGGGTTATCCCAGGAACGGAAAACAGCTTTAACAGCGCGGATAAGCTGTTCGCGGGGTTCGGTAGGGAAGCTTTCGCCCTTCTGCTCAAGATAGTATGCTTTAAAGCGTTTTACCATCTCTTTAAGGTCTTCGGCATCAAGGTCGGTATCGTTTTTAACGCCTTTTGCTTCTTTCATCTCGTCGATGATGACTTCGAAGGTGGACTTCGGAACTTCTTCAACAACGTCAGCATACATCTGGATAAAACGACGATAAGAGTCGTATGCAAAACGTTCGTTGTTGGTGATTTTTGCAAAACCTTCAACAACTTCGTCATTAAGACCAAGGTTAAGGATGGTATCCATCATGCCGGGCATAGAAGCTCTTGCGCCGGAACGAACGGAAACAAGAAGAGGGTTGTTTTTATCACCAAAGGTTTTGCCGGTGATTTCTTCGAGTTTTGCAAGATATTCATAAATTTCTGCCTGGATCTCTTCATTGATCTGGCGGCCGTCCTCATAATACTGGGTGCAGGCTTCGGTGGTAACGGTGAAGCCCTGCGGAACCGGCATGCCGAGGTTGGTCATTTCTGCAAGGTTTGCACCTTTTCCGCCAAGGAGCTCGCGCATGGAGCCATTGCCTTCGGAGAAAAGGTAAACATATTTTTTACTCATAATATTGCGTCCTCCCAACTTTTTAGCAATAGTATAAACATTCATAAGAGCGCAGGCCAAAAACAAAGCCATTGTCCTGCATGTTACAGTATAACAAAAACGCACGATAATTTCCATATAAATTGGCATTTTTCTGCGAAATTGACGAATTTTAATAAAAAATTCATTTTTTTGTGCTTTTACTTGCAAAATATAAGTAAAACTGGCATAATGTATATGTGAATATTGATGAAAAACGGAGGTGCCCTTATGCAAAATGCTGCGGCGATAGTATATACAAGCTGCACCAAAATTATGCATAATAACTGCCCCTGTTCTTTGCGCGAAGTTGTGTTCCGCCCGGTGATCGAATGGGTGAACGAAGCTTTGGAAAAAGCAGAGATTACAGAAAGATGCTACGTTATAAACAGCGGCGAAGAAGCCGTAACAGAATATGCAAAAGAAAACCCCGTTTACATAAGAAAAGCCGAAAGCGGCCACCCGGTGCTTTCTGCCGGAGAATGGATTTCTTTACACAGGGATTGCAATATTCTTGTAATCGGGGCAGAAGCGGTTTTTACCGATCCCGAAGTTTTAAAAGCGGCATATAAAAGACATACCGAACAAAACGAAAAACTTACCATAATCGCTTCCGGAGGAAGAGAAGCTTTGATGAAGGAACTTTCCTCCAGCGCTTTCTGGATAAGGGCGGATTTTCTTGAAGAGGTTATGGCCGCTGCCACAGAAAGTGATAAAAACGGAAATCAGTTTCTTGTTACGGCAATGAAGCTGCTTTCCGATGCAGGAGTTGTTGCCGGCACCCATATCGCAGGCAAAAAAGAAATCAATATGCGTGCAGAAAGCGGAGCAGAGGTGCTTACCGCAAATGCCGCCGCAAGAACAATGATTTTCAGAAAGCTTTGCGAAGAAGGCGTAGAGTTTATGTGCCTTGACGGTATTATTATTGCGCCTTCCGTAAAAATCGGAGCAGGTACAAAAATTCTTCCGGGCACGATTATTAAAGGAAATACCGAAATCGGAGAAAACTGCGTAATCGGTCCCAACAGTTATATAGAAGACAGCACCATCGGAAACGGAACAGAGGTAAATTCCACCCAGGTTCGTTCTTCCGTTCTCGAAAAAGATGTTAAAATCGGACCCTGGAGCCAGGTTCGTCCCGGATGCGTTATTCACGAAGGATGCAAAATCGGCGATTACGTCGAAATAAAAAATTCCGAAGTGGGCGCAAGGACTGCCGTTGCTCATCTTACATATATCGGCGATGCAGACGTCGGCGAAGGAGTAAACTTTGGCTGCGGTTGCTGCATTGCCAACTATGACGGCCAGCACAAACACCGCACCAAAATAGGCAATCACGCATTTATTGGCTGCAACACAAACCTTGTTGCGCCGGTAGAGCTTGAAGATTTTGCCTATACCGCCGCGGGAACAACCGTTACCAAAAAGGTTCCGGAATATTCCCTTGCCGTAGGAAGAGCAAAGCAGGAAAATATAGAAGGCTGGGTCAAAAAGCACGACGCCATAAAAATCAAATAAGTTTATCAGCAAATTGAAAAATAAAAGCATAGGAGCGATAAAAAAATGAACGTTCATGGCAAAGACATCAAAATTTTCAGCGGTAACGCCTATCCGAAAGCAGCCGAAGAGATTGCAAAAAGCCTTGGCCTTCCGGTAGGAAAATGCACCGTCGGCCATTTTGCAGACGGCGAAGTAAGCGTATCCCTTGAAGAATCCGTCCGCGGTTCCGACGTATTCATTGTTCAGTCCACCTGCAACCCCGTAAACGATAACCTTATGGAACTTATCATTATGATGGATGCATTCCGCCGTGCTTCCGCAGGAAGAATCACCGCGGTTATCCCTTATTTCGGATATGCCCGTCAGGACAGAAAAGCAAAAGCCCGTGACCCGATCTCTGCAAAAGTTGTTGCCAATATGCTTGTAGCTGCCGGCGCAGACAGAGTTCTTACCATGGACCTTCACGCATCCCAGATCCAGGGCTTCTTTGATATTCCTGTTGATCACCTTATGGGCGCGCCGATCCTCACTCCTTATTTCCAGCCCATCGTTCATCATCACGAAGATGAATATGTAGCGGTTTCTCCCGACCACGGCAGTGTTCCCCGTGTTCGCAAATTTGCTGAAAAGCTTGATATTCCGCTTGCAATTATCGATAAACGCCGCCCGAAGGCAAACGTTTCCGAAGTTATGAACATTATCGGTGACGTAAAAGGCAAAAAATGCATTATTCTTGACGATATGGTAGATACCGCCGGAACCCTTTGCAACGCCGCAAAAGCACTTATCGAAGTCGGCGGAGCACAGTCCGTAACCGCCTGCGCAACTCACGGTCCGCTTTCCGGTCCCGCGATCCAGAGAATCAAAGACAGCGTTCTCGAAGAACTTGTTCTTCTCGATACCATTCCGATCAGCGAAGAAAAAAGAGCCGAATGCGGCAAGATCACCGTTCTTCCTGTTGCTCCCGTATTTGCAGAAGCAATCGAAAGAATCTATGGCGACCGCCCTGTTTCTCCTCTTTTCCTTTAATTTATCAAAAAGCAAATGCCGGCCAATGGCCGGCATTTTTTATAGATATTTTCAGGTGCTTGCAAAATTGCTTTGCGGAGTTTTAACAAAGCCTTCCCAGAGGGGAAGGGGGACCGCCGCTTGCGGCGGTGGATGAGGGATAACCAAGAACCCGGAGGGCAGCCTTCCCCTTGAGGGGAAGGTGTCTGCGAAGCAGACGGATGAGGTGTTTTTGCAAAAGTCGATAATTTATAAAACAATCCCTCAGTCAGCTTCGCTGACAGCTCCCTTTACACAAGGGAGCCTTTTTTGGGCGGACACACATGGCCGCCCCTACAATGTTCCAATAAAATGCACCGGATTTTGAAAAAGAATCATCCGGCCATGCCTTTTTTTGATGGGCGTGCCTGCTTTGCTGCAGAGCGGGCAGAATGGGGAACAATACAAAATAAAATTCGCAAAACTCTTTTGTTATTGTGACAAAGTCACGGAAAAATCCTTTCGGTCGGGATATAATAGCATCAACAAAACAAAACCGGACCGAAAGGATTGAATAAAATGTCAGTTAAAGTTCTTAATAAAGAAAATTTTGAAGAAAACGTACTTAAAAACGAAAACCCCGTTGTAGTTGATTTCTGGGCGCCATGGTGCGGACCCTGCCGTATGCTTTCTCCCGTAGTGGATCAGGTTGCGGAAGAATCGGAAGGCGTCGTGTTCGGAAAAGTAAACGTGGATGAGGAAAAAGAGCTTGCAAGCCGCTATGGCATTATGAGCATTCCCGCACTTGTGCTTTTCCGTGACGGCAAAGCTGTGGATTCCATGATTGGTTTTCGTCCAAAAGAAAGGGTAGCGGAATTTTCAAAGGGATAAATCGCGCAGGGCGCCAAAATCCAGAATTGTAACGCCGCCGCGTGAAAGTTCAACGTAACCTTCGGAAGAAAAATATTTCAGCATACGGGAAACAACTTCTCTTGCGGAACCCATATATTTTGCGATCTGTTCATGAGTAAGCCTTATTTCCGCACTTCCGTTCTTTTCGGATTCCGAAAGAAGAAAAATTGCAAGGCGTCGGTCAAAACTCATAAAAAGAATCTGCTGCATAACCCACATAACTTCGGAAAAACGGCTGACCGTTTTTTCAAGAAGAAAGATCTTCATTTCGGGCTTGCGTTCCGCAACAAAGCGGAAAGAAGCCGGACTTAATATGCAGCAGCGGCTGTCTTCTTCCGCATCAACATGAACGTCAAAGGTGATGGAATCCAGTACGCAGGAAGCGGAAAGCACGCAGACATCGCCGGCATAAATACGGTAAAGGGTAATTTCCTTTCCTTCCTCCGAAAGGATATAGACCCTTAAACAGCCGGTTTTTACAAAAATTATGCCGGTGCATACGGTGCCGTCGTGGATATTCTGTCCCTTTTTGAATTCTGCGCAGCCTGCGCCGTTCATCAGATCAATTTTATCTTTTTCAGAAAGTTTTTCCCAAAAGGGAAAAGAGCTTTTAAAAACATTTTCGCATTTTTCACAGGGCATGGCAAAGGCTCCTTTTAAAAATTATTACAAACAAAATATATCCCAACTTTTGTTTTCTGTCAAATAAAATAAAGAAAGGAGAGGGAATATGTATATTATAATGATAAAAAGAAGGCTGCTTTCGATAATCGGCGCGCTGGCTTTGCTTTTTGTACTTTCTGCCTGCGCAATGGAAGAACAGTCTTTTGAAAACGAATATAAACAGATATCGCAGAAAGAGGCGAAAGAAATAATGGATTCCGAAAAGGAATACGTTATTCTTGACGTTCGTACCGAAGAAGAATTTGCGGAAAAGCATATTCCCGGCGCGGTGCTTATTCCCCACGATGAAATAGAAAGCAGAGCGGAAAAAGAACTTTTGGATAAAGAAAAAATTATTCTTGTTTATTGCCGCAGCGGCAACAGAAGCAAGGTTGCCTCTCAAATTCTTGCGGACCTTGGATATTCCGCGGTGTTTGAATTTGGCGGAATAAACGATTGGCCTTATGAAACCGAATAAAGCATGTTTATCAGAAAAATAAAAAAGCCTCCGGCCGGAGGCTTTTTTGTTTTGCAGAAATTATGGCTGCTGTGCTCCGCAGTTAAGGCAGAATTTTGCCTCGGCAGAAAGTTCTTTTCCGCAGGCGGGACAGAATTTTTTATCCGAAGCGGGTTCTTCCGCAAAAGCGGTTTCTGCGGTTTTGGGTGCTTTAAGATTTTCTATTTCTGCGCGCATTTCCGCAATATTTTTTCTTCCGGCGGCAATGCCTTCGAACATAAGCATAACTTCTTCTTCAAGAATTTCTCCGGCATCTATTTTGGCAACGTAATATTCTCCGATTTTTTGAACAATGGCGTTTATGCTGCGCTGTTCGCTTTCTGCTTTTGCAGAAAGTTTTGTGATTTCTATGGCGTTGTTGGTTTTTTCTGTTGCGGTTTTTGCAAAATCGTTTATTTTATCAAAAAATGCCAAGTGGATTCCCCCTTTTGCGAAAAATCTCTGTATTTTTATTTTACTCTATTTTAATGCCAAAGTCACCGAAAAATGATAATTTTTTGTTATGAAAAAATCAATTTTTATTTAACTTTGACTGCAAAAGCCTGTTTTTCATATTTTGATAATGGGTGGCTCTACCTAAAAACAAAAAAGGAGAGATTTTATGCGGCAGATACCGCTTTGCGATATGAAAAAAGGCGAACGCTCGGTTATAAAAGAATTGAAAATACAAGGCGGTTTAAGAAGAAGGCTGATGGATATGGGCTTTGTTGAAGGAACGGCTGTGGAATGTGCGGGAGTAAGCCCTGCGGGGGATCCAAAGGCTTTTCTCATTAGGGGAACGGTGATTGCCCTGAGAAAAGAGGACGCGGCGCAGATTTTGGGGGTGGCGGAATGATTATCGGAAAAATTGCCCTTGCGGGCAACCCGAATGTGGGCAAAAGCACGGTTTTCAACGCCCTTACCGGTATGAAGCAGCACACGGGCAACTGGTCCGGAAAAACCGTAGGAGCGGCGGAAGGAATGTTTCGCAAAGGCAAAAAAGAAATAAGGCTTGTTGATCTTCCGGGTACATATTCACTGATAACGGATTCCGCAGAGGAAGAAGTTACCCGGAATTTTCTTTGTTTTGAGGAATTTGACGCGGCTGTGGTTGTATGCGATGCCTGCTGTTTGCAGCGTAATCTTATTCTTGCGCTGCAAACGGCACAGCTTGTGCCAAAGGTGCTTATCTGCGTTAATATGCTTGATGATGCCCGCAAAAAAGGTATAGAAATAGATATAGCGGAGCTTGAAAAAGCCACGGGACTTCCGGCGGTGGTAATTTCCGCTTCCACCGGAGAAGGTATGCAAAACCTGAAAAACGCCATGGCAGATTTGCTGGAAGAGAGAATAAAAACAGATTTTATCCCGGTAAGATATCCGAAAGATATCGAAGAAGCCGCCGAAAGGATTTTTGATCAGTTTAAAAACAGATATGATTTTAGAGGAATATATCCGGTGCTTCGGCTTTTGGAAAACGAGCACGGGTTTGTTGCGGAACTGGAAAAACGCCGGGGAAAAATCCCGAAGGATTTGAAAACCGCATTGGAAAGGGAAAAAACACTGCTGCAAAACAAACATCCGGAGGACAAAATCGCCGCCTGCACCGTATTGCGCGCGGAAGAAATCTGCCTTTCCGCGGTAAAAAGAAATCCGGAGCGGGCAGCAAAAAAAGATGAAAAAATAGATTCGGTGCTCACCGGAAGATGGCTTGGCATACCGGTGATGCTCGGACTTTTCGGGTTTATATTCTGGCTTACTGTTTCCGGCGCAAACTATCCTTCGGCAATGCTTTCTGCGGCCTTTGCAAAAATCGGGGAATGGCTTTCGGAATTGTTTGCGGTGCTCAAAATCCCTCCGGTGCTCAATTCTCTTTTGCTTGAAGGAGTATGGAAGGTTTTAAGCTGGGTGGTGGCGGTTATGCTTCCGCCGATGGCGATTTTCTTTCCGCTTTTCACAATACTGGAAGATATCGGATATCTGCCAAGGGTGGCCTTTAATCTGGATAGAGGCTTTAAATCCTCCGGCGCCTGCGGAAAACAGGCCCTGACCATGTGGTCGGTTTATTTTTGGAAGGAACCGCATATATTTTTGCGGAGGTGCTTTTATGGAATATTCCGCGGCGCTTTATATGCGCCTTTCTAAGGAGGACGGAAAAAGCGAAGGAAGAAGCATAGGTTCCCAAAGGGCACTACTTTGCGATTATGCGGAAAAAAACGGCTTTTTTATTTATGGGGAATATATAGATTCCGGATTTTCCGGAACGAATTTTGAACGTCCGGCCTTTAAAAAAATGATAGACGATATAGAATCCGGCAGGGTGAATACCGTTATAGTAAAAGATCTTTCTCGCCTTGGAAGAGATTATATTGCCACCGGGGAATATACCGAAGTTTATTTTCCGGCAAAGGGTGTGCGCTGTATTTCTGTAAGCGACGGATACGATTCTGCCGGTAATATTTCGGATATTATTCCTTTCAGGAATATTTTAAACGAAATGTATGCGCGCGATACCAGCCGAAAAATAAGATCCGCATTTTATGCAAGAATGAAGCGCGGGGATTTTGTGGGCGCCTTTGCCCCATATGGGTATAAACGCCCGGAAAAAGAAAAACACCGCCTTGTTGTTGATGAAGAACCGGCAAAAATCGTGCGGCGCATTTTTATGGAAAAAATCGCCGGAAAAGGCCCGAAGCAGATAGCCGAAGAACTTGACCTTGACGGAATAAAAACTCCGCTGGAATATCGCCGGGGAGAAAAGAAAACTCACAGCTGGCAAAGTGCCACGGTGATAAAAATTTTAAAAAACGAAATGTATATCGGCAATATGGTGCAGGGAAAAACAGAAAAAATATCCTTCAGAAGCAAAGCATCAAAAAATAATCCGCCGGAAGACTGGTACAGGGTGGAAAACACCCACAAAGCCATAATAAGCCGGGAACTTTTTGAAAAGGCAAACAAAAAATGAAAAAGAGCCTTCGGCGCGGCTGCCGAAGGCTCTTTTTGCAGAAGATATTCTTGTATGTAAGGAGAGTGAATTTTATTTGATAACTTCTTTGCTGTGTTCTTCGTTGATTTCCTTGAAAACGGAAAGCATGGGTTCAACGTGTTTGCCTTTGATTACACGGTCAACGTAGTTTTTGGTGATTTTATAAACTACCGGGCTGAGTACGATTACGCCGATAAGGTTGGGGATCATCATAAGTCCGTTAAAGGTATCGGAAACGTCCCAAGCAAGGGAAGAATGAAGCATCGGGCCCACAAAAACCATGGATACGAAAATCACTTTATAAACAATAGTGGCTTTTGTTCCGAAAAGGTATTCCCATGCCTTGGTGCCGTAAACGCTCCAGCCGAGAACGGTGGAAAAAGCAAAAAGCATAATTGCAATGGCGATGAAGTATTTTCCGAAGCCGCCGAAAAGGGTTTCGAAAGAAGCGCCCACCAGTGCGGAAGCCTCTATGCCGCTTACAAGGACCTGGCCGGTGGTAAGATCCACAACACCGGAAGAAAGAACCGCAAATGCGGAAAGAGTGCATACGATAAGGGTATCAACAAATACCTCGAAAATGCCCCACATACCCTGTTTAACGGGTTCTTTTACGTTGGAGCAGGAATGTACCATAACGGAAGAACCAAGGCCGGCTTCGTTGGAGAAAACGCCGCGTTTGCAGCCCCAGGTTACAACTTCTTTCATCACAATACCCGCAAAACCGCCGGCAACGGCATCAACGCCAAAGGCGTTTTTAAAAATGGAAGCAAAAACAGCGCCTGCCATATCTATGTTTGCGATAAAAATTGCGATGGTGCCAAGAAGATAAAGAACGACCATGGTGGG
>SVNB01000060.1 GCA_015067125.1 Oscillospiraceae bacterium
TCCGGCCGGTCAAGAAAACCGCCGGCTCTTTCGCTGCGGCAGTTAATGCCCTTTGCCCGCAAAGCGGAAACATAGGCGTCGCCCTGGTTTTTCATGGAACGCAAAAGAATGCAGATATCGGAATACTGCACCGGACGGGTGTTTTCCCCGTCGGAAACCGGCATTCCCCCTATTACCATATTATATATGCGTTCCGCTGCGGCGGCGGCTTCCGCTTTTACGGAATCATCGCCCGCACGGATAAGCAGAGCTTCGTTGCGGCAGATTCCGTCATCCGGAAAAGCCGCTTCCGGAATAAGCATTTCTTCCGGGCCGTAATCCATTTCTGCCGCTTCGGTGCTCATAATCTGTTCAAAAATAAAGTTTACCGCGCCGGCAATGCTTTTTCTGCTGCGATAGTTTTTGCCAAGGATTATTGTGGCGGGGTAATTTTTGCCGTCAAATACCGGCCAGGTTCTGCGCTTTTTTAAAAAAAGTTCCGGCATTGCCTGACGAAAACGGTAAATGCTCTGTTTTACGTCGCCCACAAAAAACAGGTTGCCGGGTCGGCAAATCATATCAAAAATGGTGCTTTGCGCCTTGTTTATATCCTGACATTCGTCCACAAGGATATATTCAAATCTGTCGGCCGTGGCCTTTGCAATATCGGAAGGAAGATATTTTCCGTCGGCTGTTTTTTTGCTGAGCACAGCCAGAGCCAGCTGTTCAAGGTCGGAAAAATCCAAAAGCCGCTTTTCACGCTTCATTTCGGAATAAAGCTTATCAAAATCCATGGTAAGGGCAAAAAGGCATTTTATCTTCGGGGCAAGATCTGTTATATCCTCTTTAAAATCCGCTTCGGAAGCGACAAATTCCTCCGCCAGTTTTTTTACGGAATCCTTGTATTCCCCGCGCAGGTTTTTAACAAGATCTTTTGTTCCGCAGTCTGCGCCTTTTATGGTTGGCATACGTATAAATGCCGCAAGAGAAAGCTCTTTTTTAAAATCATCCCAGCTTTCGTGCTCGCAGGAAGAAAGCAGATTATCAAGAACGTAATAATCATCGTGCAGCATATCAAGATAAACGTTAAAAGGCTCTTCCTGACATTCCGCAATGGCATACTCTATGTTTTCCTTGCCGCGTTCGAGCACCGAGCGTGCGCGGTCGAGCAGGATTCTTCCCCACGCGGTTTCTTCGATAGGGACGGCAGGGTTATACATGGCGGCCTTTTCGCAAAGCCAGTCGTCATAGTGGGGCAGGGCACGGATAAAATTATAAAGCGTGAGCACGGATTCCCCAAGGCCGGAATCGTTTCTGCCGCCGCCAAGGGTTTCCGCAAGTTCCGCAAACACGGCGGAACCTTCCGCATAGTATTTTTCTATGGTTTCTTCCAGTGCGGCAGAAGCAATATCGCTTGCCTCGTCCTCATCTGCAATGCGGCAATCCGGCGCAAGGCCGATGACACTGAAGTTTTCCCGTATGATATCAAGGCAAAAGGAATGTATGGTGCCGATGTGAGCACGCTCCATCAAAAGCAGCTGCCGCTGAAGGCGCGCGTCCTGCGGATTCTGCGATGCAAGGGAGGAAAGTTTTGCGTTTATCCGGGCTTTCATTTCTGCGGCCGCAAGGTTTGTAAAGGTTACTACAAGCAGGCGGTCCGCGTCAACGGGGTTTTGTTCATCGGTGAGCATTTTTGCCATGCGTTCTACCAGAACGGCGGTTTTGCCGGAACCCGCCGCTGCGGAAACAAGCAGATTTCCGCCAAAGGAATTTATTGCCTGCAGCTGCTGTTCGTTCCATTTTTTATCAGCCAAGTTCCTCACCGCCTTTTATAAGATTATAAAATTCCGCATCCTTAAAGCTTTCGTGCTCAACAAACGGGTCGTTTTCTGTTCTGCGGCAGATGTTTTTATACGAGCAATGTCCGCACGAAAGTTTACCGTCCCTTTTATAGGGCAAAGCGGCGATTTTTCCTCCGGAAAGTTCTTCCGCCATAAGGCAAAGCAGCTTATCCACGTGGGATTTTATTTCTCCAAGCTGCGCAAGGGTTGCAAGAGAACCGGTGTATCCCTTTTTACCCATTTTTACGGGTATAAAAATACCCCTAAGTCCCGGTTCCATGGCGCTGAGCACGTCGATGTCATCAAGAACCAGGCCGTTCATTTTAAAAGCCTTTGCGGCCTCGGCATTAATTTCCTCTGCCGGGGTGCCGCGGTTTATTGTGAGCACGGAATCCTTTGCGGGCATATAAAGAACGCCTGCCGGGGTGGAATCGCAAAGGCCACCCCTGCCGCCGTGCCAGATGGAAAACAGATAAACGAGCATCTGTATATTGATGCCGTAGAAAACGTCGCAGAGTTCAAATTTTTTGGAACCGGATTTATAGTCCACAACGCGGACATAGCGTTTGCCGCCTTTGTTGAGCACGTCAACGCGGTCAATGACACCTTCTACCGTGATTTCTTTGCCGCCGGGAGTGCAAAGCCTGTACGCAGAAACCTCGGAATCTCCGCCGACGGGCATTTCGAAGGCGTAAGGCTCAAATTCGGAAACCGCAAATTCCGCGCCTATGCGGCGCAAAAGCCGCTTTAAAAAGCCTGCAATGCGGCGATAAAGATACACAAACCTTGCGGTTTTGTCTTTTTCCGAACCCATTACGGAATCAAGATATTCTTTGAGCACGCGGTCGATTTCCAGACGCAGTTCTTCATCAGAAAGTTTGGAAATTCCGCTTCCGCCATGGGCAGAAACTATCTGCTGAAGCACATAGTGAATAAGCGAACCGGCAGAAAGAGGAGAAAGTTCGGCCTTTTGCCGTTCTTTGAGCACCAGCCCGGATTTGATAAAATAAGAAAAAGGACAGTTTTCATAAGTTTCTATTTTGGAAGGCGAAAGCCGGAACTTTCTGCCGAAAAGTTCTTCGGCCGTTTTTGGGTTTTCTATGGCAAAACGCGCGGAAGAAACCTCTTCTCCAAGCTTTTGAGCACGGCTGTTCCACCGTTCTTTTTCGGCAAGATAAAGCTTTATGGCTTCGGATTCCGGAGTGGATTTTCCGCCGAAAGAGGCAAGTTTTTCAAAGGCGGAATTTTCGCTGCAAAGCCAAAAGCTGCTTTCAAAATCCGCGGTTTTCTTCTGTTCAAGTCCGGGCGCCGCATCAATAAGCCTTTGCAAAAGCACAGATTTGTTCTGTTCTTTGGAAGCAACGTCAAAATTATGCCAAAGGGCAAAAACTTTTTCGCTTGCACAGGTAAAAGCGGTATAGGCATACATTCTTTCGGAAAGCAAGGCTTCGTTTTCACCGTCGCCTATATCGATTCCCATATCCTGCATGGCACGGCGTTCGTCTTCCGTAAAAAGAGAGCCGTTTGCCGGCGGCGCAGGAAAAATTCCATCGCAAAGCCCGATGACAAAAACAGCCTTTATGCCGGAAGGACGCATTCTGTCCGCAGTACCGGCAGAAACACAGTCCAGCGTGTGGGGAAGAACGCCGATTTTCGCTTCGGAAAGCACAAGTTCAAAAAGCCTGCCCATGGTGTTTTCATCAAGGCGGACTTCCGCAAGGGCAGAAGAAAATTTATCCAGAGCGGAAACAACGCAGCTCCAGAAGGAATCCAGGTTTTCTGCTTTGGCGGTTTCTCCGGCAAGAACGTATTCGTCATAAAGCCTGCGCAGGCCTTCGGTAACTTCGCATTCCATAAGAAAATCATAAAAAGCATCGGCAAATTCTTTTCCGCTTGCGCCCAAAATACGCCTTTTAAGTTTTTCCAAAGGCGTAATAATTTTTTCGCGCAGGGAATTAATGCGTTCCAGAGCTTCGGTATCGGTTTCTCCCCGTTCGGTAAAACCTTCGGGATTTCCGGTAAAAGGAGAGAGAAAAAGCCGGCCGCGGATATTCCACACAAAGCAATAGTTTTCAAATTCCGCGGTTTCTTCCGCAGAAACCGGGATTATGCCTGTTTTAAGAATACGCATAATATCCGCCGCGGAAAAATTGCCCCGCACGGCAGAAAGTGCCGCAGAAATAAAAGCAGAAAGCGGATGGGCGGAAAGTTCGGCGTTTCTGTCCATATAAAGGGGAATTCCGGCTTTTTTAAAAGCGGCGGGCAAAGCGTGTTCATAGCAGGAAAGGCTTCTGGCAATAACGGCCATTTCGCGCCAGCGCATGCCCCGTTTTGCAAGCTGTTTTGCCATAGAAGCAACAAAGTTCGCTTCGTCATAGGGGTCCGCCGCGGTTATAAGGTGTACGCCCTCTCCGGCAGAGTTTTCTGCTCGGCCCTGCAAAAAGTTTTCTTCCAGACTGATTATGCCGTCGGGGCGCGGGTCGTTTTCTTTTTCCGCAAAAACGGGCGAGGCAATTTTTGCTCCGGTCTCTCTGGCAATTTTTTCAAGACGGCCGGCAGTGCGTTGGGTTTTGGAAAAAAGTCCGGTGCCGCCGGTGCGGTCGTAAACAGAATCGCAGCAAAGGCTTGCTTCCACCAAAGGGGATTGTTCCAGAATTTTGCGCAGCATTTTATATTCGCTGCCGGTAAAACCGGTAAAGTTATCTATAAAAACGGGCGTTTCGCTGAAAAAATCGTTTTCTTCAAGAATATCGCAGGCACGTTTTATATCCGTAAGGGGGTCAATATAGCTTTTTTGAAGCATGGAATCATAAAGTTCAAAAATTGCGGCAAGGTCCGCCGCTTTTTCGCCAAGGGGACCTTCTTCTTCCGCAAGGCGCAGCAAATCTCCGGAAGAAATTCCCGCGTTTTTAAGTTCGGTATCCGTCTGCACAAGCTTTTTTATAAACGGAGCGCCCTGTACGTTCTTTTTATAAAATTTAAGGGAATCTCCGCAGGCAGAAAGCGCCGCGCCCATTAAAAGAGTTTTTGCGGTATCGTCCGTATATTCGCCGGCAAGGCCGCCAAAGGTACGGAATATACTGTTGCAAAGGCGGGAAAAACCAAGCACCTCTACGTTCTGCGCCTTTTCCGTTCCCAAAAAATCAAAAAGCAGTTTTTCACTTTCAAAAGAAAACTGTTCCGGAACGATAAGATAAGCGGATTTTTCTTTTGCGATATGTTCATAAAGCGTTTTGCGCCGTGCTTCTTCGTTTGTGCCGATAATAAACCGAAGCATTTTTTCGCCGCCTTTCCGGATAAACTTATACATTATAATAATAACACTTTGCACATAAAAAGCAAAGTGCCAAATTTCGGCCGTTCCATTTGCCGATGTTCATACCTCCTCGGAGGAGGAGGTGTCTGCGGAGCAGACGTAGGAGGGATAACCAAGAACCCAGAGGGCAACCTCCCTTTCACAAAAGGAAAATTGAAAACACCGTAGGGAACGCTGTCCTCAGCGTTCCGAAAAAAACGGACCGTCGGGGACGACAATCCCTACAGAAAGCCATTTCTGGCGGCCACACGGGGCCGCCCCTACGGTGTTTCAATAAAATGCACCGGCAATTTATATCCCCCGGTTGCGTTTTTTTTGCAACCATTATGTTTTACTGCGCAAAAAAGCGGCGGAAGAAAACTTCCGCCGCCGGGGGAATAATTTTGTTTTAACCGATTACGGTAACGCCGGCAGGGCCGTTGTCATCATCATCAAACGGGTTATAGATGGAACCGCCGCCGTAGCATTCCGTGCAGGTGCCGGGCATATGGTCTTTTTTATACCAGCCGATGCCGGTTTCGGTGCAGGCGCTGCCCGCAAGATCGCCGGAAGCCTGGCAATAGGTTGCGGAAACAACGTTGGAACTTTCGGGGAATTTTACGTTGGGATCCTCGTTTTTCATAACCTCTGTCATAATGGATTTCCAGATAATCGGAGTGGGATAGCTCTGATATACGATCTCTTTCATGCTGTCGGCGTATCCGAACCATACAACGCCAAGGTACTGGGGCGTCATTCCCACAAACCAAAGGTCCGTGTTATCAGAAGCGGAACCGGTTTTACCCGCAACGGTGTAACCGGGGATCTGCGCGGTGGGGTTTGCGGTGCCGTTCGGACCGGAAACAACTTCCTGACAAAGTTTATTAAGAATGGTAGCGGTTTCGGAAGAGATAACGCGTTCCGGAGCGGTATCCGCTTTAAGCACTATGGCGCCTTCGCTGTCGAGCACCTGGGTGTAGGAATGGGGCTCGATATAAAGTCCGCCGTTGCCTATCATCTGGTATGCGCCGGCAAGTTCGGTTGGAGAAACACCGTAGGTAAAGGAACCCAATGCCATCGGCGCAACGGCAACGTCGTTGTTTCTGCCGCTATCCACAAGTGTGGAAATATGCAGTTTCTGGGTAAGAAAATCAAATACCGTTCTTGGAGTGAGCAGCGTAACCAGTTTTACCGGAATGGTGTTTATGGAACGCGCCACCGCCGTTCTTACGGTAACGTCGCCCAGATATCCGGCATAAAAGTTTACCGGCCAAGCGGCTTTAAAGGTGGTATCGCCGATTGTTTCGCCTGCCTCATAAATGGGTTCATCCGTAATAACCGTGGAGAAAGTGATAAGATCGTTTTCTATGGCAAGAGCATAGGAAGAAATTGGTTTTATGGTAGAGCCTATGTGCCTTTGGCCGTGGGCGGCAATGTTGAACAGGCGGGAACCGGTTTTTTCGCCCTTGCCGCCGACTATTGCCACAACCTCGCCGCTATAGTTAAGGCAGACGAATGCGGAATCCGGCTGTTCCTTGTTATATACCTTGGGAAAATTTTCCGGGTGTTCGTAATAATCTTCCGCAATGTTCTGGATGCGGTTATCAACGGTGGCATAAATGCGGTAACCGCCGTTATAAAGATTATATTCCGCGGTCTTTTTATCCCAGCCGTATTCGTCCATAAGGTCGTCAATAACGTCATCAATAAGATAATCTATAAACCACGAAGTATATTTTGCGGATTCTTTGCCGGTAATCTGGCCTTTGGAGGTTACTATATCTTCGTTTATAAGAACATCGTAATCTGCCTTGGAGATATATTTGTTTTCCAGCATTTCGCCATAGATATATTCCCGGCGGCCCTTGTTGTTTTCCGGGTGACCAAAAGGTTCATAAATACTGGGGTTGTTGGTGATGGCAATAAGTCCGGCACATTCCGTAAGAGTAAGTTCGGAAACGTCCTTATCAAAATACATATTTGCCGCCGCCTGAACGCCTTTTGTGTTATAGCCAAGAGCTATTACGTTAAGATAAGCTTCCAGTATCTGCTGCTTGGAATATTTCTTTTCCAGCGCAAGGGCGTTAAAAATTTCTTTTACCTTACGGTCAATACGCACTTCGTTTGCACCGGTTACGTTTTTGATAAGCTGCTGGGTTATGGTGGAACCGCCGCCGCTATCGCCGCCGGTAAGAAAGCTTAATGTTGCCTGAATGGTACGGGCAAAGTCCACGCCCTGGTGCTGCCAGAAACGCTTGTCTTCCGCCGCAACAACGGTATCTATAAGATAATCCGGAAACTGGTCATAATCCGCCCAGATAAGCTTTCCGCTTTCGCCGTAAAGCTTGGTATCCTCTACATACTGCCCGGTTTCGGAATCCTTTGTATAGATTATGGTGGTATAGCTAAGCTCCAGCTGGTCAAGGTCAACAACTTCGGCGTCGTCAACCATTCCAAGTATTACTGTTGCCAGAACACAGCCGATGATGCAGCCGCTTATAATGACTACGGAAAGCACGGTAACAAGCGCTCTTCCCAAAAAGCGAAAGAACCCTTTTAAAATTTTAAGCCACACCGGGGTTTCCTTTGGCTGATCGTTTTTATTTTTGGATCGCATTTATCTGTCCTCCCTTTTACGAGGATTTGCGGGCGTTTTGATTAAAAGGCAAAAGCCGCAGAAACGGCAGCGGGATTTATAAAAATCATTCTGCCTCTGCATCCGCCCGGCTGCCTCCTTAAAAAGGAGGCTGTAAATTATATTATACCTCATCAAATGATTATTTGATGAACATCCTGTTAAAAATACCCTTGGAATATATTCGAAAAGGGGTTATTTTATGGAACACACTTTTTTAACCACCGCGGCTGCCCTTGCGCTTACCGCGGCGGCAGTGGTTGGAGCAATGGCTTTTTCACAAAGCTTTGCGAAAGAAGAACCGCACCTTGCGGCGGAAAATCCGGAAGTTTCCGTTTTGGAGGAACCGGAAGAAATGGTGCTTGGAACTTTTGAAGGAAAACTTGCCCTTTTTGTGGGCAAAAGCCCTTATCCGAACAGGATATTTGATTTTATGGTAAGAACTCTTCCGTTGGAAGACCAAAGCCGCCTTGCGGAAGGGATAAAAATTTCTTCGGAAGAAGAACTGGAACTTCTTCTGGAAGATTTTATGTCCTGATTGCGCTCCTTTAACGGAAAAAGGCAGGGTTTATCAGTCGATAAAATCTTTAAGTTTTTTGCTGCGGCTGGGGTGACGGAGTTTGCGCAGAGCCTTTGCTTCGATCTGACGGATACGTTCGCGGGTTACGTTGAATTCCTTGCCTACTTCCTCAAGGGTTCTGGGACGGCCGTCATCAAGGCCAAAACGCAGGCGAAGAACTTTTTCTTCTCTGGGAGTAAGGGTTTTAAGCACGTCTGCAAGCTGTTCTTTAAGCAGAGTGTGAGAAGCCGCGTCTGCCGGAGCGGGTGCGTCCTCGTCCGGAATAAAATCGCCAAGGTGGCTGTCTTCCTCTTCGCCGATAGGAGTTTCGAGAGAAACGGGTTCCTGCGCAACGCGCATGATTTCGCGCACTTTATCGGTGGGCATATCAAGTTCCGCGGCGATTTCTTCGGCGGTGGGTTCGTGGCCGTTCTGGTGCAAAAGCTGGGAACTTACTTTTTTTACTTTATTTATTGTTTCCACCATGTGTACGGGAATACGTATGGTTCTTGCCTGGTCCGCAATGGCACGGGTTATTGCCTGGCGGATCCACCAGGTTGCATAGGTGGAAAATTTAAAGCCTTTGGTGTGGTCAAATTTTTCAACCGCTTTTATAAGGCCAAGGTTGCCTTCCTGAATAAGATCCAGAAACTGCATTCCTCTGCCAACATAGCGTTTTGCTATGGAAACAACAAGACGAAGGTTTGCTTCGGAAAGGCGTTTTCTTGCGTTTCTGCTTACTATCGGGTCTTCGGAATTCATTCTTTCCGCAAGTTCGATTTCTTCTTCCGGAGTAAGAAGCGGAACGCGGCCGATTTCTTTAAGATAAACCTTTACCGGGTCATCAATGCTGATGCCTTCGATAATGGTGCCGTCGTCATCAATGTTGTCGCTTTCGATATCGGAAAGGTCAAAATCAAGGTCTGCCGCAACAGAAAAATCCTCGATGATTTCGATGTTGTTGCTTTCAAGGATATCATAAAGCTTATCCACCTGCTCAACTTCAAAATCCATCTCTTCGATAAAATCGGTGATTTCTTTTGTGGTAAGTTTGCCTTTGGTTTTTCCGTTTTCGATAAGTTCGGAAAGAGTCATTTTCTTTTCTGCCATTTTAAAATTCCCCCTGAAAAATATCTATGTTTATGTTGTGGGTACAGTTTTGATAGTGGCGGATATCATCCGCCCGAAAGGCTTTTTTACTTCT
Organism: Oscillospiraceae bacterium; assembly: GCA_015067125.1. Lineage (GTDB taxonomy): Bacteria > Bacillota > Clostridia > Oscillospirales > Ruminococcaceae > UMGS1668. The sequence continues at coordinate 9,514 of SVNB01000060.1, forward strand.
TTGCCTTTCTCATTTTTTCAATATATGCCGCAAGTTCCGCGCCGGAAAGTTCGCCGATTTCCTTATCGGATTTTTTATCCTTAAGCCGCGCCATGGTTTTTGCCGCTTCCGCGGCGTCCTCGGCGGAATATTGATGCTCCCTTGCAAGGTGAGCAAGCCTTGCAATGATATTCTGCTGTTCCAGCGTAAAATCTTCGCCAAAAAGCGTAAGAGAAACTTCTGCGCCCGTGCTCGCGGTGCTCAAAAGCTTTTGATAGAACAGCCGATAAAGTTCGCACACAAAATCTTCGGAAGAAACCAGCGTGCTCACGGTGCTCAAAGCTTCGGGGTTGCGCAAAAGCGCGCCCAAAAGCCGTTCTTCCGCAGCCGCTGCCGCAGGGTTTTTCAGCTTTTCCGGAACAGCTCCGGCAAATGTAACGGTCTGAACGTTCTGTCCGTTTATGGCCCGGGTGCCTTCGGCCCTTGCGCGGCGTTTTATCTTTGTCTGCACCTGGGTAAGAATGCCTTCTTTTGTGGTGCCGTAATCCCGGGCAAGCTTTGCGGCCCAGATTTCCCGCTCCAGCGGATTTTTCATGCCGGCAAGCAGTCCCACCGCATCTTTAAGAGCCATTATTTTGCCTTCCGGCGTTTCGGTATCATACTTTGCGCCGATTTTGGAAAGCTCGTATTCCACAGAACCTGCGCTTTGCTCGATAAGCTTTTTAAAACGCGTTCCGCCGAATTTTTTGATATATTCGTCCGGGTCTTTCGCATCCGGAATGGTAAGCACTCTGGAACGTATGCCCACCTCGTCAAGAAGCGATATTGCTCTTTTTGTGGCCTTTTGTCCGGCCTCGTCAGAATCGTATGCCAGCACCGCTTCTTCAACGTAAGAAGCTGCCAGCCTGCATTGATCGGAAGTAAGCGATGTGCCAAGAGAAGCCACCGCTTCTGTAAAACCGGCCTGGTGCATGGCTATAACGTCCATATATCCTTCGCAAAGAATCAGATGATCGAGTTTTTGCTTTTTTGCAAAGTTAAGGGCAAAAAGGTTTTTTGTCTTTTTAAATACCGGAGTATCCGGCGAGTTATAATACTTCGGGCCGTCGCCGCTCATTTTGCGGCCGCCAAAGCCTATTACGTTGCCCCGCAAATCAATAATGGGGAACATGACTCTGTCCCGGAAAACGTCGTAATATCTGCCGCTTTTGTTGCTTTTTCTGGCAAGCTGAGCGGCTTCCATATCCTCGTAACGGTATCCTTTGGAAGCAAGCAGATCCGTAAGGCCCGTCCACTCGTTGGGCGCGTATCCAAGACCAAAATGCTTTATGGTTTTCGGTTCAAGTCCGCGCCCCAAAAGATAATCCAAAGCGGCCTTGCCGCCGGGTTTGGTAAGTTCGGAAAAATAATAACGGGCGGCTTCCCGGTTCATTTCCAGAATTTTTGTTTTTAAAAGGGCGGTTTTATCTTCTGCCGCATCTTCCGGAACGTTCATTCCGGCACGCTGGGCAAGAAATTTTATCGCCTCTACATATTCAAGGTTTTCTATTCTTCG
>SVNB01000061.1 GCA_015067125.1 Oscillospiraceae bacterium
ATAAGGTCTTCCAAAAGGCCCTTTGCGGCATATCTGTTTGTATTCAGTTCGCTTGTGCAGATAATATCCGGCACGTTTCCGCTGATAATTTCCGTATTAAGCCTTGTAAGACCAAGGGTATAGTCTTCTTCCGTATTGAATTCGGAATAATCCGTCGCAACTATCCTTACGGTATCGCTGTTTCTGTTAAAATCAAGAATAGCGTTGCGCAGTTCCTGGCTAAGATACATAGCCGCAAGAGTAATGGTCTTCTTTTCCTTCACTTCCTCTGCCGGAACTTTTTCCACCGTTATAAGGCTTGTGGTTCCGTCGCTCCAGGAATTGCTTATAACTTTTACCGTTCCGTCTTCGCCGACGTAAACTCCGTTTACTTCGTCGGAATTTATATCGCATTCCAGCCAGGAAAGAAGTTTTTCTTCCGTTTCTGTTTCAATGTCATAACCAAAAAGGCTTGCCTCGGTGCGGTAAAGAATATCATATCCGCCGCTGCCGGAAGAAAAATTATACGCGTCCTCTGGAATTTTTATCTTTTCTCCAAAGCCTTTTTTGGCGCTGTCTATAACTTTAAGGGCGTATCCGCCTTCGTCCCACATGGCGGAGGCAACCCTTCCGTCAGAAAGAGCAATAAGCCCGTTGTTGTTTATGTTTTCCATTTTAAAAAGTTCGGTACCGTCTTTTCCGTAAACGTAAATTCCGTTATATCCGCCAAGGTACCAGTTTCCGTCCGCGCCAAGTATGGCACTGTCGATATAAGCTTCTGTTTTAACAAGCGGAATTTCCTCTGCTTCCCTGCCGTTTTCATCAAGTTTAACGGCGCTTACGGTTTCTTCGCTTCCAACGTAATAATCCCAGGCGTTTTCGCTGTTTTCATCAACCCCTGCCGGAAAATTAAAAATATTTCTGGAAACATTTTTTATAAGATACATATTTCCTTCGGCGTCAAAGCAGATATCGCGGTAATCCGTATATTCCATGCTGGCTTCCGTTTTGTTATAAAAATCCGGAATCTCCTTCATATCGCTGCCGTCCGCATTGGCGGAATAAAGCCTGCGGGCTGTAAAATAGTTATAAAGCTCTTCGCCTGTGGCTTCGTCAACGGTTTTTTCGCTTATGTATTCTTCTGTAAGAATATAAAGTTTATCCCCGAATATTTTGCAAAAGCGCAGGCCTTCGTTTTCGTTAGAAAGCTTTATTTCAAAATAATCCGTTTTATATGCAAAATCCGGTTTTTCTTCCTCCTGCGGCTTCGAGCACGCGGAAAATGCTGCGAGCATCAGTGTGAGCACGAGCACCAAAGCGGCAAATCTTTTAAAATTTTTCATTTTACTCTCCTCTTTTCATATATGTACTACTTTTGCGCCAAAAGGCATAAGACTTAAAGCGGCATATTTAAAAAACTGTTTGCCAAAGGGTATTCCCACAATGGTCACGCACCACACAATTCCGCAGATAAGCGAGGTAAGGGCAATTTCCCACCCGAATACGATTATCCAGAGTATATTAAAAAGCGTGCTGCCAAAACCCATTCTTTGGTAATCAATTTCTTTTTTAAACGGAGTTATCGCAAGCCTGGCAATTTTAAAACACTGTACCCCGGCGGGGATCCCAATTATTGTTACGCAAAGCAAAAGCCCCGCAAAGGCCCATTCCAGCCAAAGTAAAAATCCTCCGAACAAAAACCAAAGAACGTTGCCCAATGTTTTCATAAAAATCACCTTTCTTTATATATGGACGCATTTTAAAAGCGCATCTTTCGTTTTTACGGCACCAGTATATCATAAAATTTTCCTGTTTTTTCAAAAAATCATCAAGTTTAAACAAACCTTAATAAATCGTAAAAATTTTATTCATAATTTCTGCTTCATTTTTTATATGCAAGGTTACATTATTTTTGTGGAAATGTTTTTCACAATATGCTATAATTATTCTGTAAAACTTTCTTTATTTTGAAAGGAGCGATAAATCCATGTGCGGAATTATCGGATTTACCGGCACTGCGGAAGCGGCACCGGTTGTTCTTGAAGGATTAAAAAAACTGGAATACCGCGGCTACGATTCCGCCGGTGTTGCCGTTGTTGGCAAAAACGGCCTTGGAATGGTAAAAGCCTCCGGAAAAATAGAAAATCTCTGCAAAAAAGTGGAAGAATGCGGCGGCGTTTCCGGCACTACCGGCATCGGCCACACCCGCTGGGCAACCCACGGCGCCCCAACGGATACCAACGCCCACCCGCATATGAGCGAGGACGGCCGCTTTGCCATAGTACATAACGGCATTATAGAAAACTTTGCGGAACTGCGCGAAGAACTTATTGCAAAAGGCTGCCATTTTAAAAGCGAAACCGATACCGAAGTTATCGTTCACCTGCTTTCTCTTTATTATAAAGGAGATTTTAAACGCGCCCTGATGAAAACCGTTGCCCGGCTCGAAGGCAGCTATGCCATCGGTGCGGTCTGCTCCGAATGCCCCGAAAGCATTTTCGTCACCAAAATTTTTAACCCTATGATAATCGGCGTCGGCGCCGGAGAAAACTTTTTCGCTTCCGACGTTACCGCCCTTGTTTCTCATACCAAAAACGTAATTTATCTGGAAGATGGCGAAATTGCGGAACTTACCCCGGAAGAAATAAAATTCTTTAACGCCGCCGGCAAACCCATAGAAAAAAAGATTTCCCGCGTGGCGTGGGATACCGAAGCGGCAGAAAAAGGCGGCTACGAGCACTTTATGCTTAAAGAAATAATGGAACAGCCCCATGCGCTTAAATCCGCCATCGAACCCAGAATCAAAAACAAAAAATCCGTTCTTTCGGAACTTAACCTTTCCGAAGAACAGCTTAAAGGTATAAATCATATCATCATCACCGCCTGCGGTTCCGCATATTATGCAGGCTGCGCAGGAAAATACACCATAGAAAAACTCACCCGTATTCCCGTAACGGTGGAACTTGCCAGCGAACTGCGTTACAGCAGCCCCATTGTTGATGAACACACCCTGCTTATCGTATTAAGCCAAAGCGGCGAAACCCTCGATACCATCTGCGCCATGCGCGAACTTAAAGACCGGGGCGTGCATACCGTTGCCATCGTAAACGTAGTGGGTTCCACCATCGCAAAGCTTGCAGACAGCGTTATCTATACCTATGCCGGCCCTGAAATCGCCGTCGCCACCACAAAAGGCTATACCACCCAGGTGGCCGTGCTCTATCTTTTTGCCGTATATGCCGCAGAAAAAACCGGCCGCATAACCTCCGAGGAAGCGGAAAAACTTACTGCGGAAATTCTTTCCATCCCTTCCGATATTCAAAGAGCCATCGACCTTAATTCCCACATTGCGGAACTTGCGGAAAAATACCACGATAACTCCTCTCTTTTCTTCATCGGAAGAAACGTGGACTATGCCGTTGCGCTGGAAGGTTCTCTTAAAATGAAGGAAATTTCCTACCTTCATTCCGAAGCATACGCCGCCGGCGAACTTAAACACGGCACCATCGCCCTTATCAGCGAAGGCCGCCTTGTTATTGCCATTGCCTGTTACGAAGAACTTTTCGATAAAATGATGAGCAATATCAAGGAGGTAAAAGCCCGCGGAGCCGAAGTTCTTGGCGTTGCCGCGGAAGATATGAAAAAAATCTTCTCCGAAGCAGATGACGTAATTCTTGTTCCAAAAACCCATCCGCTTTTCTCCGTCCCTTCAGAAATTGTTCCCCTGCAGATTCTTGCATATTACGTTGCAAAGGCCAACGGCTGCGATATTGATAAACCCCGCAACCTTGCAAAATCCGTAACCGTGGAATAAAGCAAAAACTGCCGGATTAATATTCATAAAACAAAAAATCCCGCTGAACAGAGGCACTTCGTAAGGAAGTGCCTCTGTTTTTTTTAATAAGTTTTGCGAACTTCGGATTTTGCACCAAAATCCACAAATTAAAATGTATGGGCGGATATTATCCGCCCGCTCAGCCAATGTTTCTGCCTCCTCGGAGGAGGAGGTGTCTGCAAAGCAGACGGAGGAGGGATAACAAATAACCCGGAGGGCAAATGCACCCCTTGTTAAATGGGGTTGAAACGCACCACCGGTTAAACTATTATTTCTAATCACAACCGTCGCCGCTCGGGGTCGGCAACAATTTTCATTTTACCTTTTCAGTCCGGTTAAATTTGCACTATCCGAAAAAGAAAAAAGGAGTACTTCTTTGCGAAGCACTCCAAAAATCAGCGGGATTTTTTATATTCGTTTTATTCTTCTGTCTGTTCTGGTGCTTCCTCTGCGGGCGCTTCTTACAAAACAGGTGCTGCGGTTTCCGGTTCTTCAACAGCGGGTTTGGGGTTCATAATATCCTCAAATTCCTTACCGGTAACTTTTTCTTTTTCCATAAGAACAGCCGCAACCGCATCAAGCTTATCCCTGTGCTCATTAAGAATGGATTCCGTCCTTTCATAGGCTTCGTCCACAAGTCTTCTGATTTCGCTGTCGATATCGGAAGCGATATCATCGGAATAATGCTTGTTCTGTCCGTAATCTCTGCCAAGGAAAACCTCGTTTTCGTCAGAACCGTAAACGATGGGGCCAAGCTTTTCGCTGAATCCATAGCGTGTTACCATGTTTCTTGCAATTCTGGTGGCTCTTTCAAGGTCGTTGGAAGCACCGGTGGAAATATCACCCAGAACGATTGCCTCCGCAACGCGGCCGCCAAGAAGGGTGCAAAGCTCTTCTTCCATATAGCGTTTGGTCACATAGTTTCTGTCCTCTACGGGAAGGCTCATGGTATAACCGCCCGCATAGCCGCGGGGTACAATGGAAATTTCGTGTACCGGATCCTGCGTTTCGCAGAAATAGGTAACCACCGCATGGCCTGCTTCGTGATAAGAAGTAAGGCGTTTATCTTTTTCGTTTACCTTTTTGGATTTCTTTTCCGGGCCGGCAACCACTTTGATGGTGGCTTCTTCGATTTCCTTCATGGTGATGGCTTTCTTTTTGCGTCTTGCCGCAAGAAGGGCCGCCTCGTTCGCAAGGTTTTCAAGCTCCGCTCCGGTAAATCCGGCGGTGGATTTTGCAATCACGCCAAGATCAACGTCCGGGCCAAGGGGTTTGTTTTTGGTGTGGATTTTAAGAATAGCTTCGCGACCTTCAACGTCCGGCGCACCTACAACAATCTGGCGGTCAAAACGTCCGGGACGCAGAAGCGCCGGGTCAAGAATATCCGCGCGGTTGGTCGCCGCCATAACGATAATTCCGGTGTTGTTGCCAAAACCGTCCATCTCTACAAGCAGCTGGTTAAGGGTCTGTTCGCGCTCGTCGTGTCCGCCGCCAAGGCCTGCGCCTCTGTGGCGGCCCACTGCATCAATTTCATCTATAAAGATAATTGCCGGAGCATTTTTCTTTGCTTCTCCAAAAAGGTCGCGAACACGGCTTGCGCCGACGCCGACAAACATTTCCACAAAGTCGGAACCGGAAATGGAAAAGAACGGTACGCCTGCTTCGCCGGCAACGGCTCTTGCCAAAAGGGTTTTACCGGTACCGGGCTGACCCATAAGCAAAACGCCTTTGGGAATTCTTGCACCCAAAGCGTTGAACTGGTTCGGGTGTTTAAGAAACTCAACAATTTCTTCAAGCTCTTCTTTTTCTTCGGTACAGCCCGCAACGTCCGCAAAGGTGGTGGGTTTGTTGCCGTTTTTGTCCTTATATTTTGCCTTGGCAAAATCCATCACTTTTCCGCCGCCGCCCTGCTGGCGCATCATAAAGAACCAGAAAACCGCCATTGCTCCGATAAGCAGCAAAGTGGGAAGCATTGCTACCCACCAGGGTGTTTCTTTAATCGGCAGATAGTCCGGCTGCATTTGTGTTGCGGAATATCCGTTCTGTTCGTTGATGATATCTATATCTCCAAGAAATACAGAAACGTTCGGAACGGTATATTCGATTGTTTCGCCTTTTTCTTTGCCTTCTTCCGGCTTTTTAACAAGTTTAAGGTCGCCGGTGCCAAGGTCAAGGGTATAGCTTTCTACCTCGCCTTTTTCAAACATTCCAAGCACTTCGTAATATTTAAGCGGAACAACCTCTTCCTTGTTCATGGTAAACATAAGGGAAGTAAGGAACAAAAGCAATACAAGTGCCGCAACGTATGAAATTATTGTTTTTACTTTGTTGTTCAAAAAATCAACTCCGGTTAAAAATTTGCGCCCCTTGTTAAAGGGGTATTTATTTTTTTGCCTTACGGCAAATTATTTTTCATAAATTTCGGGTTTAAGAACGCCGATATAGGGAAGATGACGATACTGCTGGTCAAAGTCAAGACCGTAACCAACAACAAATTCATCCGGAACGGTAAAGCAGAAGTAATCCGCTTTTACGTCCGCAATGCGGCGTTCCGGCTTATCAAGCAAAGTTGCAATTCTGATGGAAGAAACGTTTCTGTGCTCCAAAAGGTTTTTAAGATAAGAAAGAGTCATGCCGCTGTCAAGAATATCCTCTACTATCAGAATATCCTTGCCGGAAAGATCGTGGTCAAGGTCCTTGATGATTTTTACAACGCCGGTGGTTTTTGTGCCGCCGCCATAGCTTGAAACAGACATAAAGTCAATGTTTATCGGAATGGAAATCGCTCTCATCAGGTCGGCCATAAAAATAACGGAACCTTTAAGAACGGCAACAAGCATAAGATTTTTATCCGCATAATCCTTGCTTATCATTTTGCCCATTTTTTTAACCGCTTTTTTAATGTCCTTTTCAGAAATCAGTACTCTTTCGATATCGTTTTCTATGTTAGCCATTTTTTCCGCATCCTCCGCAACAGAATTATTTATTTTCGCGGCAGATTTTCATCGCCGCAATATTAACTGTTTTTTCAGAAAGTCTTGCGCGCTTTGCCGCCCCAAGGCCTTCTATCCAGATAACGCCCGCGTCATCTGCAATTACCGCAACGGAATTTCTTTCTTCCGCCGGAATTTTTTCTTCGATAAAAAGTTTTTTAAGGGTTTTCGTTCCGCCGTGAATATCGGCTTTATCTCCCTCTTTACGGCTGCGGATAACCGCGCTGCCCTGTATTTTATCAAAATCAAATGTATCTTTTAAGGCATAATTATAAACTTTATGTAAACTTTGCCCCGGTTTTTCTGACAGAATACGGATTTCCAGCGTTTTTTCGTCATTAAGGGGAATTTTACCTTCGAAAAAAGCCTGCTCTGTTAAGGGCGGCTTTTCTTCTGCCTTTACCTCTTTTTTAAGAATTCCGTTTTTCTGCACAAGATATTCGTTTTTCAAAAGCTCTTCTTTAAAATCCTCTTTGCCAAGCTTTTCCGCAATGCGCAAAGTGCGTTCGTAATCAAACGCAAATCCAAATTTTTCAAGAAGCATAGCCGCCGCTCTGTTTTTTACCGCCGGGTGGGCTTTTTCTATTTCCGCCGTGCGGTATCCTTCGGTGGTTTTCGATTTTTCCAGCAGCTTTTCCGCTTCGGAATCTATAAAATCCCTTGCATCACAAAGATTTTTGGAAAGCCGCAGAAAAGCCTTTTCAAACCCGGGGTTTATCTCCTTCATCACCGGAATAACCCCATGCCTTATTCTGTTACGGGTATATTCATCGGTAAGGTTGGTGCTGTCCGTAACATAATCAAGGCCGTGCTCGTTTGCATAAGCTTCGATCTGCCCGCGGGAAAATTCGATAAGCGGACGCACTATTTTTCCTCTAACCGGAGGGATTCCGCAAATTCCGGAAAGAGCCGCACCTCTGGCAGAATTAAAAATATAGGTTTCCGCGCAGTCCGAAAGGCTGTGTGCCGTGGCAATTTTAGCGTTTTCGCCAAGTTCTTCGGCGCAGTGCTCAAAAAACTCGTAGCGGAGCTTTCTTCCCGCTTCCTCGGTGCTCAAACGGTGCTTTTCGGCATATTCCGCAACGTTTACGCTTAAAACCCGGCATTCTATGCCGTATTTTTCGCAAAGGGAGCGCACAAAAGCCTCGTCCCTGTCGCTTTCTGCTCCGCGCAGATTGTGATTTATATGAGCACAGATAATTTCAAGATCCATTTCCGTGCTCAAACGCCAAAGAATGTGCAGAAGAACAGAAGAATCGCACCCGCCGGAAACCGCCGCAACGATTTTTCCGCCCTTTTCAAACATTTCAAAGCGCCGTATAACCTTTTTAACCGCTTCCGTTTCAAGCGGAGCGGTGTTCATCGGTCTTCCTCCAAAGTAGTAAACTTTGTAAACTGGCCGTCCCAGCAAAGGGTGGCCGTGCCGGTTTCGCCGTGGCGGTTTTTCGCAACAATAACCTCCACCGTATCCGCTTCCGGAGTGGCAACGCCCTCCTGCTGCTGATAGTAAGATTCGCGGTAAAGGAACATTACGATATCCGCATCCTGCTCGATGGAGCCGGATTCACGCAGGTCCGAAAGCATAGGTTTATGCCCCTGTCTGCTTTCCGTTCCACGGGAAAGCTGAGAAAGCACAATTACCGGAACGTTAAGTTCCTTTGCCATCAGTTTAAGGTTTCTGGTCATTTCAGAAACTTCCTGAACACGGTTATCGCTGCGCTTGCCCGAAGACATAAGCTGAAGATAGTCTATGATAACAAGGTCAAGATTTTTTACCCTGCGCAGTTTTGCCTTCATTTCAGAAACCGTAATGCCTGCGGTATCGTCTATAAGAATATTGGTTTTATTAAGCATCTGTGCCGCTTCCGCAAGGCGCGTCCAGTCAGAAGCTTCCAAAGAACCTATGCGCAGCTTCCAGCTTTCCACCATCGCTTCGCAGGAAAGCATACGCGAAGTTATCTGCTCGCTGCTCATTTCCAAAGAGAAAATAGCCACGTTCTTTTTCTGCTTCATGGCAACTTTTGCGGCAATGTTCAGCGCAAAGCTGGTTTTGCCCAAACCCGGTCTTGCCGCTATTATAACAAGGTCGGATTTATTAAGTCCGCCAAGCTTTGCGTCAACTGCGGAATACCCCGTTTTAAGACCAAGGTACTGTTCCCTGTCCTCTCCGGAAAGTTTGTTTATTCTGTCATAAGCTTCAATAAGAGTATCGCTTATAGGAATAAGTCCTCTGGCATCTCTGCCCTGGCGGATATCATAAATTTTCTGCTCCGCGGAATCCAGCAAAAGCTTGCCTTCGGCACCGCTTTCCCTTGCCTCGTTAAGAATTCCGCCGGAAATTTCGATAAGGTTTCTGGTAAGCTGTTTATCCAGAATAATATCCACATAGGCCCCAAGGTTGCGCACGGAGGGAACTATCTCCATAAGGTGAGAAAGGTATATCTTTGCTTCCTGCTCACTCTGGAATATTTCTTCTTCCTTTGCGGCTTCAAGCAGGGTTATAAAGTCCACCGGTTCACCGGAAGTGAACATACGCACCATTTCGTTAAAAAGGGCTTTGTGCTGCGGGCGGTAAAAGCTGTCCGGCCTAAGCCTTTCCACAAGTTCGGAAAGGCACCCAGGTTCCACCAGAACCGCGCCCAGAACGCTCTGCTCCGCCTCCATGCTGTAAGGCAGATCCATTCCAAGCAAAAGCGGATTATCGTTTTCCAAAATTTTCACCTCTCATAGTCTTCCTTTAAAGAGAAGCCTTTTTTATTCGGAAACAAGCACAAAAATCTTTGCGGAAACGCCGTGGCCGAATTTTACTTCCGCGTTAAAAGTTCCAAAGGATTTTATATCGCTTTCAAGGCTTACTTTCTTTTTATCCACTTCAATTCCGTACTGTTTTTTGATTTCCGCGGCAACGTCCGCAGCGGTGATGGAACCGAAAAGCTTGCCGTTGGAACCTGCCGCACCGGACATTTTAACGGTTTTTTCTTTAATAACAGCGGCAGAATCCATTGCCGCCTGTTTTTCAAGGGCAAGTTTGCGTTCTTTTGCGGCCTCTTTCTGCTTAAGTTCGTTAAGTGCCTGGGGGGTTGCTTCCATTGCAAGTTTTTTGGGAAGAAGAAAATTTCTTGCGTAACCGTCAGAAGCGTTGATAAGCTCGCCTTTTTTGCCGGAACCTTTTACGTCTTCGAGAAGAATAACTTTCATAATATAATAACTCCTTTCGGGTAAGCCGCCTTTAAAACAAAGGGGCACGTTTTTTATGCATCCGCGTGACCCGCGGCTTTTTCGTAATAATCATCTATGGCGGCAAAAAGTTTTTCCTTTGCCTCCTGCGGAGAGATATCCGGAATCTGCGCACCGGCCATTGTCTGATGACCGCCGCCGCCCAGAGCTTCCATAATAACCTGCACGTTCATTCCGCCAAGGCTTCTGGCGGAAAAAGAAACGCCCACCGCAGTTTTATACATTACAACAGAAGAAGCAACTCCGCTGATGGTCAGAAGTTCATCTGCCGCCTGGGGCGCCACAAGACCGATATCATCATAGGATTTTGCGAAAGAAACCGCGCATCCGCGGTAAATTTCCGCAGTGGAAACAATTTTGGAACGGTGCTGATAGCTCTGCAAACTTCCGCTGAAAAGTTCTTTTACCTTAACGGTATCCGCACCAACTTTTTTAAGGTACGCCGCCGCTTCAAAAGTGCGCACGCCCGCCCGCATGGAAAAACTTTTTGTATCAAGCATAATGCCGGAAAGAAGAGCTTCCGCCTCCTGTTTTTTAAGCTTGCATCTGCTGTCAAAATACTGCAAAAGTTCGGTAACCATTTCCGAAGCGGAAGAAGCATAGGGTTCGTGATAAAAAATAACGGCGTTATCAATGCTTCCCACCATTCTTCTGTGGTGGTCAATAACAACCACGTTGCGGCACGCCGCATAAATATCCTGGGATTCCAGAATATTTCTTATATGGGTATCCACCACTATAAGAAGGGTATCTTCGTTTATTTTTTCCTTTGCCTCTTCCGGAGAAATAAACAGTTCCAGCGTGCCGGCCTTTTCTATTTTATCAATAAGCGGTTTTGCAAGGCAGGTTTCTCTGTTCACCACAATGTGAACGTCCTTTTCCATATCGCGCACGGCACCGGCCATGCCCACAGCGGCTCCGATGCAGTCCAGATCGCCGAAGCGGTGACCCATAACAAGCACGTTGGAGGAAGATT
>SVNB01000062.1 GCA_015067125.1 Oscillospiraceae bacterium
TTATCTGGCACGACCGTATTCACGCAAAAGCCATGTACCGCCGTGCTTACGAGGCGTTTTGGGACGCGGAGATAGACAACGTTTTTTGTTTTAAAAGAAGATAATTTGCAAACCTTTTGAGCACCAATAACGGGACGAGCACAAACTATTATCTCTTTAATGCTCATGGGGATGTGACCGGCATTGCAGATGATGCTCAGACTGTTACCAAAATTTATGATTACGACGCTTTCGGTAATGTTCCAACTATGATTAACTATCTTCCTTTATATTTACCAGCTTTTGTGGAAGCAACACTCGAACTATCTAATGTAATAGGAGAAGTATTACCATCAATTACTGCAAAAGTGGGCGGGGTGAAAGTATATGAAAAAAACAATATGGTGCATACTGTTGCTTGTGTTATGTAATCTTATATTTTGTAGCTGCACCGTTACAAATATGCATGAAAAATATGTAATACCATCCAATCTTATTAAATTGGATGGTGAAACGTTAGTGTCGCTTGATTTAGCATCTGGAGAAAAAAACACTTTTCAAATCGGCGAATACGATTTTGATATAAACGGAACAAGTGTTATTTCAGATGGGAATTCGATTTATTTGTTTGATGGCGGAACATGGAATAGACTTCCAATTGACGGGTATAAAATCCATAATAAGCCCGTTATTGCAGACGATTCTGTTTTCTTCGTTTCGCCTGATCCTGAAGATTTATCAACATTTCCAAAATTGTTTATTTGGAAATATGAAAAAGGCGATATAACAAAATTTTCAGAGAATCCTGTATGGTATGGCAGCAATATATTAGCATTTGAGAATAATTTAATTTTTGTTCGCAATTCTGATTTAAGTATTGTCTGCAAGAATTTGGGTTCGGGTGCAGAGAATCATTTAGGCTATGGAAGTTGTCTTTGTTGGAAAGAAAAAGGAAAATCCTTTTATTTTCAAGCATACGCGGAAGGACTTGCTTTATATGACATTGCGTCAAAAGAAATAAGCGTTATAGACAAGAAAATAGATCTTCACTCGTCGCCAATTTATAATGAAGAAAAAAACATTCTCATAATAACATGTGATGATCCTAGAAATTATTCTTCTGTATCTTATAGTGTAGCGGGTTTGTATTTTCTGAATGATAATAAATTAATCTATTGTGATGATTATTTCAAATATGTCGGCATAAATTCCGATATACTAAATATTGAAAGTTTTGAGCCATCAATTAAATTCATTTATTTGACTTAAGGTATTCAAACCAAACAAGCCCCTCGTTTTCGAGGGGCTTGTTTTTACCTTCTTTCGCCAGAAAGCAAGCAGGAGCTGTCATCGTTTTGATGACAGCTCCGTTTTTATTGCAGCAAAATGTAAATCAGGGCAAGAAGAAGTTTGGAATCCGCTTTTTCGTGCCACAAAAGCCACAAAAGCGCAAGGATAATAAAAGTATCGTTTTCCGCACCGGACAAAAAAGTGGTGGGCGGCGGTTTTGGAGCAGGAACGGGATTTATGTTTTGCTTCGGCATGGGGCAAGGCTCTTCGCCTACAAGCCTTGCCCGGGACTGCATTCTGCGAACGCGTTCTTCCGCTTCTTTCTGCATTTCGGCAATAGCCTCCTCGGAATATGAATTATGGTGCCACTTCAACGAAAGTTACCTCCGAAAATCCCGGCTTCTCCCAATGCGGGAAGAACGCTCATCAGCCGCAGAATGTTTATGGCTTCGTCAACTTTTTCCGGCCTTTTAAGGTGAGGGCGCAGTGCCCGCAGAAGGTTTACGTTTTGGTCGTCGCAGTTCATTTTTGAAAAAATGCTTTGCAGCTTCATCATCATGCCGATATCTATTCCGGCAAGGGGATTTTCGTTTTGCGGCGGAGGAGCGGGCGCGCTTTGGCCGAAAAGAGAAGAAAAATCAAAGGGCGGCTGTTCCTGCTGCGGGGAAGGCACAGCAGAGCCGGAACCGCTTTGAAGCTGCGACATAAGATTTTCTATATTGCGCCGGGTTTCGGGATTGTTGAGTATCTGCGAAAGCTGTTCGCCAAGATCCGGCATATCAGCCGCCTCCGATCAGTTTTTTGATGATGGCCTGGTTTTTCGGGTCGGAAAGAAAGCGTTCCAGTTCCTGCGGACTGTTGGCATAGTGCTGAATTTTTGGGGCGGCAATATTGCCGAAAACGCCAAGATCGTTGTTCTTTGCGGCGTATTCCAGCTTTTCGCGGCTTATACCCAGTTTTTGGCTTGCGGCAGAAAGAAGCGCGTTTTGCTGTTCCGGTGTGAGGTTGAAGTTCATAAGAAATTCCGCCTTTCGTAATAAAATGGAATATCCGTCTTGTGGAAATAACAAAAACGGAATATAATAACTGATATGAAAAAGATTATTTTGATATTCCACACCGGAGGTACGGAAAATGAGAATTGTTGTTTTTTCCGATAGTCACGGAAATTATGACGTGCTTGAAAAAATTATGGAACGCCATAAAGATGATGCCGATGCTTTTATTCACCTTGGGGACGGCGAACGGGAATTTGAACTGATATCTTACGTTTACAGCGGAAAAAAACTGTTTTTTGTTTCCGGAAACTGCGACTGGGGTACGGATAAACCGGATTATGACGTTGCGGATTTTGGCGGAAAGAAGATTTTTTTTACTCACGGCGCAAGGTTTGGCGTGAAGGATAACATTGATATTGCAAAGCTTTTTGCAAGGAAAAACGGTGCGGATATTTTGCTTTACGGCCACACGCATATTGCCTTTACGGATTATGACGACGGCCTTTATATCATGAATCCGGGCAGCTGCGGCAGACCGCGCGAAGGTTTGCCGAGTTACGGAATAATAGACATTACAAAGGCCGGCATTGCCATGCACACTGCGGAAATATAAATATGTAAAAAAGAAAAACGGCAGAAGAAAGCTTCTGCTGTTTTTTTTATGAAAAAAGCTGAATTACCGCAAATCAAACCGGAACGCCGAAAGCTGCTTATTGCAAAACGGAGTTTTTTGTTCTAAAAATCAGGAATGCGGCATAGAGTTTGAAAAGAAAACGAAAAGGAGAGGAATATCTATGGAGTTTGATGCCGCTGTTCGCAGGGCTTTTTGCTGCGGAAATTCTGAAGAAAAAAAGGCCGCTTTGCCGCTGGAATGTTCAATCGTTCTGCCGGATTATTTTCCGGACGTGATGAAAATTCTGCGCTATACCGCAAAAACCGTAAAATCGCCGGTTTATTCGGAAGAGGGAGGAGAAAAAGTTTCCGGCTGCGTTAATATAGAAGTAAACTATGTTTCGGAAGAGGGAGAGCTTTGTTCATGCAGCCAGCTTCATCCGTTTGAACACAAATTTGAAGTTGCGGGAAAAATCGCGGCGGCAGAAGCAGAAGTTTGCGTTGGCGAACTGGGCTGCCGCGCGGTGAATCAAAGACGGATAGATCTTCATGGAAGCATAGAGGTTCTGCTGCGTGTGCTTTGCGCGGAAGAAAAAGAATTTGTTTCTTCCGTAAGCGGAGCGGGCGCGGTTGAAAAAAGCGAAGAGGCAGAAACTGTTTTGATTGCAGGGGAATACAGCAAAAGCTTTACGCTTGAAGAAAAGGGCGAGCTTGGTTACGGAAAACCGCCTTTTGGAAAAATTCTGCGGTCTTCTGCCGGTGCGCAGGTTACGGAATGTCACGTTATTCAGGATAAAATCGTAACAAAGGGAGAAGTGCGGGTTTCTGTTTTGTGGCAGCCGGAACCTGAAGAAGAAAGTGAAGAAACGGGACCTTTTCTTTCGGAATTTGTTTTTCCCGTAAGCAGAATGGTTGATGCAAACGGAATTTTGATGACGGATATATGTGATGCAGGTTATGCGGCAGAATTTCCGGAAATAACGCCGGAAAGCGAAGGCAGGGAACTTGGCATCAGGGTAAAAATAAATATTTTTGCAAGAGCGTACAGAAAAGAAACTTTAAAATACGTTAAGGATATGTTTTCTTCGGAATATGAAACGAAAACGGAAAAAGAAAAACTTTGCGTAATAAACGAGGCTGTGCCGGTGGTTTTTACAGAAAATATTATTGAAAGCCCGGAGCTTCCGGAATCTGCGGAAACGGTAACGGATATCTGGGTGGAAGCTTTGCAGCCAAAGCTTAACCACGAAGGCAAAATTGCTTTTACGGCAAAAATCTGTATGTTTGCAAAAGACGAAGACGAAAATCCGCTTTATTTTGAAAAAACGGTGGAGCGGGAGCTGAATACGCCGTTTGAAGGAAAAAACATTGCTTTTTACAATCTTTCCGCAGATGTTAAAAACTGCGAGTTCGGGTTCGGAAAAGGCAAAAAGGCGGAGGTTTCCGCGGCGGTGCTTATAGACGGAACGGTATATACCGCAATGAGCACGGAAGCAATTGTATCGTGCTCAATAAATGAGGATAAAAAAATCAAAAAGGATTCTTCTGCTATGATACTGTGTTATGCGGAAAAAGGCGAATATATATGGGATATCGCCAAAAAATACAGAGTACCGATGGAAGACATTCTTTCTGAAAACGGACTTTTGAGCGAAGTGCTTTTAGAAAAAACAATGCTTGTGATACCGGGATAAATACAAGAGAAAAAGCAATGTGATTATTTCACATTGCTTTTTTTGTGCCTTTTAGCGGTGGAAAAATACCGATGGTGTGAAAAACGAGTTTTTAAAAAAATAAAATGGTAAAGTTGTATTTGAAAAAAGTATTCGGGAGGATAAATATGGAATCTATTAAAACGGTTGGACTTACGAAAAAATACAAAAGGCTTACTGCCGTTGACGGGCTTGATATTACAATAAACAAAGGCGAATTGTTTTCGCTTCTTGGTGTGAACGGCGCGGGAAAAACCACAACGATAAAAATGCTTTCGTGCCTTGCAAAACCAACAAGCGGAAACGCGTTTGTTGAAGGAAAAAATATAAAGACAGAAGAAGCACATATAAAAAGGGTTATAGGTGTTTCTCCGCAGGAAACGGCTATTGCACCGAATATTTCCGTAAAAGAGAATCTGGAGCTTGTTTGCGGAATATATGGTTTTTCCAAGGAAAAAACCGTGGAAAAAATAAAAGAGCTTTGCGAAAAATTCAAGCTTTGGAAAGTGGCTTTTAAAAAAGGCCGGAAAGCTTTCCGGCGGATGGCAGCGAAGATTAAGCATTGCCATGGCGCTGATAAGCGAACCTTTGGTTCTGTTTCTTGATGAACCGACGCTTGGACTTGATGTTATTGCCAGAAATGAACTTTGGGATATAATACTTTCGCTTAAAGGCAGGGTTACAATAATACTTACAACACACTATATGGAAGAAGCGGAAGTTCTTTCCGATCGGGTTGGAATTATGAAAGACGGAAAACTTGTTGCAAGCGGAACAGTAAACGAAATTAAGGCATTAACAGGGGAAGAAAGATTTGAAAATGCTTTTGTTTCTGTTATAAGGAGGGAAGAAAAATGAAAATGATTGCTTTTGCAAAAAGATGCGCCAAAGAAATTTTGCGCGATCCGCTGAATATAATGTTTGGGCTTGGGTTTCCTGTAATTCTGCTGTTTATGTTGAACGCTATACAGTCAAATATTCCGGTGGATCTGTTCCGGATAGAAAAACTTGCGCCGGGTATGGCAGTGTTTGGCCTTTCTTTTATGACGCTTTTTTCCGCAACGCTTGTGGCAAAAGACAGAGAAAGTTCGTTTTTGCAAAGATTATATACAATGCCGATGAAACCTTTGGATTTTATATTGGGATATATGCTGCCGCTGGTACTTATTGCGGCTGCCCAAATTACAGTTTGCTATGCCGCAGCGGTGATTATTGGTATGCCGGTTACAATAAATATATTTTTTGCGGTTCTGGCGGCGATACCGGCCATGCTTTTTAATATTGCACTGGGACTTTTATGCGGAAGTGTTTTTAACGTAAAACAGGTTGGCGGAATCTGCGGAGCGTTGCTTACAAATCTTTCTGCGTGGCTTTCCGGAGTTTGGTTTGATCTTGACCTTTTGGGCGGAGTACTTGGCAGGATTGCGAATTTTTTGCCTTTTGTTCATATAGTCGAGCTTGAACGCGCGGCCATTGACGGAAATTTTGAAGAAATGCAGTTCGATTTTTTTGTTGTTATTATTTATACTGCGGCTGTAGTGATCGGCGCTGTTTTTGCTTTTTTAAGCAAAATGAAAAAACAATAAAAATGATGGCTTTGTGAAGGCACAAAATGGGTGATCTGGGCGGTGTTTCCTGTATTTCCAGATGCTCCGGAAAAGAAAACGAAAAACGCACAAAAGCAAAAACAAAATTTGTTTTTTGATAGTGAAAGCTGACGGTTTTTGCAAAAACGCTGGGTTTTTGCGCGAAAAAACGATAAAATTCCGTCAGCGAAGTTCTTTTGGAGAGGGAACTTTGCGGAAAAATTTTTTAAGCTAAAAAATTACGGAGGAAGTTTAACATGAAAAAAGCTCTTGCTCTTATGCTCGCACTTATGATGACTGCGGCTATGGGTGTGACTTCTTTTGCTGACATCCCTGTTATCGACCTTACCGAGGAAATCGGCAGTGCTTCCGGCACATATATCAAGATTTCCAATTCCGACATCTGGACTGCACCGCCTTCCAGCACCGGCGATTCCGCAACCTATTACACCAACGGTGTTGGCGGCGTTGTTTATTTTGCAATGATTTTTAAACCCAACACCTACAAAAACATCAAAGTGGAATCCACCGGTATTGTTTCCGCAGAGGTTCTTGACTATGACCCGTCTGTATATTCCGCAGATGACGAAGTGTGGAAATCCATCAGCGAGGACATCAACTTCAGCATCAATGATACCAAAAGCGGTTCCGTTATTGGTTATGACAAAGTTACCACTGTTGTTAACAAAGGTACTTATGATGAAGAAACCGGCGTTTTTACCGTAACCGAAGAGGGAAAACCTTCTGTTTCCTACGCTATGGGCGGCAGCGTTACCGCAGAAACCACTTATAATGAAGACAAAACTCAGCAGACTGTTGTTACTGTGGAAACCATTAATTTCAGCACTGATTACATCGAAGTAAGAGCTGCTGCAAAAGCTCTTAACGATGCAGGTAAAACCACCAGATACGAAGCAGTTTGCAACCAGGACGTTCATATTGTTAAAGTTAAAATCGCAAACAACTTTGGCGTAAACTATGCAAAAGGCACCTTCCAGGCAAAAGCAACCGGCGCGGCAGACGGCAAAGCCTATGCAGGTATTAAAAACGACGTTATTGCTGACGTTGCCATTGCTTCCAAAGATACCGTTGAATATTACGCGGAACATTACAAAAACAACGCAAAAGGCGAAATTTTCCCCATCAACGAAACCACCGAAAAATCCGACTTTGGTTATTGGGATTTTTATGAGGACAGAATGTCTTCCGGCAAAGCTTTTGTAATTTCCACCACCGCTTTCAGAGCAATCGCAGGCGAAGGCCTTACCCTTGCAAACGGTTCTTCCGATCCCAGCGTTATTGTTGAAATTGACGAGGTTTCTGCAAGCCAGACCGGCGTTAACTTCCTTAACGACAGCGGCGCAAAATACAAAAAAGTAAACGGCGACCAGGTTTTTGATAACTATTACCTTGATTTTTACGGCACCCAGCCCATTGCAAGTGAATTTACCATCAACTGGAAGCCGGGCTGCACCTATGGCGAGCTTCTTACCAAATTTGGCATGAACACCGATGAAAGCGAAAAGCTTACCTTCCATCTTAACATTGACGGTAAAGACACCACCTTTGTTATTGACTACGGCAAAGTAAATCTTTATGACGAAGTTGAAATAGAAATCGAGCGCAAAGCAGGTTCTACCCTTGGCAGATACATTCTTTCCGGCAGCAAAGTTGTTGCAGGCGGAAACGGCGGTTCCGGTTCCGGATCCGGTTCCAACAGCGGAAACGAAAGCAACCCCAACACCGGTGCAGAAGATATGATCGGCGTTGTTGCTGCAATGGCAGTTGTTTCTGCGGCGGCAGGTGCAGCGCTTGTTCTTAAAAAAAGAAAATAATTTTTTCTGCAAAGACATTGAGTAACTCCTAAAATAAAAATCCTCCGCGAAACTCTCCGCCGCGGAGGATTTTTTATTGTGAAAAAGTGTAAAAATCGCATATTTTCGCGGTTTTTCTTGACAAAGTATTTTTTGTTTGTTAAAATGTAGGCCGCAGAATTATAATACCTTAAAATATATAAAACAGGGGGAAGAAGCGGTGGTTATCGGAAGAGAAGGAAAACTTGATTCCATGGAAAAAAACTGGGTTTCTGCCGGAGCAAAATTTGTTGTGGTTTACGGAAACCACAAATGCGGAAAAACCGAACTTCTTTGCGAATTTGCAAAAGAAAAACGCGGAATTTTCTTTTCTGCGCAAAAACTGAATTCTTTTATGAACCTTCGGCTTTTTGAAAAGGCTGCTTCCGAATTTTCAGGCGAGGAAGAGGATTTTCCTACCTGGAAGGTGGCTTTTAAGCGCATTGCGGATTTTGCGAAAGATGAAAGATTTTTACTTGCCATAGATGATTTTGCGGACCTTGTTTTTGAAGACAGAACCATTCTTAAAGATTTTAGAAACGCTTTTGAAAACGAATGGAGAAACAGCGCGATTTTTGTTCTTGCGGGCTGCGGAAGAAGTTTTTTTACGGAAAACGAAATTCTTGCGGAAAATTCCGCTGCTTCCATGCGCAGGCCGGTTATTTATAAACTGGAAGAACTTGATTATTTTGATGCGGCAAAACTTTTGCCGAAAGGTACTTCTGCGGCAGATAAGATGAAATATTACTGCTGCCTTGGCGGCGTTCCGGAATATCTTAATATGGTTGACGGCGAACTTGGTTTTGAGGAAAATATAAGAAATATATTCCTTAAAAAGAATGCTCCGCTTTTTGAAGAACCGCCGATGGTTTTTCTTGATGAACTGCGCGAGCCGGAATTTTATAATTCCATTCTTTTTGCTCTTGCAAAAGGCAGCCAGAGAATCAACGAAATTGTTGCGGAAACAGGCGAAAGCTCCACAAAGGTCAATAAATATTTGCTGACCCTTTTGCAGATGCAGATAGTCGGCAGGGATATTCCGTTTGGAGAAGAAAACAAATCCAGCAGAAAGGGAATTTACACTATAAGTTCCAAAGCACTTGCGTTCTGGTTCAGGTTTGTTCTTCCAAACAAGACTTTGATAGCCGCCGGAAAACCGGTGCTCGAAAATTTTGATGAAGCGATAGACGAATATATTTCCGGCAAGCTTTACGAGCAGGTCTGCACCCAGTATATGGTCCGCAAAAACAGGCAGGGTATGCTGCCGTTCCTTGGTTCTGTGATTTCCGGGTATTGGAGTTCCCTTAAAGAATATTCCGATGCAAAAATTGTTGCGGCAAACCAGCGCAACAGACAGATACTTTTTGCAGAATACCGCAGAAGCTATTCCGAACCCGGCGAACAGCTTTTGGCAAGGCTGCGCCAAAACGATAAACTTTTTACGGAATATTGGGAAAGATTTGATATGCTTTTCTCTATGGAAAAATTTCCGAGGGAGATTCGCAATCTTGAAAACATGAAGTTTAAACTGGTGGATATAGAGGAACTTTACAGATAAAAAACAAAGCTCTGCTTTTGCAGGGCTTGTTTTTTGCTAAAATAATTAGATGCTCATCAAAATGAATATTGACAAAACCGAAAACAGTGATATAATCCAATTAGATGTACATCAAAATAAATCCGGAAGGGAAGAATTTTTATGGATATGTTTAATGATTATATTGAAACAAAGATAGCAAAACTTTCTGCCGAGGTGAAAAATCTTGAAGAAAACTATCGACAGGACGACGCGGTTTTTGCTAAAATAAAAATAAACGTATTTGATATATGCAAAACCGTGTTCAAAGTTTTTTTAAAAACAAAGCCAAAAGCTTCTTTATATAATGAATATATAAAGAAACTGGACGAATTTGAAAAAGCCTGGTCAGATTCCGCAGCGAAAGCGGAAGAATTCGGCGATATGAAAAAATCTGCGGCAGAGGAAGCGAAGCTTTTTGCTCTTGCGGAGATAAAAGAAAAATTTATTGAACTTTGGGGTGAATAAGATGAACGAGGAAGCCGCTCTTAAACTTTTTAAGTGCCTTGGGGATAAATCTCGCTTTGGAATTTTAAAATCCCTTGCAAAAGAAGATATGTATGTGGAACTTTTGGCAGAAAGACTTGGACTTACTGCGGCTACGGTTTCGTTCCATCTTAAAAAACTGGAAGACGCCGGAGCGGTTTCTTCTTATAAAGAACAATATTATACTATATATACAATTAATAAAAACATATTTATGACGAGCATTCTGGATATTATTTTCAGAGCGGGCGAGGAGGAAAATGAACAGCAGAAAAGGGAAGATGCATACCGCAAAAAAGTTCTGGAAAGTTTTTTTGAATACGGAAGGCTGAAATCCATTCCTGCGCAGAGAAAAAAGGAGAAAATTATTCTTGAAGAGATCGCAAAGGATTTTGAAAAGGAAAAAGAATATCCGGAACAGGAAGTTAATGATATTATTATGAAATATCATGATGATTATTGTACCATTCGCAGAGATATGATTGCGGAAGGCATTATGGAACGAAACGGAAATACATATATAAAAAAATAAAAGAAGCCTTTCCGCGAAGGAAAGGCTTCTTTTTTTATGGTAACAGTTGATAATAATGATACGGTTTTATATGGTTGCATTATGGTTGCATTGGAACTGCAACCATAAGAGCGAAAAATGCAACTCTCAAAAAAGAGTTAGATAAATTGGGATTTATCGCACTGACAAACTGAAATTTTCAAGGGTTTGTGAAATTGAATTCTCTATTATTCATGAATTTCTAATGGTAACCCATCAGGATCAAAAAAGAATGTCATTTTCTTTTTTGTAAATT
>SVNB01000063.1 GCA_015067125.1 Oscillospiraceae bacterium
AAATCTTGACGGAGTTTCTCCGATTGTATGCAGAGAGATTTCCGAAATTGTTACCGGCGGAGAAGATACAAAAGCGCACGATCTTTCTGATAATGATTTTGAAAAACTTATATTTGCAATAGAAAATATTGCTGAAAACGTAAAAAACGCAAACGTTTTTCCGTATATGGTTATAGAAGAAAACGGCCATCCGGCAGATTTTACTTTTATACCTGTTACTCAATACGGAAGCGCCATGGAAATTCGCAAATACGGTTCTTTCAGCGAAATGCTGGATAAATTCTATTCGGAGCGTTCCGGAGCAGACAGAATGAAGCAGCGTTCCAACGACCTTTTTAAATTTGTTGTAAACCTTGCGGAAAGAATATCCAGAAAACTGGATGTTCAGCGGCAGGAACTTGCGCGTTCTACGGAGCGGGAAATTCTGCGAATAAAAGGCGAGCTTATTCATGCAAACATATGGATGCTTGAAAAAGGAATGACCTCTGTTGTTCTCGAAAATTTTTACGATAACTGCAAGCCAATAGAAGTTAAGCTTGACCCAAGGCTTACGCCAAACCAGAATGCCCAGCATTATTTCAGCGAATACAGAAAAGCGGATACCGCCGAAAGAATGCTTAAAAAATTTATAGAAAAGGGCGAAGCGGAACTTTCTTATATTGAATCTGTATTTGACCTTTTAACAAGAGCGAGAACCGATGACGAGGTTATTGCAATAAGAGAAGAACTTGTTGGACAGGGATATCTTAAAAATCACAGAAAAAATAACCAGAAACCGGTAAAGCTTGCACCAAAGGAATATGTTTCCACAGATGGATTTAAAATTCTTTGCGGAAGAAACAATCTTCAGAATGACAGACTTACTTTTAAAGATTCGAAAAAGAATGATATCTGGTTCCACACTCAAAAGATACACGGTTCGCATACTGTTGTTGTAACAGAGGGCAGGGAAGTTCCGGAATCCACTCTTGAACAGGCAGCTATTATAGCGGCGTATAATTCCAAGGGAAGAGAATCTTCGCTTGTTCCGGTGGATTATACCGAAATTCGAAACGTAAAAAAGCCTTCCGGTTCCGCACCGGGAAAAGCTGTTTATGAACACTATAAAACAGCCTATGTAAGACCTGTGCAGTTTGAAAAAATTTTTGAAAATAAATAATATGAAAAATTGGTTCAGAACAGAAAAAATCGATGAAAAAACCTATGTTATAAGCGAGCCGCTTCATTGGGAAGAAACAAACTGTTATCTTTTATTGGGAAAAGAAAAAGCCCTGCTTATAGATACGGGACTTGGAGCGGGCAATATTCTTGATGAGGTCAGAAGAATTACAGATTTGCCGGTTATTGCCGTGCCAACCCACGTTCATTGGGATCACATCGGAGGACTTGAATATTTTGAAGAGTTTTACGTGCAGAAGGAAGAATCTGATTGGATAAGCAAAAAATTTCCTTTACCTGAAGATTTTGTGGTGAAACAGCTTGTAAAGGAAAATACCTTGCCGGATGATTTTGACGTTGATTCTTACAAAATTTTTAGAGGCAATCCCAAAAAGCTTCTTAAAGATTGCGATAAAATAGATTTGGGCAATAGAATTGTTTCTGTTTTGCATACTCCGGGTCATTCTCCCGGTCATATGTGTTTTTTTGAAGAAAAAACCGGTTACCTTTTTACCGGAGATTTGATTTATAAAGGAACCTTGTATGCAAATTATCCCTCTACCGATCCCGAAGCATTTTTGAAATCTGCAGAGAAAATTTTGAAACTTGATTACAGCAGAATTTTTCCGGCTCATCACAGCATTGATATTTCCCCGGAAATTATTCCGGAAATATGCCGTGAACTCAATAAAATTAAAGAAAACGGCAAACTTTGCCACGGAAGCGGAAAATACGTTTTTAAAGATTGGTCAATAGAGCTTTAATATAAAAAGGCCTGCTAAAATGCAGGCCTTTTTATATAGTTTTAAAAATCAGTTCGTCATATCCGGTTTCGGGATCATCTTCCGTATCAATTTCAAGATCCGGAAGTTCAGCAATAATCAGTTCGCAGGTTGTGTTAATAATGCAGCCTGTGCAAAGATGGCCGCCGATGGTTGACATATCTTCTTTGGAAAGAGCTATGTGAATATGACAGCGTTTCGCGCTTGCGGTTCCGTTAAGGCTTACGATTTCGCAGTCTTCTGATATTTCGCGGATTGTAACTCCGGAAGCATCGCGTATTTTACCTTTGCTTATGCAACCGACGCCGGACAAAACAAGACCGGCTTTGATATTATTTTCTTTACAGATCTGCTGAACGGAATTCAAAAGGTCTTCTCCGCGATGAAGACGTACACAATGATATTTTGTATTACCGCATACAGAAAGAATTTGGGATTTCATTTTATTTCACCGGCTTTCTTCTTTTCCGGAAGCTGAATAATTATTATTGAAGCAAACATAAACAGGCATCCTGCGATTTCGCGCAAAGAAGGTATTTGATGAAGAAGAACTGCACCAGCAAGAACTGCAAAAACGGATTCAAAGCTCATAAGCAGGGAAGCAACGCTTGGTTTGGTCCATTTTTGCGCAACGGTTTGCAAAGTATAGCCAACTCCGCCGGAAAGTGCGCCTGCATAAAGAATAGGAAGCCATGCTTCAAGAATTTTTTCAATATCCGGATTTTCAAAAATAAACATAAAGATTACGGAAACAGCGCCCGCAATAAGAAACTGTATGCACGAAAGTTTAACACAATCAACTTTGGGAGCAAAATGATCTATTGCAATAATGTGTATGGCATAAGCAATGGCGCTTACCAGAACGGTAAAATCGCCTTTGCTTAAAGAAAAGCTTTCTGTCATACAAAGAAGATAAAGACCGCAAAGAGCAAGCGCACAGCAAATCCAGATCATTTTCGGAAGTTTCTGTTTAAGAAGAATTCCCAGAAAAGGAACAATAAGAATATAAAGTACAGAGATAAACCCTGCTTTGCCGACGGTTGTTTGCGCAATGCCGAACTGTTGTATGGTAGATGCGGCAAAAATTATAATTCCGCAGATAATACCGCCTTTTAAAAGTTCTTTTTTCTCCGATGCGGAAGGTTCTTTATAGGTTCCGTTTTTCTTTTTTACTGCATCAAAAACAATATTTGCAATAATCAGAACTATACCGCCTATAATGCATCTTGTGCCATTAAAAGTAAAAGGTCCCACAAAATCCATTCCTACGCTTTGGGCAACAAAGGCGCAGCCCCAAATAAATGCGGTAAGAATTAAAAGAACGTTGCCAAGCATGGCTTTGTTATTCATATAATTAACCTCGCAGAAAAAATATAATCTATATTTTACAACAAATAAATTCAAAATAAAAGACCCGAAAATCAATTATTATTGAAAAAAACGCAGGATTAATATATAATTGTAATATCATAATTTTGGAGGCAGCGCTGTGGTTTATATTTTAGGGGCGGTGATCGGGTATCTTTTCGGATGCATCAATATCGCTTTTATAGTAGGAAAATTAAAAGGTGTTAATATTAAAAAAGTGGGAACCAATAACGCCGGAGCATCAAATGTTTTTATTTCCGTTGGAAAAATATATGGGGTTATAGCCGCAGTCGGGGATATTTTAAAATCTTTTTTTGCAGCCTTGCTTGTTTTTGCTGTATTTGACCAAAATTACGAAGCGGCCGTTATTTCCGGAATAATGGCTGTTATAGGTCATATATATCCTTTTTGGATGAAGTTTAACGGAGGAAAAGGCCTTGCTTCTTTGATGGGGCTTTTACTGTTTTTAGGTTTTGATTATTTTGCGTTCTTTGGAATAATTCTTATAGCAATTACGCTTATTACGGATTATATTGCTTTGGGAACTATAACGGTTGCTTCTCTTTTGCCGGTTTATATATTAATATTTGGAAAAGATACAAAAAGTATGATTTTCATTTTTATAGCTCTTGCTGCCGTAATAGTATATAAGCACAAAGATAATATTTTAAGACTTAAAAACGGAACGGAAATTGGTTTTTTACGCAAAAATAAATATAAAAAATAAAGAGCCGAAACCGGCTCTTTTTTACTTGTAAATTTTTGCCTTGCAGCGCAAACGCCCCTTTTTGGTTTCGAGCTTTATTCCGCAATAGATGAATTTTCCGTGGCCGCGAACAGAAATTATATCGTTTTCTTTAGGAGTGTATGATGCGTTGAGCACGGGTATTCCTCCGACAAAAACTTTTTCGTGCTCGCAAAGGCCTTTGCTTTCGCTTCTGGAAAGTTTATATACAGAAGCAATAACGCAATCCAGCCTTTCTGAAGCCACAACAAATTCGTTTTCGACAGGCTGGGGAATAACGTCTTCAGGAATAAAATCCATTTTTGAGCAATGAACGTTGGTATGCTTTATTTCGACAAGATTTTCACAGATGTAATCCGCAATATTATCAAGGCATGGGGCATAAGCGGTATTGTCTTTTACCAATATATCTCCTACTGTGCTTCTGCGAATGCCAAGGGACATAATGGAACCGAGAAAATCACGGTGCGCAAGTTCTCCGGAAAATTTTATTGAGCATGGTTCTATTTTTATATATGAAATAGGAGCGCATTCAACATATCCGCAAAGCTCTTCACTACCAAAAACGCAGATGGCTTTTTCGGAGTTTTCATATCCGCCTTCAAAATGATATGGTACACCTTTTACAGAAAATCTGAGAAGATTCTGCTCCGCAGGAGAAAGAAATTCCGTGAAAGTATAGATGTTTTTGGAATATGCTCGGTCTGCAAGTTCGATAAAACGCTTTTTAAGCAAATTTTCTTCGTCAGCCATACAATCACGCTCCTTTCTGTGATATAATGGATTTTAACATAAACTGCCGGTTCAGTCAATTTGGAGGAAAAATGGAAGTAAAATTTTATGATAATGCTGATGACAATTTATTGAAGTTCGCTGTTATTATTGCAAGGAATAACGGAAAATGGGTGTTTTGCAAACATAAAGAGAGAAATACTTATGAAATTCCGGGAGGGCACAGAGAAGGCGGTGAAACAATCGAAGAAACAGCAAAAAGAGAACTTTATGAGGAAACCGGAGCGATAGAATATTCATTTAAGCCTGTATGTATTTATTCTGTAACAGGAAAAAACAGGGTTAACGAAACCGGAAAAGAAACCTTTGGAAAGCTGTTTTATGCGGATATTGTGAAATTTGAGCACGAACTGCACAGCGAAATAGAGAAAATAGAAATTTTTGATAAGCTTCCGGAAAAATGGACTTATCCGGATATTCAGCCTTTTTTGATAAAAGAGTTTTTAAGGAGAGAAAATGGATTATAAACTTGTTCGGTCAAAACGAAAAACCATCGAGCTTTCGATAGACGATGATTTTTTGCCGCTTGTAAAAGCACCTTTAAAAATGAGCACGCAAGAAATTGAAAGTTTTATAAATAAACATAAAAAATGGATAGAAAAGCAAACTATAACAAAGCGTGAGCACGATGAAAAATTTTTACTTTCTGATGAAGAAGAACGGGTGCTCAAAATAAAGGCATTGCCTTATCTTACCGAAAGAACAAAATATTTTGCTGATATTATTGGAGTGAAATATTCCGGAATAAAAATAACTTCCGCCAAAAAACGCTTTGGAAGCTGCAACGGAAAAAACTCTATTTGCTATTCCTGGCGCCTTATGCAGTATCCGCCGGAGGCAATAGATTACGTGGTTGTTCACGAGCTTGCTCATATTATTTATAAAAATCACAGTAAAGATTTTTATAAATTGATTGAAAAATATCTTCCGGATTACAAAAATCGGGAAAAACTTTTAAAATAGAATAAAAATTCACAAAAAATTAATAAAAAGAGTCAATATTATTGACTTTTTTTAATATTATGATATATTTATAATGTTATTTTTGCATCTGTTGTTTGACAATCTAACATCCGGTCAGAGGGAGGTGAAACTGTCGCAGCAAAAACCGTTTTGGAAGAGCTGTGATAGAAACGTAAACGAATTAATAGACCGGATTTTCTTTGTCATATGAAACACTGCTTTCAAGCGGGAGCCTTCTAAAACCGGGCACAGCGGTAGGTACTTATGCGCGGCAACGTTTAGAATAAAACACTCTTTTGCGGGGTCGGTTCCAAGAGGAAAGCGGTGGGTCGACAGGTTTTTAACACGTAATTCAAAATCTTTCATTGAATTACGGCCATGCTGTAAAAAGCAGTATGAAAAATGGGTGAGGCTGCGGCCTGTGATCCTGTTTTTACCTTGCGTGACTTGAATCCGCAAAAGGGGGATGCAGAATGGAAAACAATGCCATTATAAGTTTAAAGGATATCGTTGTAGAATTCGACGGAGAAAGTGTTCTTCGCCGCATTAATCTTGATATCCGCAATCACGAATTCGTCACACTTTTGGGACCTTCCGGTTGTGGTAAAACCACCACGTTGCGTATCATCGGAGGCTTTGTAAATCCTAAAAGCGGGGACGTTTTTTTTGATGGAAAAAGAATTAACGAACTTCCGCCATACAAAAGGGAAGTTAATACCGTATTTCAGAAATATGCACTTTTTCCTAATCTGAACGTATATGAAAACATCGCTTTTGGTTTAAGGCTTAAAAAAGTGCCGGATGCAGAAATCAAGGAAAGAGTTTTTGAAATGCTCGATCTTGTTAACATGCGCGGATACGAACGCCGCGACGTAAACCTGCTTTCCGGCGGTCAGCAGCAGCGCGTTGCAATTGCAAGGGCACTTATTAATAAACCGCAGGTTCTTCTTCTGGATGAACCGCTTGGTGCCTTGGACCTTAAACTTCGCAAAGAAATGCAGATAGAGCTTAAAAAGATCCAGCGTGAAACAAAAATAACGTTTATTTATGTTACTCACGATCAGGAAGAAGCTCTTACCATGAGCGATACTGTTGTAGTTATGCGCGCAGGCCAGATTCAGCAAATCGGAACGCCTATTGATATTTATAATGAACCGATAAACGCTTTTGTTGCGGATTTTATCGGTGAATCCAATATTATCGATGGCGTTATGAAGAAGGATTACCTTGTGAATTTTGCAGGCCGCGATTTTGACTGTGTTGACTTTGGTTTTGCGGAAAACGAAAACGTGGACGTTGTTATCCGTCCGGAGGATATAAAAATATCCGAACCGGAAAAAGGACAGATAACCGGCACAGTGGAAAGCATTATTTTCAAAGGCGTTCATTACGAAATAGTTGTTTCTGCGGAAGGTTTTAACTGGAAAATACATTCCACCCTTTATGAAGAACCGGGAAGAAAAGTAGGTCTTTCTGTAATTCCCGATGATATTCATATTATGCACAAGATGGCGGAGGAAGAAAAATGATAAAATCCCGTTATCCTGCTTTTCCATATATCGTTTTTATGGCGATATTTATTGTGGTGCCGCTTATAATGGTTGCATATTTTGCGTTTACCACAGGTTCCGGAGAATTTACTCTTCAGAACATAATCCGTGTTGCAGATTATGTTCCGGTAATTATAAAATCTCTTTTTCTTGCGTTTGTAGCAACGGCAATCTGCCTTGCCCTTGGATACCCTTTTGCCTATATTATGGGGAAAAAGACAAGCAATATAAGAAAAACCATGTTTATGCTTATAATGCTTCCGATGTGGATGAACTTTCTTTTAAGAACATATTCCTGGATGACGATTCTTGAAAACAACGGCCTTCTTAACAGATTTTTCGGTCTTTTCGGAATCGGACCTTTTGAGATGATAAATACCCAGGGGGCTATTGTTCTTGGAATGGTTTACGACTATCTTCCGTTTATGATAGTTCCGCTTTATACTGTTATGATGAAAATGGATCAATCTCTTGTTCATGCGGCACAGGATCTTGGTGCAAACCCTTTGCAGGTATTTATTAACGTTACTCTTCCGCAGACTGTTCAGGGAATAAAAACCGGTATTACCATGGTATTTGTTCCGGCGGTAAGTACTTTTGTAATTTCCAGAATGCTTGGCGGCGGTTCCGAACTTATGGTCGGTGACCTTATCGAAATGCAGTTCGGAAGCAACAACTATAATCCAAACCTTGGTTCTGCAATTTCTTTTGTGCTTATGATAATCGTTCTTATCTGCATGAGCATGATGAGCCAGTTCGACAGTGAAAACATCGAAAAAGAGGGGAGGATTACAATATGAAAATTCTCTCTAAATTTTATGTTGGAATTATTTACGCTTTTTTGTATCTTCCTATTGCGGTACTTATTGTTTTTTCTTTTAATGACGCAAAAAGCCGTACCGTATTTACGGAATTTACTTTTAAATGGTACGAAAAGCTTTTTACCAACGATATAATTCTTGGTGCTTTTGCAAATACGCTTTTTGTTGCGCTTGTTGCGGGTGTTTGCGCCGTTGTGCTTGGAACTCTTGCAGCAATCGGCATCAACGCGATGAATAAAAAATTGCAGGCGCTTTTACTTAACATAACTTATCTTCCTATGATAAATCCGGATATTATAACCGGTGTTTCGCTGATGCTTCTTTTCGTTTTTATCAGAATGGAACTTGGCTTTACATCGCTTATTCTTGCGCACATTACTTTTAACGTGCCGATAGTTATTTTTAACGTGCTGCCAAAGCTGCGTCAGCTTGACAGAAACGTATATAACGCAGCGCTTGACCTTGGCTGTAACCCAATGCAGGCTTTCAGAAAGGTTATTCTTCCGGAAATTATGCCGGGAATAGCCGCAGGTTTTTTGCTTTCTGTAACATATTCCTTTGATGATTTTGCGGTCAGCTTTTTCACAAGTGCGGCGGATTCCCAGACTCTTTCTGTTGTAATATATTCAATGGTAAGAATGAAAGTAAGTCCGGAAATTAACGCTCTTTCCACCATAATGTTTGTGGTTGTTCTTTTTATTCTCCTTTTGGTAAATATCAACGGCGCAAGAAGAAAGAAAAATCACGGCGAAGCTGCTTTTGCAAAGGAGGGAAGATAAATGAAGAAAACCTTATCTTTGATCCTTGCAGTTATTTTTTGTTTGCTGTCTTCCATAACATCGTTTGCATATTACAGCGAAGCCGAAGGATATTCCACGGAAGTGGAAGATTACGATTATTATCAGAAATTTCAGGGACAGGGCGTGGAAATAGACGTTTACAACTGGGGCGAATACGTTGCAAACGATTCTGTTAACTTTCTTGACGTGAACGAAGATTTTGAAGCCCTTACCGGAATAAAAGTAAACTATACTCTTTTTTCTTCAAACGAAGAACTTTATACAAAATTAAAATCCGGCGGTACCAACTATGATGTTATTGTTCCTTCGGATTATATGATTGGTAAAATGATAGGCGAGGGCATGCTTCAAAAGCTTAATTTTGATAACATACCGAACTATCGTTATATAGACGAAAAATATAAAAATGCAAACTTTGACCCCACAAACGAATATTCCGTACCTATGTACTGGGGTGTTGTTGGCATAATTTATAATTCGGCTATGGTTGACGAAGAAGATCTTACCGGCTGGGATATTCTTTGGAATGAAAAGTATGCAGATAATATGCTGATGTTTTCAAACTCCCGTGATGCTTTTGCTCTTGCCCTTCTTGATCTTGGATATTCTTTTAATACAACAGACGCCATGGAAATAGAAGAAGCGGCAGGACATCTTCGGGCACAGAAGCCTCTTGTTCAGGCATACGTTATGGATGAAATCTATGATAAAATGGAAGGTGGGGAAGCAGCGGTTGCTCCGTATTATAACGGCGATGCTGTTTTGATGATGGACGTAAACGAAGATCTTGACTTTTACGTTCCGGAAAACACAAGCATTTTTATAGATTCCATGTGTATCCCCACAGGTGCACAGCACAAAGAAGCGGCAGAAATGTATATAAACTATATGTGCGAATCTACTGTTGCCGCGGCAAACAGTTATTATGTAGGTTATTCCACTCCTCATACAGGGGCAATGGAACTTCTTGACGAAGAATTGGTAGAAAACGAAATCGCATATCCGGAAGATGAACTTATAGCTTCTCTTGATGCGTTTTTAACGCTTCCGCAGGATACAAGCGCGCTTACCGATAAGCTTTGGACTGATATTATGGCGCAGGGAAGCGATTCTATAATTTTTCAAACGGTATTTCTTGCAGCAGTTGCAATTATTTACTTTGTAATTAAACTTGTAAATGCACATATAAAGAAAAAACGAATGAGCTATTATTAATTAAAAAGCACCGCAGAAATTATTTTCTACGGTGTTTTTTATAATAAAAAGGCATTCATCTGTAAAAGTAAAATACTTTACATTTTACATAAAACATAAAAATGAATTATTAATCATTATAATATGCATGTTTTGTAGAATTTTTCAACTTTTTTCATTGACATTTGCGGCATTAGCCATTATAATAATATGGATGTTATACACAATGAAGTATTGTTGATTTTTGTATGACATAATAAAAATTAAGGAGGAAATTCAAATGAAGAAATTTCTCGCACTTCTTCTTGCCCTTGCTATGATGCTTTCTCTCGCAGCATGCGGCAACGAGCCTGTTGACGAACCTTCCGACGAGCCTTCTTCTGAAGTAGAAGAACCCGTTGTAGAATCCCGTCCCAACAGACTTATCTATGGTTCCACTACCGAAATTTCCGGCGATATCGGCCCCGGAGCATGGTGGACCAACAACGCAACCGATAAGATGATCCGTGACCTTATCAATGACTATTCTCCGATCACCT